>PLKS01000043.1 GCA_003140665.1 Opitutaceae bacterium
CTGGAGCAGGTCGAACTTCTGCTGGGCGACCACCGGGTAGAACGCATGGGCGACCGTCTCCGCGGGGGCGCTGTGGCGGCCGATCTCCACCTTGGAGGGGTTGCGCAGGGCCCAGCCGGCAAGCTGCTCGATTTCCGGCGGGAGGGTCGCCGTGAAGAACAGCGTCTGGCGGTTGCTGGCGCACTTCTGGACGATGCGCCTCACGTCGGGCAGGAATCCCATGTCGAGCATCCGGTCGACCTCGTCGAGGACGAGGATCTCGATCTTGTCCAGGGAGCAGTTCCCCTGCTCCAGGTGATCCAGCAGCCGCCCGGGAGTCGCGGCGAGGATGTCCATCCCGCGGCGCAGGTCGTCCGTCTGCTTGCCGTAGCCGACGCCGCCGTAGACGATCGTGACCCTCAGGTCCGTGAACATGGCGTACTTGTGGAAGGCCTCCTCGACCTGGAGCGCGAGCTCGCGCGTGGGCTCGAGCACGAGGCATCGCATCGAGCCGTGGGCCGCCAGGCGCTGGATGATCGGGAGCGCGAAGGCGGCCGTCTTTCCCGTGCCGGTCTGGGCCGAGCCGATGACGTCGCGGCCCTCGAGGATCAGCGGGATCGCCTGGACCTGGATCGGCGTGGGCTCCGTGTAGCCCTTCTCCTGGACGGCGTACGCGAGGGCGTCGTTGAGGCCCAGCTTCGTGAACGGCGTGTCCATCTTGGGGACGTCGACATGGACCAGCGGCTTGTCCGGCCCGCTGCGCGGGTGCTCGAAATCGTCGCGCGCGGGACGCGGCCTGCGCCCGTCGCCCTGGCGGCCGTGCGCGGGCCTCGCGGGACCGCGGCCCTCGGGGCGCCGCTCCTCATGCCTCGGGCGGAATTCCTGGGCGTTGCCTTTGGGGGCCCCCCCCTGTTGGGAACCCTGCGGCCTGCCCTGCCCCTGCCCCTGTCCCTGTCCCCGTCCCTGGCCTTGGACCCGTCCCTGTCCCTGGCCTTGGACCCGTCCCTGGCCCTGGACCCGTGGCTGCCCCCTCTCCCTCTGGGCCTGCCCATGGGGGCGGCCGCCGCCTGCTGGGTCCGGCTTGCGGAGCGTCGCCGCTGCCTGGGGCGCGACGTGGGCTGGTTTCTTCGGGGTGGGCGCGATCGATTCGCGCAGCCTGGCAATAAACTTCCGTAGCATGTTGTCTGGATGAAAGCCCCACCCTCCCTGCAAACCCCCGGGTTTGCAACCTCCCAATCTGCCCCCGCCGGCGCCCGTCCCCGGCGCATTGGATGCTCGCATGGCAGGCCATTACCCCGCAGCATGATCGGGACGCGTGCCACCGCCCCCATTACATCCCGACATCCTCTGGTTTGTCCGGCTCGGCATCGACCAGGGATTCTTCACCCGGGCGCAATGCGTGAAGGTGAAGGTCGAGCTGGGAAACCAGCCCGGCATGCTGGATTTCGCGCAGAAGCTGATCGACGACGAGATCGTCACGGATGTCGAGATGCTCGAGAAGCTGGCCGGCAGGGCGTCGATCAAGGCCAAGGTCGGGCCGCCCGCGACGGATCCGTTCGTGGCGGCCGACGACTTCGTCGAGGACATCGTGGCTGTCGCGCAAAAGAAGGCCGTCGCCGGGCCGCCGCCCTCGTTCGCCTTCGAGGCCATCGGCAAGATGGATGAAAAGCAGCTCGCCCAGGGCCTGAGGGACCTGCTGACCGCCACGGTGCTCCACGGGGCGAGCGACCTCCACATGTGCACCGGGAGGCGCCCGTTCGTCCGGAAGGACCGAGCCCTCGCCTTCATCAACGAGCACTCGCTCACCGCGGACGAGGCGCTCCGGCTCAATACCGCGCTCCTCTCGCCGACGGAGAGGACGGAGTTCCTGGAGAAGAAGGACCTCGACTACGCGCTGGCTCTCGGGCCCAACGAGCGGTACCGCGTCAACCTCATGTTCCACAAGGACGGCGCCGCGGGCTCGTACCGGATGGTGCCGAGGGAGACCAAGTCGATGTCGGAGCTCGGGTTCGCCTCCCACCTCGACACCCTCAAGCGCCTGCTGAGCTACCACAACGGCCTCGTCCTCGTGACCGGCCCCGTGGGATCGGGAAAGACGACGACGCTCGCCTCGATGGTGGACTACCTCAACGAGACCCGCAGGGACCACATCATCACGGTGGAGGACCCGATCGAGGTGGTGCAGGTGGCGAGGGGCTGCACGGTGACGCAGCGCCAGGTGGGAGAGCACACGAAGACGTTCTTCACGGCCCTCAAGGGGGCGCTGCGGGAGGACCCCGACATCATCGTGATCGGGGAGCTGCGCGACCTGGAGACGATCGAGATGGCGGTGAGCGCGGCCGAGACCGGCCACCTGGTGATCGGGACCATGCACACCAGCGACGCGGTCACCACGCTGAACCGGCTGCTGGACGTGTTCCCGGCCCTGCAGCAGTCGCAGATCCGCTCGAGCGTGGCCGAGAGCCTGCGCGGGATCCTCTGCCAGCGGCTGCTGCCGGCGAAGGCCGGCGGCCTCGTGATGGCCTGCGAGATCCTCGTCAACGTCATGGCCATCGCGAACCTTGTCCGGGACGGCAAGACGACGGGCCTGCGCAACGCGATGGAGACGGGCGTCCGCGAGGGGATGTGCCTCATGGACGGGGTGGTCTTCGGGCTCTGGCAGGAAGGCAAGATCACGAAGGAGATCGCCCTTGCGAACATCTCGAACCGCGTGATCCGCGCGAGGATCACCTGACCCCGCCATGGCCGAGATCGACTCCCTCCTCAGAAAGATGGTCGGCCTGGGCGGCTCGGACCTCCACATCGCGGTGGGCCTGCCGCCGAAGGCCCGGGTGTCCGGCTCGATCCAGCCGATCGGCGACAAGCTTCTCACCGCGGAGGAGATGTCCAGGATGCTGAAGGAGATCGTGCCCGAGAGGCGCTGGACTGACTTCCTCGCGCGCCGGGACCTTGACCTCGCCTACGAGATCCCCGGCCTCGCCCGGTTCCGCGGCAATTTTCTCTACAACCACTGGGGCCAGGCGGCCGTGTTCCGCGAGATTCCGGCCAAGATCCTCTCGTTCGAGCAGCTGGGCCTGCCCGAGGCCATCAAGAAGCTCTGCCACCTCAACGAGGGCCTCGTGGTCGTCACGGGGCCGACCGGCAGCGGCAAGTCGACGACGCTGGCGGCGATGATCGACTACATCAACACGAACCTGTCCCGGCACATCATCACGATCGAGGACCCGATAGAGTTCGTGCACCCGGTCAAGAAGAGCGTCATCGTGCACCGCGAGGTCGGCGAGCACACGGAGACGTTCGCGTCCGCCCTCAAGGGGGCCATGCGCCACGACCCCGACATCCTGCTCGTCGGCGAGATGCGCGAGCTGGAGACGATCAAGCTCGCGCTGAGCTGCGCCTCGATGGGCATGCTCGTGTTCGGGACGCTGCACACGAACAACGCGCCGAAGACCGTCGACCGGATCATCAACGCGTTCCCCTCGGACGACCAGAACCAGGTGCGGGTGATGCTGGCCGGCTGCCTCGCCGGGATCGTGGCCCAGCTGCTCTGCAGGAAAATCCCCAAGGGCCGGTGCGCCGTCCACGAGATCCTGCTCCAGCACGAGGCCCTGGCCAACACGGTGCGCAGCGGCCAGATCGCGAACATCCGGGCCATCATCGAGGGCAGCGGCTCGGAGGGGATGGTCCTGATGGACACGAGCCTCATGAACCGGGTGAAGGACGGCACGATCGAGGCGAAGGAGGCGTACATGAAGGCCTCCAACAAGGCGGCGTTCGCGCCCCTCCTCAAGCCGGGCGACCTTGACTCGGAAGGCTCCCACTAGGGCGGGGCGCGGAGGGCGCCCGCGGGGCCGGTTCCGCGGATGCCGTTGAAAACGGGGGACTACGGCTCGCAACCGTTTTCAGATGAAATGCGTCAACACGCTTTCAATGATTCGCAATAGTTGCGCATGGGCCAAACCACACGCTCCCAGGGAATCTCCTTCACCCACGAAATGTGGGCGCGCATCGAGTCGCGCTACCGCGCTCTGAAATTCGGCCGGAGCCAGTATTTTCAGATGCTTGTCGAGTGGGACCTGCGCTTCCTGCCCGAGATCCACGCGCACAAGGCGGACGGCAAATGGCACCTCTATCCCGAGCCCGGGTCGCTTGCCCCGGAAAAGGAGGCCCTCAGGGCCGCCGAGGACCCGGCGACGGCGGCCGTGCGGACACCCCCGGCGGCGGGGAAGACGAGGCGAAAGCGGCGGTAGGGCGAAATTAATCGATTGCCGCCGGACCCATTATGGGCGGCCATTGTGGTGTTGAGCACGCCACCCCCGAACCTGGCCCTGAAGGACCTTGCCCTGCTCGTCGGCGATGACGCCACGAGGGAGATCGTCCGGCTCTTCCTCCACAGCTTTCCGGACTCGATCCGCAGCCTCGGTATCAGCAGCCGCCAGGACCAGATGAGGATCACCCACGGCCTGAAGAGCAGCGCCCTGCACATGGGGGCGGACAAGCTTTCGGAGCATATCTCCGTGATCGAGGACAAGCTGGCCCAGCCCGGCGCCCCGCTCAGCCAGGACGACCTCAAGGCCGCGATCGCGGAATTCGACTCGTTCGCGGCCGAGCTGCGAAAGTACGCCGACTGACGGGCCGGGGGACGGGCCCGGCGCTCAGGATTTCACGATGCCCGCCTGCACGCACCACCGGACGAGGCTGGCGACCTCGGTCACCTTGATCTTGTCCATGATGTTCGCGCGATGCTTCTCGACCGTGCGCACGCTCAGGTCCAGCCGGTCGGCGATCTCCTTCGAGGAATAGCCCTCGGCCACGAGGCGCGCGACCTCGAGCTCGCGAGCGGAAAGCGTCTCGACGGCGCCCACGGACGTCGTCTGCGGGCCCGCCTTCACCGAGGGCTCGACCTTGGGAAACTGGGCGGAGCCGGTCGGCTTGGGCGGGATGTGGGCCGCGAAGAACATGCCCCCGGCGATCACCGACTCGATCGCCTGCAGCACGTAGTTGAGCGGCGCGCTCTTGTCCACGAACCCGTGGACGCCCTGGGCGATGAGGCGGGCCGGCAGGTCGCCGTCCGGGTGGCCGGTCAGGACCAGAATCCGCGTGTTCGGGAGCTTTGCCCGGACCTCGCGGACCACCTCGAGGCCGTGCATCCCCGGCAGGTACAGGTCGACGACCAGGAGCCCGGGCGGATCCTTGAGGCAGTGCTCCAGACCCGACTTCCCGTCCTTGAAAGCACCCGCCACCACCAGGCCGCGCACGCGGCTCAGGGCGGAGGCCAGCATCTGGCGGAATACGACCTCATCATCGATAATGACAGTACGTATCGGCACGTTGCCCGGAGGTTGGACAAGCGCGGAGCGGGGCGCAAGCGCAACTCCCGCGAACTGGATTGTCGCCGGGCCCCGAAGGGGGCATGCTCGGGAAGTGAACAGCCTTCCGCTCCTGGCGCCCCTTTTCCTCGCATTCGAGGCGTGGCAGCTGGCCATCAGCGAGCGCTATGTCGGGATCAAGCAGATCGCCCGCGGCGCCGACCCCCGCGAGATGGGGCCCGGCGAAGGGGTCGCGTTCCTCTGGACCGCGGGCCTCTTCGTCTATGCCCTGTGGACCCTCGCGCTCCTGGCGACGCCGACGGGGCGGGTGTACTCGCTCTGCCTGGTCGCCGCGACCGTCGCGGGGTATTCGATCCGCCGGAACTGCGGCCTGAAGAAGATCCTCGTCGTGCTGACGCTCGAGGGCGCGGTCCGGATAGGCTTCCTTTTCGGGCTCTCGGTCACGGCGTGGCATCGCGTATAGCCCCGCGCGCCCGATGGCCTTCAGGGAATTCGAGCGGCTCTCCCCCAACCGGGATCCCGCGCCGCATGAGAGGCTTGGCGCGCTCTTCCACCACAGCGAGCTCGGCTTCGGGGAGACGATTGAGAGGATGCTCAACCCGGGGAGCCGCGTGAGCTACCATTGCCTCATCGACGCCGACGGGACCCGGTGCACCCTCGTCCCCGACGGGGAGGTCGCCTGGCACGCCGGCGCCTCCCGGTTCCTCGGCCGCGACCGGTGCAACGACTTCATGCTCGGGGTGGCATTCGCCGGCGACACCGATGCGGCGCCCCTTTCCGGCCCGCAGCTCGCATCGGCGCTGGAATGGCTCGAGTCGCGGTGGTCGCGGCTCGGGTGGGCCCCCGACCGCCTCGCCGACCACCGGCAGGTCTCGCCGGGCAGGAAGCGCGACCTCAACCCGGCACAGTGGGACAGACTCGTCGCCGCCGTCGCCGCGCATTTCGGGCGGAGTTCGTCCCCGGAGCGCGTTTCCATGTTGAAATAAGCGGCCCCAAGCCGCAGAAAAAATCCGGCCGAAACCCCATGAACCTACCTAGCGACACGCCGAAGCTGCCCAAGTGGATTTTCCTGGCGGGGGACGTCACCCTGGTCGTCGCGATATGGATCGTGTGGAGCCAGTCGGCCCACCCCGTCAGGGGCATGCCGCTGCTGGCGATCGTCGTCTGCGCGGTCGTGGCGACCGTGCTCGGCGCCTTCCCCTTCATCACGGACTATGTGCGCTGGCAGGAGGAGGCCCTCGACAACCGCCAGCGCGCGCTGCAGGCGCTGGCCGTCACCGTCACCTCCTCAGCGGAGCAGATCGCGATCGCGGCCAGCGGCCTCGACCGGCTGGCGGGGATAGCCCAGGAGAATTTCAACCAGTCCGACAAGGTCGCCCACCAGATCCAGGAGAAGATGGCCGAGCTCCTNNGATCTGTGCCCATCACAACGGTCACATCCAGGCCACCGGCCGCGATGCCGCCGGCCGGCTGCAATATCGCTATCATCCCGAATGGCAGCGCGTGCGCGAAACGCGCAAAGCGCGCCGCCTCGCCCGCCTCGCCGAAGCGAAGAAGGATGATGGCGAGTCCGCCGCGAGGCTGGAATCCGTGGCGAAGAAAATCGCCAGAACCGTCGCCGATTTCGAGGCGGCCGCTCCCAAGTCTTTCCCCCAGGCCCGCTCCGAGGCGTTCATTCCGCCGGTCGCCCTGGAGGTGCCTCCCGTGCTGGCGAGCGAGATCGTCGAGATCCGGCCGGCGGTGATACCCCCGGTCCCGCCCTTCCAGCCGGCCGCGCCCGAGGCGAAACCGTTGCCCGAGGCGAAACCCGCTCCCGAGACCAACCCCGAGGTAGAGGCCAAACCCGAGGTGAAACCCGAGGCAGAGGCCAAGCCCGAAGCCGCGCCCGAGGCCGCGCCTCCGCCCGCTCCCGCTCCCGCGCCGGCTCCCGAGATCGCCGCGCCGCGCAAACGCGCCCCGAGGAAGCCCGCGCCGACGGCAGAGGCCGGGCAGGACCTGATCCTCGAGTCCCAGTCCCCGTCGGCGACGGGGACCGCCGAGGCCGCGGCGCCGGCAGACGGCGGCACGCGCCTCGTCGTCACCGCCTATATCGGGATCGGCAACCGCCTCTGCATCCGCGGCGAGGGCCCGGGGTTGAGCTGGGACAAGGGCGTGCAGATGACGTTCATCTCGATCGGCAAGTGGCGCTGGGAGACCAAGGCCGCGTCAGCGGCCGTCAGGTTCAAGCTCTACAAGAACGACGAGATCGAGTGCACGGCCCTCGGGGAGCGCACGATCCAGCCGGGCGCCCAGGAGATGCTCACCGCAGCCTTCTGACGGCGGCGGTTGGCTTGCGCGCGGGGGCCGGCTTGAGCGCCTCGCGCTTCAGGCGGTCGAGCTCGGGGATCACGACCCGCTGGTAGCAGTCGGGGCAGACCGAGTGGCTGATCTCGGTGCCGGTGCGCTCGTTGATGTAGCTCTCGATCTGCTGCCAGTAGTTCCGGTCATCCCTGATCTTCTTGCAGTAGGAGCACATCGGCATCATCTCCTCGAGACGGTGCACCTGGGTCGTGTAGGTGAGGATCCGCTCGGCGACACGAAGCCTCATCCAGAGTTCCGACAGGTCAATGGGCTTCGTCAGGAAGTCGTCCACGCCGGCCTCCGCGGCGGCCCGGCGGTTCTGGCCGGTCGCCCCCGTTCCGGTGAGCAGGATGAAATAGAGGTACTCCTGGCCCTGCTGCGCGCGGAAACGCCTGCAGAGCTTGAGCCCGTCGAGCTTGGGCATCTGCCAGTCGCTCACGGCCACGCGGGGCTTCTCCTTGAGCCACGCCTTCCACGCCTCCTCGCCGTCCTCGGTCCCGATCACCTCGTGCCCCAGCCGCTCCAGCGAACGGCACAAAATCGCCAGGGACGCTTTGTCGTCTTCAACAGCTAGGACTTTCATGGGTAATGGGGCAATCTAGGGCGCCCAAGACCCCCATGTAAACAATTCGTATTGTAAACAATGGGTATTTTGGGGTTCAGGACGCCGCGGCCGGGCGACCGAGCGCCCTCCTCAGCTCATCCGGCGTGCGCGCCGGCGCCTGGCAGGCGTGCGCCTCGCAGACGTATGCCGTGGGCCTTGTTTCGCCGGCGCCCATCTGGGCGAGCCATGGCGAGCGCGCCGACAGGAAGGCCCGCGCGTCCGGGGAGCCGTCGAGCGCCGCCAGCGCGCGGCGTGGGCCGAGGCTTTCGTGGACCACGGCGGCCAGCTCTGCGAAATCCGGCGACGCAGGATCGCCGGTGATGATCACGTGGCGGGGCGGCTCGAGCGCGGACTCGAACGAGCACAACAACTGGGGCATCGCGTGCGGCGCCTCCTCCCATCGTCCCCGGAACGCAGCGATGGCGCGCCGGCCGCGCTCCCGCATGGCCTCGTCCCCCGTGAGCGCCGAGAGCCTGAACAGGTTCATCGCGGCCGCCGAGGTCGCCGCGGGCTCCGCCCCGTCATAGTCCTCCTTGAGCCGCACCACGACATCCGCGGCCCCCGCGGCCGAGTTGAAATAGCCGCCCTTTGCGGCGTCCCAGAACTGCTCGTCCATCACCCGCTGCAGACCTTCCGCGCGGACAAGCCATCCGGCGTCGAATGTCGCCTCGTAGAGGTCCAGCCACGCCTGGACCAGGAAGGCGCAGTCCTCCGCGAAGCCGGCCCCCGAACCCTCGCCGCGGCGCCACGAACGGCGCGGCAGGCCGCCCGGCAGGTTGAAGAGCTCCCGTTCCACGAAGGCCGCGGCCTTGAGCGCCGCGGCGAGGTAGGCCGCCCGCCTGTCGGCCAGCGATTCGGCGGGGACGACGGCCGCCCGCGCGAGCGCGGAGATCATGAGCCCGTTCCAGCCCGCCACGACCTTGTCGTCCAGGTGCGGCCGCGGCCGCGCCGATCGCGCGGCCAGCAGGCGCCCGAGGCACGACACAAGGAGGTCGTTCGCCGCCTGCGGGTCCAGCCCGTGGAGCTTCGCCGATTCCCCGAGGGATCGCGCCTGCGCCAGGATGTTCCGGCCCGAGAAGTCCCCGTGGGGGTCCAGGCCCTTCGGGACATTGCCCTCGGGCCTGATCCCGAAGTGGCCTGCCGCGAAGGCGGCGTCCGGGCCGAGCGCGCGCTCCACCTCGGCCAGCGTCCAGACATAGAAGGCGCCCTCCACCGACCCCTGCCCGTCCGTGCCCGGCGAGTCCGCGTCCTCGGCGGAATAGAAGCCGCCGCCCGGCGCCGTCATGTCGCGCAGCACGTAGTCGAGGGTGGCCCGGGCGAGCCACGCGGACCGCTCGTCGGCGGTCGCCTGCCACGCCTCCAGGGCGCAGGACGCGATCTGCGCCTGGTCGTAGAGCATCTTCTCGAAATGCGGGACGAACCACTCGGCGTCCACGGAGTAGCGGTGGAAGCCGCCGCCGATATGGTCGTGGACGCCCCCGCGGGCCATCGCGCCGAGGGTGCGCGCGACCATCCCGGCCGCCTCGACCCCCGCCTCGCTTGCCAGGCCCTGCAGCGCCGCGCACCGGAGCAGGAACGCGAGGTTCGATGGCCGGGGGAACTTGGGCGCGCCCCCGAAGCCGCCGTTCCGAGGGTCGAAGTTCTCCGCGTAGTACTGGTAGCCCTTCTCGAACGCCGCGCCCGCGGCCTCGGCAAACGTCGCGACCGCCCCCGGCGCCGCCCCTTCCGACGCGCGCTCCCTGAGCGCCTCGACGACGCGATCGGCCTCTCCGACGAGCCTGGCCCGGTCCTCCCTCCAGCCGCGGGCGATCGCCCGGAGGATGGTCGGGAAGCCGGCGCGTCCCTGCCTGTCCTCCGGGGCGAAATACGTCCCGGCGTAGAACGGCTTGAGGTCCGGCGTCAGCCACACGCTGAGCGGCCAGCCTCCCTGGCCGGTGAGCGCCTGCAGGTACGACATGTAGACCCGGTCGACATCGGGCCGCTCCTCCCGGTCGAGCTTGATGGAGACGAAATGCTCGTTCATCACCGCCGCGATGGCGCCGTCCTCAAACGACTCGTGGGCCATCACGTGGCACCAGTGGCAGGTCGAGTAGCCCACCGAGAGGAAGATGGGGACGTCCCGCCTGCGCGCGGATTCAAACGCCTGCGGGCCCCACGGGAACCAATCCACCGGATTGTCCGCGTGCTGAAGCAGGTAGGGCGACGCCGAGCCCGCGAGCCGGTTCGGCATCGTCACTCGCCGAGCACCCAGGCAAATATCAGCGGCGCGACGATCGTGGCGTCCGACTCGACGATGAACTTCGGCGTGGACGCGCCCAGCTTGCCCCAGGTGATCTTCTCGTTCGGCACGGCGCCCGAATAGCTGCCGTAGCTGGTCGTCGAGTCGCTGACCTGGCAGAAATACCCCCATAGCGGGATGCCCGTCTGCCGCAGGTCCTGGTGGAGCATCGGGACGACGCAGATCGGGAAGTCGCCCGCGATCCCGCCGCCGATCTGGAAAAACCCGATCGAGCCCTCGCCGGTCCCGAGCGTCCTGGCGGTCTTCTTGTACCACCCGGCGAGCTCGGCCATGTACTCGATCCCCGAGCGCACCGTGTGCACGTTCTTCACGACGCCGGTGATGACGTGGGACGCGAACATGTTGCCCAGGGTCGAGTCCTCCCAGCCCGGGACGACGATGGGGAGGTTCTTCTCGCAGGCCGCCAGGAGCCACGAGTTCTTCCGGTCGATCTGGAACGACTTGCCGAGCTTCCCGCCGCGCAGGATCCTGTACATGAACTCGTGCGGGAAGCAGCGCTCCCCCGAGCGGTCCGCGGCCACCCATTCCCCGAGCACGATCTCCTCGATGCGCCGCATCGCCTCCTTCTCCGGGATGCAGGTGTCGGTGACCCGGTTCATGTGCCGGTCGAGGAGCGCCTGCTCGTCGCCCGGCGTCAGGTTCCTGTAGTCCGGGACGCGCTCATAGTACTCGTGGGCGACCAGGTTGAACATGTCCTCCTCGAGGTTGGCGCCGGTGCACACGATCGCGTGGATCTTGCCCCGGCGGATCATCTCGGCGAGCGAGATGCCCAGCTCCGCCGTGGACATCGCGCCCGCGAGCGTCACGAGCATCTTGCCGCCCGCCTTGAGGTGCGCGTCGTATCCCTTCGCCGCGTCCAGGAGCGCGGCGGAGTTGAAATGGCGGTAGTGGCGCGCAAGAAACCTTGAAATCGGACCCTTCGACCGCGCGATGCGCGCGTTGACCACCTCGGGGAGATGCTTTCGGAATTTTGCGCTCATGACGATATGTGTGCGCCAAAAGCGTGAACGTTGCCGAACCGCGTTGCCACCCAAATTCGGCACCGTTGCGATTTGGCCTCCCTCCGCTTTTGCCGGCCTCCGCGCGCCGCATTCCCTCTAGGCATTCCCGATATATTTCTTGGGGGCCTCGTTGAACGGCTCCGACCCGCCCGGCGGAATGCTCAGGGTTTTCCATCGCGCGCCGGCAAAATGCTTCGCCAGGTAGACGATCTGCCCGACGTGGTAGGCGTAGTGGCTGAGCTGGCGACTGATGGCCTGGAGCGCCGTCAGCGGCTCGCGCCGGATGGTCACCGTCCGCCCCAGGTCCTGCGGGCGAAGCGGCGCGAGCGCGGCGAACAGCACGGCCCATCCCTCGTTCCACCGGGCAAGGACGGCGTCCCGCGAGTCGTCGGGCGCGATCACGAACTCCAGGTCCCTCCCGCGGTCCGGCTTCTCGCCGTCGGAGGTGAGGAAGTCCCGCCACCGGGAGCACATGTTGCCGCCGACGTGCTTCATGATCACCGCGACGCTGTTGTCGCCGTCGCCCGGGATCTCGAAGAGCCGGTCGGCGGGCAGCTGGGAGATCGCCCGGTCGGCAAGGCCCTTCAGCCGTTCAAGCTCCCGGATGGCGATTGGGATGAACTCCTCGTCGAGCATCGTGGCGCTGATTCTTGCCGGCGCCGGGCCGCCCGCACCCAAAAAATGCCGCCCAGGGCGTCCGAAACAACCCCTAATCGGCGCGATTGACGAGGCCCATGGGGCGCGTGTTGAATGCAGGGTTCCCATGCTCACGCTCGCAGACGTCTCAAAGTCGTACGGTCCACGGACATTGTTCGAGGATGTGTCCGTATTCATCAAGCGCGAGGACCGTTTCGGGCTCGTTGGCCCGAACGGCGCGGGAAAGACCACGCTTTTCAACGTGATCATCGGCGAGGAGCCCGTGGATTCCGGGACGATCACCTGGGAAAAGGGGGGCAGCTTCGGCTACCTGCCCCAGGAGACGGCGCCCGCGGGGGACGAGACGGTCCTCGACCTGGCGACCGCGATCACCCCGGAGTTCGTGGAGCTGCGCGACCAGCTGCGGGTCATGGAGAAGGGCGGCTCGCCGGCGAGCATGCAGGGCGAGTTTGACGCGCACCACCGGTTCGAGGAGCTCGGCGGATACGGGATCGAGACCAAGGCCAGGATCATCCTGGCCGGCCTCGGGTTCCGTGACGCGGACTTCAACCGGCCGGCGAGGACGTTCTCGGGCGGCTGGGTCATGCGCGCGCACCTGGCGCGGCTGCTCGTCCGCGAGCCCGCGCTGCTGCTGCTGGACGAGCCGACCAACCACCTCGACCTGGAGGTGCTCCTCTGGTTCCAGGAGTACCTCAAGCGCTACCCCGGCGGCCTGATCATCATCTCGCACGACCGCGCCTTCCTGAACACGCTCTGCACCGGGATCCTCGAGCTTCGCGACCGGACGCTCTACCGCTGGACCGGGAACTACGACGACTTCGTCCGCCAGAAGGAGGCCCACCGGGAGCAGCAGGTCACCGTGCACAAGAACCAGCAGCGCGAGATCGCCCACCTGCAGCGGTTCGTCGACCGGTTCGGCGCGAAGGCCTCGCTCGCGTCCAGGGCCAAGTCGAAGGAGAAGCAGATCGAGCGGCTCAAGGAGGTCGCGATCGAGGCGCCCGAGGAGGATATCCGCCGCATCTCGTTCCGGTTCCCGCAGCCCCCGCGGTCGGGGCTCAGGGTCGTGACGCTCAAGGGCGTCCGCCAGGCCTACGGCGAGAACGTGGTCTACCGCAGCCTTGATTTCCACGCCGAGCGCGGCGCGCGGCTCGTCCTTGTGGGCCCGAACGGCGCGGGAAAGTCCACGCTCCTCAAGATTCTCGCGGGCGCGATCCCGATCCAGGCGGGCACGCGCGAGCTTGGCGGCAACGTGACCGCGGGATACTTCGCGCAGAACCGCCTCGACAACCTGGACGCCAGGCGGACGGTCCTCGAGGAGGCGATGGAGATGCGCAAC
>PLKS01000200.1 GCA_003140665.1 Opitutaceae bacterium
GCCCATCGCGTCAACCGCCAGCACCGGGCCGGCCCCGTCCGCGCTGGCGGTGGGATCGGACTCCGGACGGGAACCGAAATCGTCGCTCATAAAACGGCGCCTTGCGCGTAAACTCGCCGGAGCGGAACCATAACGCAGCCGGCCTTAAGTCTCGATGTCGAGCACTTGCCGGCCACGATACATCCCGTTGGCGGGGTTGACTCGATGCGGCAGGAATGCCGTCCCATCGCTGTCCTTCGACAGTTGCGGGGCTTTAAAGCGGTTTGCGCCGCGCCGCAAGGCGCTGCGCCGCTTGGACTGTTTGCGTTTCGGATTGGCCATTGTAAAGGGGGTTAAAGGGTGACCGTTTAAAGGCCGGGAGGGCCGCCCGTCAAGCGCGCACTGGAACGCACACAAGACTTGTGCCTCCGGCCGGCTCGCGTAGCAAGGAGCGACTCCATGTCGCCCTCGCTTCTTCAAATCGTCGTCCTCGGCATCGTGCAGGGGGCCACCGAGTTGCTTCCGGTCTCGAGTTCGGCGCACGTGATCATCGCCGAGAGGATCATGCACCTCGACCCCTCCAGCCCGGAGATGACGTTCCTGCTGGCGATGCTGCACGCCGGGACGATGGTCGCCGTGATCGCGTATTTCTGGAGGTCGTGGAAGCAGAGCTTCTTCCCGGGCGCGCCGCAGTTCGCCTCCGCCGTCGGCCGCCTGGTTCTGGCGACGGCGGTCACAGCCGCCCTTTACCTGGTGCTTGAGTTCCTGCTCAGGAGAACGCTGCTGCGCGACCGGCCGGGAGCCGACCTGGAGGTGCTGTTCTCCAACCTGCCTTTGATCGCGCTGGCGCTCACCGCCGGGGGGATCCTCATCGTCGTCGCCGGCTACAGGATCCGGTCGATCGGCGCGGCGCCGCTCGGGCCCGGCGCCGCGGGCCGCTCGGTTTCGGCCGCCGAGGCGCTCGCCATCGGACTCGCCCAGGGGTTCTGCCTGCCCTTCCGCGGGCTTTCCCGGTCCGGCGCGACCATCTCCACGGGGATGCTGGCGGGGGTTCCCAGGCGCATGTGCGAGGAGTTCAGCTTTGCCCTTGGGGTCGTCCTCACGCCCCCCTTGATCGTCCGGGAGCTGAACCGGTTCTACAAGGCAAGGGCGGAGCACGGGGCCGTCGACATCGCTTCGCTCATCATGCCGGGTCTCGCCGGCATGGTCCTGAGCTTCGTCGCCGGGCTTCTCGCGCTTCGCTGGCTCTCGGGCTGGCTCGAGAAGGGCAAGTGGCACTATTTCGGGATCTACTGCTTCGTGGCTGCCGCCGGGGTCTGCGCCCTCGCGGGGATGGGATATTGAGCCATGGGAGACCTTCAATCGCTCACAATCTCGCTCGGCGCCGGGCGCGACCTCACCGCGGATGAGATCAGCGGCGCGGCGGACGCGCTTGCATCCGAGCAGCCGTCCGACGACGCGAAGGCCGGTTTCCTTTCGGCGCTCGCGAGGAAGGGGGAGACGTCGGCGGAGATCGCTGCCTTCGCGGGGGCTTTCCGGGCGCTCGCCTTGGACCCGGGCGTCGCGGATTGGTCGTCCCGGGCCGTCGACATCGTTGGCACGGGAGGGGACCACGCCGGGGGATTCAACGTGTCGAGCATGGTCACCCTCGTCGTCGCGTGCGCGGGCGTCCCGGTGATGAAGCACGGCAACCGGGGGATCACTTCAAAATGCGGGAGCGCGGACCTGTTCGCCGCCATGGGAGTCAGGCTGGATGCGTCGCCCGAAAAGCTGCGGGGCGCCCTTGCCACGCTCGGCTACGCCTTTTACTTTGCGCCGTCGTGGCATCCGGCTTTCAAGCGGATCGCGCCCGTCCGCAAGATGCTCGCGGCCCGCGGCGAGCGCACCGTCTTCAACATCCTCGGCCCGCTTCTGAATCCCGGCCGGCCGGCGAACGTCCTGCTCGGCGCCGCCTCGCCCGCCCTTGTCGACAAGCTCGCCGAGGCGCTCGATGCGCTCGGCACCGCGTCGGCCCTTGCGGTCCATGGGATCATCGGCCCTGGGCGCGGGATCGACGAGCTCACCTCGGCGACCGTGAACATGGTCCGCGGCGCCGGGCGCCTGAGGGCGATCCGCGGCGAATGGACGCCGGAATCGCTCGGCCTGGCGGTCTCGCCCTTCGCGGACATCGTTGGCGGCGACATCGAGGCGAATCTTGCCCTTGCGACCGCCCTTGCCGCCGGCGGCGGCCCGCGCGGTCTTGCCGACACGATCGCGCTCAACGGCGCCGTGGCGCTCTGGATTGCCGGGGCGAGGCCGGATGTGCGGGGGTCGATCGGCGAGGCCCGGGAAATCCTGCTCGGGGGCGCGGTGCGGCGGAAAATCGCGGACACCCGCGATTTCTACGGTGGATAGGACGCGCGGCATGCAACGGCTCTATTTCGGGACGGACGGCGTGCGTGGGCCCTACGGGGGCCCGGTCGTCAACGAGGCCTTCGCCTCCGGGCTTGGGTTCGCGGCCGCCCGGTGGCTCGAGGGGCGCGGCGTGCATTCCGGCAGAGTGCTCATAGGCCGCGATACGCGGGCGTCGGGGGCATCGCTTGCGGCCGCCGTGGGCGCGGGCGTCATTGCCGGCGGCGGCCGGGCGGTGGCGCTCGGGATAATCCCGACGCCCGCCGTTTCGCGGGCCGTCAGGCTTGGAGGCGCGGCGCTTGGCGTCGTTATAACCGCCTCCCACAACCCGGCCTCGGACAACGGGGTCAAGTTCTTCGGGCCGGACGGCTCCAAGCTGACCGACGCCGACGAGGCGGCGATCGAGTCTCACCTTCCCGCGCCAGGAGCCGGTCCCGGCCCCGGGGGAGGGGACGCGGGACCGATCGCGGGCGAATCGGTGCTCGAGTCTTACATCGAGGCCGCGGCGCGCATCCTGCCACCCGGCTCGCTCCGGGGATGGAAGATCGCTCTCGACTGCGCGAACGGAGCGACATGCGCCTCGAGCCCGACGGTCCTTTGGGCTCTCGGGGCCGAGGTCGCGGGCCTGGGGGACAATCCCGACGGCTTCAACATCAACAGCGGGGTCGGGAGCGAGCACCCCGAAGCGCTCGCCGAGCGCGTCCGATCGGGCGGAGCGAGGGTCGGGATCGCGCACGACGGCGACGGCGACCGCTGCGTGCTCTGCGACGAACTCGGGGGAGTCCTCGACGGCGACGAGATGCTGGCCATACTCGCGACGCACGCGCTCGGCCAGGGAAGCCTGGCCGGCAAGACGCTCGTCGTGACGGTCCAGAGCAACCTGGGGGTCGACGCGGCCGTGGAGGCCGCCGGCGGCCGCGTCATTCGCACCCCGGTGGGCGACCGGTATGTCGCCGAGCGGATGCGCGCGGAGGGCGCCATGCTCGGGGGCGAGTCGTCCGGCCACATCCTGTGCTTCGATTTCGGCCCGACGGGGGACGGCCTCGCCGCGGCCCTCAAGGTCATCGGGGTCATGCTGGAGACGGGCCGGCCGCTCTCCGAGCTCCGAAAGGTTCTTCGGAAGTTCCCGCAGCTTTCGGCCGCACTCACAGTTCGGGAGAAGCGGCCGCTCGAGTCGCTAGCGGCGCTTTCCGGCGAGATCCGTGCGATCGAGCGCGAGCTCGGGGCCAAGGGACGCGTCCTCGTCCGCTACTCGGGCACGGAGCCGAAACTCCGGCTTCTGGTCGAGGGGCCCACCGAACATCTTGTACGGACGGGGATCGATCGGCTCCGAGCCGCGTGTCGGGCCGATCTCGATGTGCTGTAGCCGTCAGGCTTCCTTGACGGCCCAAGATTAGGCTTGTCATCCTACAGCTGTAGGACTTATTTCCTACGTTTGTACGAGATATGCCGCCAAAAATCTCAAGCGCTGAGTGGGAAGTCATGAGCGTGGTCTGGTCCAGGGGCCCGCTGACGGCCACCGAGGTGTTCGGCTCTCTTCCGTCCGGGCACGGATGGAAGCAGAAGACGGTGAACACGTTTCTCACGCGGCTCGTCGACAAGGCCGTCGTGTCCGCGGACCGGCGGGAAAAGGCATTCGTCTACACCGCGCGCGTGTCGCGCGAGAAATACGTCCAGGCCGAGAGCAATTCATTCCTTCAGCGGGTCTTCCAGGGCGCGACGGGCGACCTGGTGCTTCATTTCTGCCAGAGGGCCGACATGACGGCGGACGAGATCCGCGAGCTGGAGCTGCTGCTCAAGGAGAGGAAGGTCCGCAAATGAGCATGATGACGTCGGTCTTCAAGGTGGTGGTTGACGGTTCCTGGAGGGCGTCCTGCCTGATCGTCGTTTTTCTGACCCTGAGGTGGCTGCTCCGCGGGCACGTGTCGGCGCGCATCCTGTTCTGGGTGTGGATCGTGGTCGCCCTCCGGCTTCTCATCCCTTTCGCGGTCCCGGCAAGATGGAGCCCTTTCAATCTGACACGGCTTGCGTACCGCGGCGCCGCGGCGCCCGATGGGGTCCATCCGGAATCCGGACAATCGGATGCCGCCCCTTCGCGTCCGGCGCAAATGCCAGCCGCCCACACGTTGCGTCCGGCGGCAACCCCGGCTGTTCGGCCCGTGGTCCTGCCGTCGGTCCAATGGATGGCGTCCGCATGGTGTGTCGGCATCGCCGTCCTCTTGGTTGCGCGCTTCCTCGCCCACCGCCGCTTTGCACGCCGGCTGCGGGACTGCCGCAGCGTGGGGAGCGAGGGCGCCAAGGCGTCTCTTGCGGCTGAAACCGCGGCCACGCTTGGCGTACGCGGCGTCCGGGTCACCATCACCGATTCGGTCGGGGCTCCCGCCCTGTATGGGATCTTCCCGCCGAGGCTCCTTTTCCCCCCGGGGCTCCTGGAACGGCTTAGCGCCCGCGAGGTCCAGCTGATCGTGAGCCACGAAATGGGCCACTACACGCGCCGCGACCTCGTGGCGCACGCCCTGATCCAGGCGGCCCAGATACTGCACTGGTTCAATCCGCTGGTCTGGGTTGCGGCGCACGCCGCTCGACACGACTGCGAACTTGCGTGCGACGAGCATGTCCTGAGCCGGTTGGGCCCGACGGAGCCGGAGGCATATGGCGCGACGCTCCTGAAGATTCTCGGCATGGCCCGGCAGACGACCGAGGCGCCGCTCGGCTTGGGAATCGTCGAGTCCAAGGAGCAAATAAGAAGGAGAATCATTATGATCATGGCAAACAAGCCCTCCTCATTCACGCGCACTATCGTCGGGTGCGCGTTGCTCGGCCTGGTGGTTCCGCTGTGCCTCACCCGGGAGACCCGGGCGCAGCAGCCCACTGCCGCGCCAACGCCGAGCATCACGAGCTCGGCACCGGCCGGCTGGCATAAGAACGGGGACATGACCTCCGCATATGTCGTGGGCGTCGACCGGGCCCAGATGCACGACGGTTTGCCGAGCGCCTATGTGAAATCCATAAAGCCTGAGATCACAGGCTTTGGCGGAATGATGCAGATGTGCTCAGCGGAGAAATTCCTCGGCAAGAAGCTCCGGTACAGCGCGTGGATGAAGACCGAGGGCGCGAAGGATGGGGGAGCCCATCTTTGGTTCCGAGTCGACGGCTTGGAAACCGACGCGGTGCTTCAGTTCGACAACATGGCGCACCGGGCGGCTATGGGCACGACCGACTGGCAGCGGTATTCCCTCGTTCTCGAGGTCCCCGACAATGCCGGGGCGCTCGCCTTTGGCTTTTTTGTCGGCGGGACCGGCCAGGCCTGGGTAAGCGGTGCGAAGATCGAGGAGGCTGGGCCGGATGAGCCGGTCACAAACATCCCGCTCAGCACGGGCAAGGCGCGGATCCTCCCGAAGGCGCCCGTGAACCTCTCCTTCGAATGAACCGCCCCGCACATGGCATTGGGCGCGTCCGTCGCAAGGTTTCGCTGGCGGGTCAAACGCTGGCTTTATTCGCCGTTGCGTTGCTGGGCCCGCCCCTCAAGTCGCAGTCGATTCCTGTCGATGAGATTTCCGGGCCGGACGACTCGATTCATGACGAGCAGTACGGCGTCACGGGCCGATATCCCGAGGACTGGCTGATCCGCGGCGCCCAGCGATGGGGCGACCAGGCGACAACAATCTACTTCGCCGCCCCGGAGTGCCAGGTGGCGACTCCCAGCCTGTATTACAGGATCTTCCACACCCCCCTGATCGTCCCCGCCGACGAGGCCGAATCATGGCTGCGCAAGGAGGCGGAAAGAAAGGTTGACCAGAGGGTCAAGCAGCAGGGCCTTGCGGATTACGCGAATCGCCCTGAAAGCTTCCAATACCGAACGATCGGCGGCCGCGCCGCATTGAGCTGGATGGCTGACTATACCAGCGACGGAGGAAAGTGGACCGAGTACCTTACGGCAATCCTGAGCGAGAATGGGCTCGTGCTGTTTTTCCTCAGTGCGCCCGCGGACAAGATTGACTTGGTGATGCCAAAGTACGGGAAAATGATCGAGACGCTGCGCATGCCCTGATCAAGGCGCCTTTGGGAGCGCTCCATCGGATATCATTGGCAGGTCCTCCGCCTCCTCCATGATTGCTCAGGCTGGCGCGGTTATCCAGTGGTATTCGAAGAAGTTCGTTTAGGCGCATGGTCCTCATTCAATGCAGGCAAAGCACATATCCCAGGCCGTTCTCATATGCGTTGTGTGCGCGCTGGCAGGGGCGTTCTGGTTAAGAACGGAATCCCAGAAGGGAACCGAGCCAGGCCTGCCGAAGGACTCGAAGGGCATATCGGCAAGCACGGCAGCCTCAGCACCCGTCAGCCCCGCGGCCGCGGCTCAGATCCAGTCATTCGAGCAACGGCTCAAGGAGGCGCCGGGCGACGATTGGAAGAACACGTCTGCTCGCGCCCGGCGGGCGGGTATCTTGATTGAATGGCTTGCCGCCGATCGCCAAGCGGCGATGCAGTTCCTGGCGCGCAATCATTTCAGGGACCTCTGGCTCCCGGCGGTGGCCAAGGCCATCGGCGAAACGGCCACGCCATCCGAGCTTCTCGGTATCGCCAACGGTGCCGATAGTCCCGGCGAAGCCGTCTACCAGGTCGCAAGGTGGGACACTCCGGGAGCGATCAACGAGCTCGCCAGCCTGATGCCGTCGGTGAATGTCAACGCAGCGGGGCCGACCGCAGGGGCCATTGGCAGCCTTCTTGCGGGCATCAACGTCGACAGGGCGATGGCGTTTGCCATGGGGCAGGCGACGGACCAGATGCGCAGTTTTGCGATCTCCGGTGTCATGGATGAGCTGAGCTTGAAGCCGAGCGGCGACGCCGAGGTGCGCACGTGGTACACATCCTTGCCGCCTTCGATCCAGAACTCGGATCAGGTCGCCGCTGCCTACAGCGACGCGATTTGGGCATTGGATCCCGATGCCGCGTTGCAAACATTGGCCGGCATCTCGTCGCCTAAAACGCGGATGATTGCGGCCTTGGTCCTTGCGAATCGTTCAGCGAGCACTTCACCGGAAACCGCGATTGCCGCGATTTACCAGTCGGGCATGCCTGACATCGGTATCTACAACCACGTCAACCAGATACTTCAGAGCTGGAGCGCCGTCGATCCGCAGGCTGCGGCTGCTTTTCTCTCCACAACCCAGATCATACCGAGCGCCGATTTATACAAGTACGCCCCGATAGTCGTTCCGCCCAACGGGGGTAAGGGATAAAGCACGATCTTTCTCCTGGACGGTCGCTTCGTGCAGGCAGCCGCAGGACCAGGATCGGCTTTTTTTCATGTCTTGCGCGCCGGTTCTGGCAGCGTTTGCGTTGCCTATGCTTTCACGAATCCTGGTTCGTGGGTGGCTGCTGGTGGTTGCATCCCTTGCATCCCCGGCCGCGCACGCCTCGGACTTCGGTCCCCGCTTTGACGAGATCGTCGCGCGGGCAACCCCCGCCCAGCTCTACGCATTCCTCTACGACATGCCGAAGGGCGGAGACCTGCACAACCACGCGGCGGGCGCCAGCCGCGCCGAGTGGATGTATGCCGTCTGCACGGATCCCGCCAGGAACGGCGGCGAGGCCTTTTTCGCGCGCACCCGCTTCACGGACTCCCCGGATGCGGTCGACCCGACGGCGCAGTACCAGACGGTTCGCAAGAAGACGTACGACCTCCTCCCCGAAAGGGCGAAGGCGGAATTCGTCCCCCTCGGCTCCATGACGCCGGGCGAGCGGGCGGGCTGGTATGCGGCCACTCGCCTGGACGGCCGAGGAGACGGCAGGCTCGAGTTTTTCTCACATATCTGGCCGCGGCTCGCCCAGCTCAACCAATGCCTCCCCGTCGCGACGGAGCTCCTGGTTGAGAACATGAAGGCCTTTGGCGCCGAGCACCTGGCATACCTGGAAACCCAGTTCCTGGTCGAGGGCATGGTCGACAACGACGGCAGAACGATCCCGGATGACGAGGCGGTTGCATTCGTAAAAAGGCGCCTTTCAATGCCGGACGTCGCGGCGACCGGCGTGACCGTCCGCTTTCAGCGCACCATACTGCGGTTCACCCCGGATGCCGAGCTGCGGCTCGCCAAGGCGTACGCGTTCGTGGACGCCCACCGCGACCTCTGGGTCGGGCTCAACATGGCGGGGATCGAGGAGAACGGCTACGGCTATCCCTCGCGCTTCCTCGACACGTTCCGCAGGCTGCGGGCGCGTTACCCGACGCTCGCGCTTTCGATCCACGCCGGGGAGATGGACGGCCCCGACAAGCATGTCCGCGACACGCTGCTCCTCGGGGCGACGCGGATAGGACACGGCATAAACCTGATCAAGGATCCCGACACCCTGCTCCTCCTGCAGCAGACGCGGCGCGTCCTGGTCGAGATCAACCTGATCTCCAACCGTCTTCTCGGCTACGTCCCGGACCTCTCCGCCCACCCGTTCCCGGAGTACCTGCGGACGGGCGTCCCGGTATGCCTCAACACCGACGACCGGGGAATGTGGGACTCGAACATGACCGACGAATACTACACGGCCGTGACCCTGTTCCACCTGTCGTGGGAGGAGATCCTGAGGATGGGCCGCGATTCGCTCTCCCACTCGTTCGCGCAGCCCGACGTGAAGGCGGGGCTCGTTTCCGACTTCGAGCGGCGGATAGCGGCGTTCGAGGCGCGCTACGGCGCGATTCCCCTCGACGGCGCGCTCGGCTCGCTGTCAACGGCGAAGCCCGTGTCCTACGGCTACGCGAGGCGGACCTGGGGATTTGACTTCAACTGACGGGCTTTCGGAAGGCTTCCACCGCCGGGCGCCGCGCCGGGGAACGTGACTCGGGCCTCCCGCCGGCGATCCAGACGCCGAGCGCCATGACGGCGCCGCCGGCAAGCAGCCTCGCGAGGTCGGCCCTTTCGCCGAAGACGATGAGCGCGCACGCGATCCCAAGCGGGATCTTGACGTTGTTGAACGCGGCCAGGGTGCCCGCGTTGACGCGCGTCGCCCCCAGGTTCCAGAGGAAAAAGCACACGCCGGACGCGATGGCTCCCAGGTAGGCGAGCGCGGCCCACTGGGACGGCGTGGCGGCGAACGAGGCCCAGTCCGTCGCGAAGAGCGAGACTGCCAGCGCCAGGACGAGCGCACCGGCGTACGGCAGCGCGAACAACGACGCGTCGCTCATTTCCACGGGGAGCCGCGCGCGCTCCCGCCTCCACGCGACCTGGCCGCCCGCGAAGCAGAGGTTCGCGAGCTGCACGAGGATGAATCCCCCGAGGATGCCCGAGTCGCCCACCGACCGCCAGAGGACCACTCCGGCGCCCGCGACGGAAAGCGCCGCCGCGGCGAAATAGCGCATCCTCCACCGGCGCTCGACGGCGGCGTCGATGAGCGTCACGAGCACGGGCGTCGTGATCGTGAACAGCGCCACCTCGTAGGCGTGGAGATGGGCGTACGACCGCTGGTAGAGGACGTACATCGCCCCGAACTGGACGGCGCCGATCAGCGCCAGGCGGAAAGCCGGCCCCGCCCCCCTGCGAAGGGGCCGGAAAAACGGCGCAAACACGGCGAGCGAGATCGCCAGCCTCAGCACGGCGACCGCGGTCGGATCGAGTCCCGCGAGCCCCTTGTTGAGGCCGAAGGAGAAGGCCCAGACGAACGAGACGACGAGCAGCAGGATCATCCGGATGCTGGTGGGGCCCGCGCGGGCCTAGACCCGGAAGATCGCCCCGAGGCGCTTCCCGAGCAGCAGGCTCACGCCGGCGACCATCGTCCCCAGGAACACCATCGCCCAGACCCCGAGCGCGCACGCCAGGAACTTGCCATCCCCCAGGAGCTGGAAGAGCTCGAGGATGGCCTTGGTTATCGGGAAATACGCCTGCTTCTGCGCGAGGATGATGGAGTCGCTGACCTCGAGCATCGCGAACGCGAACGCGAGCAGGGCGCCCGCCATCAGGTTGGCGGCGATCAGGGGCAGCGTGACGCGGAACATGGCCCTGAGCGGCGGGCATCCCAGGTTCTCGGCCGCCTCCTCAAGCGTGACGCTCGTCTGCTGGAATCCGGCGGCGGCCGAGCGCACGACGTAGGGCAGCCGGCGGATCGAGTAGGCGACGATGAGAAGCACGGTCGGGTTGCGCACCGGATTGATGAAGTAAAAGAAGCGGCCCTCCTGCGACATAGCGAGGTACCCGAACGCCAGCACGATCCCGGGAACCGCGAGGGGAAGCATCGAGAGGAAGTCCAGCACCTGCCTGCCGGCGATCCTGGTGCGGACGACCACGTAAGCGATCGCGATGCCCAGGAAGACGTCGATCACGGTGGAGACGCTGGCGAACTTGAGGCTGTTGGCTATCGCCGGGACGGTGAACTCGTTGCCGAGCGCCGCCCGGAAATTGTCGAGGGTGAACCCCCTCGGCAGCACGTTGGCGTACCAGTCCTTTGAGAACGCGATCAGGACGACGCCCAGGTGCGGCAGGATCGCGACCGCGGTGACGCCGCAGAAGATCGCGGTGCACAGCCAGGCCTTCGGGCCCGGCAGCGCGCGCGCGCCGCCGGCGGACGTCGCCTTTGCCATCATCGCGTGGCCCGTCTGCCCGAATATGCCCTTTCCGACCGCGTAGATCAGGACGGAGCTCGCGAGCATCACGGCGACGAGCGCGTACGGGAACGGGTTGCCGCCGATGTCCTTGAGACCGTAGAAGATCTGGACGCTCGTGACCCGGGAATAGTCGAAGACGAGCGGCGTTCCGAGCTCCGTGAACACCCAGATGAACACGATCGTGCAGCCCGCGAACAGCCCGGGCTGGATGAGGGGCAGGGTGATCTTCCAGAAGCGGCGCAGGCCCGTGCAGCCCAGGTTCTGCGCCGCCTCCTCCATGGCCGGATCGATGTTCGCCAGCGCCGCGACGGCGTTCAGGTAGATGATCGGATAGAGGGAGAGCGCCTCCACAACCGCGATGCCCCAGAAGCGGTTCGCCGCGAACCAGTCGAAGGTCCATCCATGCGGCCGCAGCCCGAGGTCCACGATGAGGGCGTTGACGGCGCCGTACTGCCCGAAGATCTGCTTGATCCCGATCGCGCCGACAAAGGGCGGCAGGATCATCGGGATGAGGACGGCGGAGTTGAGGAATCCCTTGAGCGGATACAGGAAGCGGTCCGAGATCGTCGCCAGGGGCAGCGCGATCAGGAGGGCGATTGAGGTCCCTGCGCACGCCAGGAGGAAGGAGTTGCGCAGCGCCGTCAGGTAGGTCGGGTCGGTGAGGAGGGCCCCGAGGTAGGCGAAGGTCAGGCGCCCGTCCGCGTCGACGAACCCTCCCTTCAGGATCTGCAGGACCGGCCAGAGAAAGAACACCGCGAAAAACGCGGCCGTGAGCGCGAATACGAGCCGGGCCGTGGTCTTTGTCATGGCGCGGCGCCGCGGTTCAGCGGAAGGGCCAGATCTTGAAGAATGAAAGGAAGAACATGGCCGCCACCCCGTAGCCGAGGGGCGGTATCGAGCGGCCGCGCCCGAGGCCCACGCCCAGGAGCACGGAGCAGATGAGCCCGATCCCGATCCCCTGGGCGATGCTGAACGTGAGGGGAATCGCAAAGATCGTCAGGACGGCGGGCGCCGCGGTCTCAAAGTGGGTCATGTCGATCTCCACGACCGACTGCATCATGAAGATCCCGACGATCACCAGGGCCGGGGCTGTCGCACACCAGGGTATCGCCAGGATGAGGGGGGTGAGGAAGAGCGCCAGCAGCATGAAGATCGCCACCCAGATCGCCGTCAGGCCGGTCCGCCCGCCCGCCTCGACTCCCGACGCCGACTCGATGTAGCTCACGACCGTGGAGGTGCCGCAGAGCGCGGAAAGGATCGTCGCGATCGAGTCGGCGAGCAGTGCGCGGCCCGCGTTGGGAAGCCTTCCCTGGGCGTCGAGGAGCCCCGCCCGCTTGGTGACGCCGATCAGGGTGCCGATGTTGTCGAACATGTCGACCAGCAGAAGGGTGAAGATGAGGGGAAGCGCGGTCTGGAACCTGGCCCAGCTCGTCAGGAAATTGAAGGTGAGCTTGAGGAACACGGGCGCCGCGGAGTGGGGGAGGGAGAAGAACCCCCCGCTCAGGTCGGTCACCCTGCCGCCCGCCCCGCTGGATGTGAACAGGCCCGCGATGGTGACGGCGATGATGCCGAGGATGATCGCGCCCGGCACCCTCCGCGCGACAAGGAGGGCCGTCAGGACGATTCCCGCCAGGCAGAGGACGGTCGGCCCCGCCGTGAAGTCCCCCGGCCCGACCAAGGTCGCCGTGTTCGCGACGATGACCCCACCGTTCTTGAGGCCGATGAAGGCGATGAAGAGCCCCACGCCGCAGGTCACCGCGATCTTCAGCCCGAGCGGGATGGACGCGATGATCTTCTCCCGGACGCCGGTCACGGAAAGCGACAGGAAAATGAGCCCGTTGATGAACACCATCCCCAGGGCCTCGTTCCAGGGAAGCCCCTTCGCGAGGCAGATCGTGTAGGTGAAAAATGCGTTGATTCCCATGCCCGGCGCGAGCGCGATCGGGAAGTTGGTGAACAGCGCCATGAGGGTCGTCGCGACGGCCGCGGTGATCGCGGTGACGGTGACCAGGGCCCCCTTGTCCATCCCCGCGTTCGCCAGGATCGAGGGGTTGACCGCCAGGATGTAGGCCATGGCGGCGAAGGTCGTGAGTCCCGCCTGAAACTCGCGAAAGGGTGTCGTGCCGCGGCTTTCGAGCCTGAAGTAGCGTGATACCATGGATGGGCGATTAGCCGGGTGTGTGTGGCCGATTTGGCCGCGGCCCGCAACGCCAGTTTTTGTTTTAATTCCCCGCGATTCCCCCGATAAAGTGGGAGCCATGAATCCGGAAACCCGAATCGCCGAGCTCGGCCTCGTCCTCCCGCAGCCGCCGGCCGCCGCCGGCAGCTACGTGCCCTCCGTCCGCACCGGGAACCTCCTCTACTGCGCGGGGACCCTGCCGATGGCGGACGGCAAGCTGACGCATACCGGCCAGGTGGGGAAGGAGCAGACCGTGCAGACCGGGGCGAAGGCCGCGGAGGCGTGCGCGCTCAACACCCTTGCGAACGTGAAGGCCGCCCTCGGCTCCCTGGACCGGGTTGCCCGCATCGTCTTTGTGAGCGGCTTCGTAAACGCCGTGGACGGCTTCGCCGAGAGCCCGGCCGTGATCAACGGCGCCAGCGACCTGTTCGTGAAGGTGTTCGGCGACGCGGGGCGCCATGCGCGGGCCGCGGTCGCCGTGAACGGGCTACCCAGGGGGGCGACCGCCGAGATTCATGCGGTCGTCGAGATCAAGCCCTAGCGCCAGAAGCCGCGGATGTAGACCCTGCGGCCCCCGCGGTTCTCGTAGCGCGGGCCGACCCAGACTGCCCCGTGACGCGGCGGGAGCTCGTAGCGGCCCCTGACCCATCCCCAGCGGTTGCCATACCAGTGGTAATAGCCTCCGATCCAGAAATACCCGGGACCCGGCGCGATGCCGATGGTCTCGGCAATGGGGGCGGGGGGATCCTCGCCCACGACCACCTCTTCAGGGCCCGTGGAATAGGCGATTCCGACCGGGGCCGGCCGGACCGCGACGACGCATCCCGCCGTCATGGCAAGGAGCGAGAGAAGGGCGGCGGCGCCCACCGCCGTGCGGGCGGTTCGCTGACGCGGCAAACGGTTCCGGGCGTCGATGTTTTCGAGTGTATATGGGTTCATGGTCATGTGATCTATTGACCCATTAGACGTCGATTCCGGGAGGCGGTTACACAATTTCTTTCGTCAGGACGCGCGCGTTGCGGCCGCTGTCGTCGTACAATTTGAGCCGCGCCTCGGGCAGGATGTCCTTCGTGCTCTCCTCGAACCCGCACACGCTGCTAAAAAAGCCCGAACTTTGCGTCGAGAGCGCGATGACCCGCTTCGCCCCCTTCTCCTTCGCCTGAAGGCAGGCGTATTCGACCATTTTCTTGCCGATCCCGCGGTTGTGGTAGAACGGCAGGACATACAGCGAGGCGATCTCGGCCGTGTCGGGCCGGTCCGGATAGAATATGAGCGTGACGCAGGCTATGATGGCCTCGTCGACCTCGAACACGAAGAACTGGTCGATGTTCTTCTCGATGGCCTGCTGCGTCCGGTGGATCAGCTCCTCGCGCCTGACGGCGTTGCGTGTGAGGTTGTACAGGAGCCTCGCGTCGCGGCGGATCGCCTTGCGGATCTGCTGGTAGTCGTTGCCGTAGACGAGCGAACCGACGCCCTCGTTTGAGAAGACCTCGTTCAGGAGGCCGTCGAACACGCGGCCGTCCACGATGTGGACGCGGGGCGTTCCGGTCTCGATGGCCCTGATCGCGTACGTGGCCTTGCTGCGGCTGGTCTCGGCGACCTGCTCCGGATGGTCCTTCAGGATCGCGCGCAGGGCGTCGGCCGAGATCTCCTGCCTCACCGCGCCGTCGATCTCCAGCCCCGGGTTCGGCGCCAGGTAGATGATCTTTGTCGCGTGGAGGGCCTCGGCCATCTCGGCCGCGAGCAGGTCCGAGTTAACCCGGAGCGATTTCCCGTCCGGCCCGAACGCGATCGGGGAGACGAGGGGGACCACCTGGCGCTCGATCAGTGCGACGATGAGCTCCTTGTCGATCCGGTCGACCTTGCCGGTCAGCTGCTGGTCGACCCCCTTTATGATTCCCACGGGTACGGCGCGGACCGCGTTCGTGATGACGGCCTTGAGCGAGCTCTGGGTGAGCCCCTCGAGGATCAGGTGCGACACGCGCGACGACGCCCGGATCGCCAGGTCCAGCGTGGCGGCGTCCGTGGGACCGGTGCCGTCGCTGTTGGTGATGAGCACCGAGCGCAGCGCGGCGAGCTCCTGGAGCTGGTGGCCGATCCCGTGCACGAGCACGACCTTGATGGCGAGGCTCCGGAGCACCGCGATGTCGACAAGCAGGTTGCCGAAGTTCTCGTCGGCGACGATCGAGCCGTCGACGGCGATCACGAAGATCTGGCCCTGGAACCTCGGGACATACTGGAGGATGCCGCGGAGNNCCTGTGCGGTCGGGGGCGCGGCGGGAGGTGGGTGACCGTTTCCGCTGGTCATGTGCAGGCTCGCGTTCTCATGGAAGCGGAGTCGCACGTCAAGGGACCTCTGAGGCGGCGGCGACGCCCCGCGCCCCCCGGGGCCGGTCAGCGCACGCGAAGGGTCCACTCGCGCGACGCGCGCTCCCCGACGACGATGACGCGGTACGCGCCGGGCCTCAGCGCGCCCGGCGGGACCGTGAGAAGCGCCGAGTCCTCGCGGGTCCGCGCGAGAAGTCCCCCGTCAAGCCTCTCGAAGTCGGCCACGATGACGATCTCGCCCTCCCTCTCGTAAAGATGGGCGCCGGAAAGCTGCCTCTTGTTGTCGGGCAGCGTGTAGGTCATCCCGATCGGGTACTCGATCGCCGACACGGCGGTCGGCGTGGCGGAAACCGACTCGATCTCAAGGGGCAGAAGGGGGGACTCGACGAGGGTCTTNNGGCAGGCCCCCCGGGGCCGGGGAGGTCGCGAACGCGGCCTGCGGGATCAATTCGGCCGGGCGGAGGGCCTCGATCGCCACGCGCTGGTATCCCGCCCTGAGGAGCCTGACCACGTCCGCCCGGTCGCGCATGTCCTGGTAAGGCCTGAACGCGGGCCCGGGCCGGCGGTAATGCAGGGTCAGCCAGGTGTACACCGGCACGAAGAGGACGATCGCAAGGACGATCCATTTCATCGGCCAGGGTTTGCGGTCCTTGCGGGCGGCGGTCATGGGGATCTGGAGGCCAGAAGGACACGGGCGATTTGGCAACAAGCGTTTTCGCTTGTTGCCATCCGAGCGCCCCCTTTCTTGGCTGTCCCATTCCATGAGGCTCTGGTCCCGGTATTTCATCCCCACGCTCAAGGAGAGCCCGTCCGACGCCGAGATCGCCTCGCACCGGCTGCTCATACGCTCCGGCCTCGTGCGCAAGCTCGCCGGCGGCCTCTACACCTACCTGCCGCTCGGGCTGCGCGTCATGCAGAAGATCTCGCGGATCTGCCGCGAGGAGATGGAGCGGTCGGGCGCGATCGAGCTTTCGATGCCCCATATCCACCCCGCCGAGTTCTGGGCCGAGGGCCCCCGCTGGGGCCCTGTGCGCGAGATCATGTTCCGGGCGGACAGCGCGGGCGAGGGCAGGCGCGGCCCGAGGGAGCCGGAGTTCGTGCTCGGCCCGACCCACGAGGAGGTGATCACGCCGCTCGTGAAGGCCGAGATCACGAGCTACCGGGACCTGCCGAAGACCTTCTTCCAGATCGGAACAAAGTTCCGCAACGAGATTCGCCCCCGCTTCGGGCTCATGAGGGCCAGGGAGTTCTCCATGATGGACGCGTATTCGTTCGACGCGGATGACGGGGGCGCCACCCGCAGCTACCTCGCGATGAAGGCGGCCTACGAGGCGTTTTTCCGCCGGGTCGGCGCCCAGGCGATAGCGGTCGAGGCCGACACGGGCGTCATGGGCGGCAGCTTCTCCCACGAATTCATGGTGCCGGCGGAAGTGGGCGACAACGACCTCCTCTACAACGAGGAGAGCGGGTACGCCGCAAACCGGGAGAAGGCGCGCAGCGCGCTCGTACCCGAGGGCCTCGCGGACGCCGCTCCGGAGGGCCCGCCCGAGGAATTCCCGACACCGGGCGCCGTCACGATCGCGGCCCTCGAGGCGGCCCCCTACGGCGTTCCCGCCGACCGGCAGTTCAAGACGCTCCTCTACGTGGGGGACGGGAAGCCGTTCGCTGTGGTCCTTCGGGGCTCTGACGAGCTTGAGGAGGCGAAGCTCGGCTCGCTCGGCTTCGCCCTCCTGCGGCCGGCGACCCCGCAGGAGATCGAGCCCATAATGGGGGCGAAGCCCGGCAGCCTGGGCACCGTCAGGGGCACCATCCGGAACCTGCCGGCGCTGTCCGGCATCTATGCGGACCACGCGATCCGGCTCGTCGGCAACGGCACGACCGGCGCAAACCGGGACGGGTTCCACCTGCGCAACGTGAACGTCGCGCGCGACCTCGAGCTCACGCGCTTCGGGGATTTCCGCCGCGTGCGCGAGGGGGAGCCGGACCCCGTCGCCGGAAGGCCCCTCCGGCTGCGCCGCGGGATCGAGGTCGGGCACATCTTCAAGCTCGGCACGAAATACTCGGAGCGGATCGACGCGGGCTACACGGATGACAAGAAGGAGAGGCACCTTTTCATCATGGGCTGCTACGGCATCGGCATCAGCCGGACCCTGCAGGCGGTGATCGAGCAGAGCCACGATGCGGACGGGATCATCTGGCCGTGGGCCATCGCGCCGTTCCAGGTGCTCGTGTGCCTCCTGGATCCGCAGGCCGCGGATGCGGCGGAGATCGCCGGGCGGCTTGCGGCGGCGGCCGAACGTGCCGGCGCCGATGTCCTGCTCGACGACCGGAACGAGAGGCCCGGCGTGAAGTTCAAGGACGCCGACCTCCTCGGGATTCCCCTTCGGATCACGGTGGGCGGCCGGGGGATCAAGGAGGGAGTCGTCGAAATGAGGTGGCGTGGCGCCGCGGAAACGCTCAAGATACCCCTCGATGAATCGGAAGCCAGGGTTGAGGCGGCCGTCCGGGAGAGGGCCTGAACAGCGGCTTTGCCGCTAGAATTTCCGTGCCCGAGTCCCGAACCCACACCCGCACCGAGCCCCGCCAATCCACCGAGCCGCATGTGGAGGATGGGTGGCGGGTCGTCGTTCTCAACGACCCCGTGAACCTGATGTCGTACGTCGTGATGGTGTTCAAGAAGGTGCTGGGGTTCGACGAGACCAAGGCGCGCAAGCACATGCTCGAGGTCCACGAGCAGGGGCGTTCGGTCGTCTGGACCGGCGTCCGGGAGACGGCCGAAGCCCACGTTTTCACGCTGCAGCAGTGGCACCTCACGGCGGTCCTGGAACCCAATGAAACGCGTTGAGGTGAAGCTGAGCCTGCCGGTGGTGGCGCCGCTCCTGGACGTCATCCGGGAGCTCTCCTTCGAGCTCGAGAAGATCCTCGCCGCGCCGCAGGCGCTCCATGACCTCGACCAGGAGTTCCGCGGCGCATGGATCGGCGAGCTGCTCGAGGGCCAGAACGACGACCTGCGCGCCCTCCTGGCGCTCTTTGACGGAGAGTTCTTCTCGGAGGGGGTGGTCGCGTTCGACGAGACCAACGCGGAGCCGATCGTGCGCGCCTGCACCGCCTTCCGCCTTCAGCTGCGCGAGCGCCGCCTCAAGACGCTGGGCGACGAGGCCCTCGAGACCGGCGACATCGACATGGACGGGCTCGACGAGCCCGTCCGCAAGGCCTTCATGTGCTACCTCTTCCTGGCGACGGTCCAGGAACTCATCATCCAGCACCTTGACTCCACCATCATCGGCTCCTGATGCGCGCGGGCTCGCGCTGGGCCGGGCCACCGATGCGGCTCTGGTCCCTTCATCCGAAGTACCTTGACCCGAAGGGCCTCGTGGCGCTTTGGCGCGAGGCCCTCCTTGCCCAGGCTGTGCTCGCGGGCCGAACGCGCGGCTACAGGCGTCATCCGCAGCTTGCCCGGTTCCTTGGCTCGACGGCCCCGCGAAGGCATATCGCGGCCTACCTGCGGGGGATCCACGCCGAGTCCAAGCTCCGCGGCTACCGCTTCGACCTGCGAAAGGTGGGCCGCGGCGGGCCGGCCGATCCGCTGCCGGTGACACGCGGCCAGCTCAGGTACGAGTGGGCGCACCTTGCCAGGAAGCTCGGGACACGCTCTCCCTCGTGGCTCGACCGTCACCCCGCGGTCACCACGCCCGAGCCCCATCCCCAGTTCAGGAGGGTGCCCGGCCCCGTCGCCGAATGGGAGGTGGCCCGGGCCGCGCAGTCCGTGCGTGCCGGCGCAGACCGGTTCGGGCGCCCTGGGAAAAGAATCCGCAAGAGCCCTACGCCAGGCCCTCGATGAGCGCGCACGCGCGGCCCAGCGACGCCTCGCTGTCGATCCTCGGGGCGAACTCCCGGCATCGCTGGCGGATCGCGGTCGAAGTGAGCAGGTCCCCGATCGCCCGGACCGCGCGCCGTTCGCGATAGCGTCCCGGGTTGATGCTGAAGCCGAGGCCGAGGCGCTCGATCCGCTGGCCGTTGTCGGGCTGGTCGTGGGCATTGGGCACCACCAGGTGGGGGACGCCCGCCCGCACCGCCTGGGCCAGGCTGCCGATCCCGCCATGGTACACCAGGGCGGCGCACCGGGGCAGGACCCGGCTGAAGGGAAGGTACGCGAATGCGCGGATTCCCGCAGGCAGGCTGACCGGGAGCTGCCCGGGATGATTCGTGACGAGCATGGCGCGGACCCCCGCGCGCCGGCACGCCTTCACCGTCTCCAGGAAAAACCGCGAGCGGTCCATGGCCGCCGATCCCGGCGTCACCAGCAGGGGAGGCGTTCCGGAGGCCAGGAAGTCGTCCGCCTCCGCGTGAGCCTGCGCCTCGCCTCCCGAGTCGTGGAGGACGAACCCGGTGAGGTGGGTGTTCCTCGGCCAGTCGACCTGCGGCGCCGCGAACCAGTCGGGGAAGAGCCCGAGCACGAGCCTCGGCGAATGGATGTAGTCCCTGAAGATGCCCCGGACCGCGGGAAGTCCGAGCGTCGCCCGGAACGCATTCAGGCGCGGGGCGATGACCCGATCGACGTAGACCGCGTCGATGTACCCGAACAGCATTCGCTTGATCGCGCGCGGCATTCCGGGACCGAAGTCGAAGGGTCCCAGCCTCCCGTTGTCGACCATGCTCCGGAAGACCCCGGGCTGGAGGTGGATCGATGCCGTGGGAACCGCAAGCTTCTCCTCGGCCACCCTGGCCCCGAGGCAAAGGGTCGTCGCGGCCACGACCGTCGACGGGCCGCGGCGCTCGGCGATTATCTCATACAGGCGGCGGATGTTCGGGAGGATCGCGCCCTCGGCGATCAGCCCGAAGCCCTTTATCGGGTGCCACAGCCTTGGGTCGCTCATGAGCGACTCGGCCTCGGCCCTCGTGCCCAGCGGGACGAACTCGAGTCCGTTTGCGCGGATCTGCTCGGAGAACAGGTCGTTTGTCACCACGGTGACCTGGTGACCCCGGGCCTTGAGCGCCCTCCCCAGGCCGATCACGGGATGGACGTCGCCGGAGCTCCCGATCGTGGCCAGCAGAATGCGCAAGGGCATACTTGACGGTGGGCCGACATTACCCAGACTCAAGGACAGACACCCTGCAGTGTTCGAGGTGCTTTCAATAACTGCTCTTTGCCTTGGAAACATTACGGGAGCCAAAACCGCCGCGGGAGCTGCTAGGCCGTAAACCGGAAAGCAAACACCGCGACGGAGGCGCCCACCTTGACATGAAAAGGTCTTGAGCCTTTGGGCATACGGCACAGGCGGGGTGTCCCTTACTTTCCTCCAGCTGCGATGATTACCCTCAACACCTACCTGGTGCTACACCTGGGATCGATCTTCGTGCTGCTGGGGTACACGTTTTACGCGTTTGCCGCGCCCGCGGAAACCCGCAGGAGGGTCCTGATGATCACGGGGATCGCGGCGCTCCTGGTGATCGTCACGGGGTTCGGGATGCTCCATAGGCTGCAGCTCGGCTTTCCCGGCTGGGCCAAGGTCAAGTTCGGCTGCCTGCTCGGGCTGGCCGTGATCACGGGCATCGCCTACCGCAAGCGCAACCTGGCCGACCTTTTCATGATCATCGCGTTCGTCCTGGCGATCACCGCGGTGGCGATGGTGTACGTCCGACCGTTTTGAGCGGGCAGGGCGCCATGGAAGGGACGCTCTGCGGAGTCTGGATCGACGGCGAGGGCCGGGCCCTGGTTTCCGTCGCGGCCGCGGACGGGGGGCGCGAGGAGGGGATCGAGCCGTTCGAGCCCTTCGCCTGGCTGGGCTTGCCGCCTTTCGACGGCCCCGTCGCCGGCGTTGAATTCGACCGGCTGAACGGGGGCGCGGCCCTGGGGACGCTCGTCAGGGCGCGCTCGCTCGGCGCGTTCGACGGATTCCTCAAGGCGGCGCGGGGTTCGGTCGCGGTCGACGCGATACGCCCCCTTGAGAGCCAGTTCCTGCTCCAGCACCGGGCGCGCCTCTACCGCGACATGAGCTTCACGAGGCTGCGCCGGTGCCAGGTCGACATCGAGACCGGCTCGGCCGACGGCGGATTCAGCGACGCGGAGCGCCCGGAGGACCGCGTGCTCGCGATCGGCATGCGCTCGGGCGGCGTCAACCGCCTCCTGCTCCTCGAGGAGACGAGCGATGCCGGAGAGAGGAACCTCCTGCTTGCCTTCAACGCCCAGCTGGCCGCGTTCGATCCCGATGTGATCGAGGGCCACAACATCTTCAAGTTCGACCTGGATTATCTCAGGATGCGGTGCCGGCTGCGGCGGGTTCCCTGTGCATGGGGCCGATTCGGCCAGAGGGCCACGTTCAGGAACAGCCGCCTCAAGGTCGCCGAGCGCTGGGTCGATTTTCCCCGCTGCGACCTGCCGGGGCGGGCCGTCGTGGACACGTACCTGCTCACGCTCCTCAACGACATCTCCGCGCGCGAGCTCAACTCCTACGGGCTCAAGGAGGTGGCGATCCATTTCGGGATCACCGAGGAGGAGGGCTCGGATCGGACCTACATCGAGGGCAACAGGATCGCGGAGGCTTTTGCCAACGACCGCCAACGGTTCTGCGCCTACCTCGAGGACGACCTGCGCGAGACCCAGGGGCTCGCCGACCTGCTGCTGCCGACCTACTTCGAGCAGGCCCGCACCTTCCCGATCCCGCTCCAGGAGGCGACGCTTCGCGGGACCACGGTCAAGATCGACCTTCTCTTTCTCGAGGAATACTACCACGCGAGGCAGTCCTGCCCGCAGCCGCCCGAGATCCGCCCGTTTGACGGCGGCTACACGCGCAGCTTCAACGAGGGCGTCTTCCGCCATGTGCTCCATTTCGACGTGGCCTCGCTCTACCCGAGCCTGCTCCTGAACATCGGCAGGAACCCGCGGGACGACTCGCTCGGCGTGTTCATCCCGCTGCTGCGTCGGCTGCTGGACTACCGGCTCAGGTACAAGCAGCTTTCGCGGGGAGCCCCCACTCAGGAGGAGCGGGCCGAGGCCGACGCGCGGCAGGCCGCATTCAAGATCCTCATCAATTCGTTCTACGGGTACCTTGGCTTTTCCGGGGCGCGATTCGGCGATGGCGAGCTCGCGGCCGAGGTCACGCGGCGCGGCCGGGAGCTGCTGCAGCAGCTGATCGACGAGTTCACCCGCCAGGGCTGCGCGATCCTCGAGGCCGACACGGACGGGATATACCTGTCCTCGGACGCGTACTACGACCGCCCGGAGGAGCTCCTCGCGCGCGTGGTCCCCATCCTGCCGGCCGGGATCGAGCTCGAGTTCGACGGCCGCTACGAGGCGATGTTCTGCTACAAGGCGAAGAACTATGCGCTCAACGAATCGGGCGGCATCATCCTCCGCGGAAGCGCGCTGCGCTCGAGGGGCATCGAGCCGTACCTTAAGAGGCTCACCGACGGGATGATCCGGTTCCTCCTGGGCGTCTCGCAGGAGTCGCCGGTCGCCCTCCTCGAGAACTACCGCAAGGGTCTGGCCGACCGCACGCTCCCTGTGTCGGAGATCGCCAAGGGCGAGGTCCTGGGCATGAACCCGGACGCCTACGAGCGCTTCATCGCCGGCGGCGGGAAGCCGCGCCGCGCGTCCGCCGAGGCCGCTCTCCAGATGTCACCCAGGCCGAGGATGGGCGACCGCGTGACCTACTACATCACCCCGAGGCAGAAGGGGAGGACCAACGACTGGCAGCGGGCCCGCCCGCTGGCGCTGTACGATGCCGCGGCAGCGCCGTACGATCCCGAGCACTACGCGGGAAAGCTCAACGACTGGATCGAGCGGTACGGCAGGTTCCTGGGAATCAGCGCCCCGCCGCCGGATGTCGACACCCGGCAGGGCGAGCTTCTCTGAACCCCATATTAGGCGGCCGTCTTGCTGCGGGCCGCCACCCAGTCGATCGTGGCCGCATCGTCGTCCCCGTTTCGCCACACGACGCCCAGGAACTCGGCGGGCAGAATGTTGTTCGCCTTGAAGAACCGCCTG
>PLKS01000147.1 GCA_003140665.1 Opitutaceae bacterium
CGGAACTCGTACTTGGTATAGTGGGCCTTCACGTAGTTCTCAGCCGGGGTGGGCGTAGGCGTGGGTGTGGGTGTGGGTGCCGCGGCCTGGGCAAACGCAGCCTGAGCGACCACGCCCGAAGCGATGACGGCGCAAGCGCGCGCAAAGATTGACGGGGATCTCATGGTGATTCGGGGAGCCGCGGGCCCGCATATGGGCCTTTTGCGCCGCCGGCACCTTCTTTACAGACACTTCAGCTTGTTTAAAGCCAACCAAAATGAGAGAAAGGGGTCCAACAAAGCCTTATGCTGAAAACCGTCCTTCGCTGCATCCTAGTCGTGTTCTTTGTCCTTGCGGGAATGAACCATTTTCGCGTGCCCGCGACTTATGTCGCCATGATGCCGCCCTGGCTCCCGTGGCCCTCCGGCCTCAGCGCGATCGCCGGGATCGCCGAGATCCTGGGCGGCATCGGCATCTTCCTGCCGCAGACAAGGCGCGTCGCCGGCTGGGGCCTGATCGCTCTCCTCGCGGCGGTGTTCCCGGCGAACGTGCATGTGGCCCTCATGGGTCACATGGAAGGGTTCAGCTTCTCTGCCGCGGTGCTGTGGCTTCGCCTGCCCTTCCAGGCCGTCCTTGCCGCCGGCGTCTCATGGGTCGCCATTGCCAGGGAAGCCAGGCTCGAGATCTGAGAGGGGTCGCCGCGGCCCGAAGGGGGTCGACGCGAAAAGGATAAGCAGCTGCGCCGCAAGGCCGGCCGATGCGTCGAGCATGACATCCGCCACGGTGCCCGTGCGGCTGGGGATCGTCGTCTGGTGCCACTCGTCCAGCGCGGCCGCGAGGACGGTCCCGAGAATCGCGAACGCGGCGCACGGGATCGACCACCCCCTCGGACGGCTCCGGCGCGTCTCGAACCTGGCCAGCCGGTAAAGCAGCAGGCTGAGGATCCCGTACAGCACCACGTGCCCGACTTTCCGCAGAACGACGTTCCACTCGAAGAAATCCTCGTAGGAAACGCCCGTGGCGATGTGGAACGGGGGATATAGCAGCCTGCGGGTGTTCGCCCTCGAAAGACGGTCGGTGGATTCGCACATGATGACTCCGATCCAGACCAGAGCGGGAAGCCGCGCCGACCAGGCGCCCATGGCGCCGGCGCTGGCGCCCACCGCCTCGCGATACTGGCCCAGCACGGCGGCGTGTGCTGCCCGGAAGTCGAACCGTTCCATGGCGATGGCCCGGTGGTTCGGCGTCCGCCGCGAGGAGTGACAGGCATGCCAGAGCTCGATGCTCGTCGCGAACCCGTCGACGTCCCCAGGCGCCGCGCTCCAGGCGTGGGAGAGCGGCAGCTCAAGCAAATCGTTGTTGCCGGGAGCGCGGCTCAGGATGAGCGGAAGGTCCGACGACAGCGCCTCCAGCGCCGCGAGCGACAGCCCCTCGTAGGTCGAGGTGAGGATCAGCCCGTCGACGGACTGGTAGAATCCCGTGGGATCGGCCAGATAGCCCAGGCGGATCAACCGGTCGCGGATGCCAAGCTCCCTGGCGAGCTCGTCCACCTCGTGTTCCAGTTCGCCGGACCCGACATGAAAGAGGTATAGGTCGGCCCTTTTCCTGGAGGCGGCGGCAAACGCCCTGTAAAGGGTGGCGGGATCCTTCTGCAGGCTCAGGCGGGAGATGGCGCCAAGGATGATGCCGTCGCGGGGGATCCCGAATGCCTTGCGAAGGGCAAGCCGCTCGCCCTTCGCCGCGGGGCGGAACCGATCGGTGTCGACGCCATTCGGGATGGTCCTCAGCCGCCGCGGGGGGATCCGGAGCCGGTTTGCCGCGAAGTTCCGCTCGTCCGCGGACACGGTGATCGTCGTGCCGATCCTCCCGAGGAGCGCCTCAGCGCCATCGTAGGCAAAGTCGAGCGTGCCGCGCCGGGGCCGCATCCCGTAATAGGCGTGCGGATGGTAGAAATAGGATGCCCTGATGCCGGCGAGTGCGAGCGAGCGCCCGAGGACGCCGGCCTTCGAGCTGTGGCAGTGGACCACATCCGGCTGTGCCCGGAGGGCGAGCCTTCGGAGCCGGTGGAATGCGCGGATGTCGCCGGGGCCGGCGCCGCTGCCGACCCCTAGGTTGAGCGTCAGGCCCCCGTTGGATTCGACGAAGCGGACGAGAGCCAGTAGCCTGTCGGATCCGCGCCGGTCGGAGTACGCCAAGTGCACCCGCACGCCCTCCCCTATCAGGAAATGGCAAAGGGCCTCGACATAGGCGAAGACGCCGCTCGCACCCGGCTCGGAGACAATCAGCGCGTTCATGCGGCGTGGGTAAGCTGGCCGTAGACCCCCAGCAGTTCACCGACATGGCGGTCCAGGGTCCATGGGTCGGCCCAAAACCCGTCGTAGGCCGCCTTTCCAAGGCTGCCGGCCAGGGCCCGGTCGCCCGCGAGGAGGCGCATCTTCCCTGCGAGCGAGGCGACCGCGCCGCGCAGGAAATGTAGCCCGTTGATCCCGTCGCGGATGACATCTGTGGCCGCGCACTGGTCGGAGACGATGGCGGGCACGCCGGCCGCCGCCGCCTCGACGACGACAAGGCCCAGCGTCTCGTACCAGAGGGGTGGGAACACGAGCGCAAGGGCGCTGCGCAAGTGTGCCCGGATGGCATTAGCGCCGATCCAGCCCGTGAACTGCGCATCGGGACACATCTGCCTCAGCTCGGGCGCGAGGGAGCCGTCCCCGATGAACACCGCCGGCAGGCCCGTCGCCCGGGCGGCCTCGGCAAACAGGCGGACGCCCTTCTCCTTCTCGAATCTCCCGATGAAGACGAAGTTCCCGTTGCTTCCCGTGGCGGCGGGGCCGGCGTCGACGCATTCCAGGGGGTTTCTCACGACCGTGACGGGAACGGTCGCGGGCAGGTGGGGGCGAAGCACCTTGAGGCTGAACTCCGAGACGCCGACATAATGCGCGATCCTGCGGGGAACCTGGAGGACTCGGTTCTGGACCGCGGTCCGGGCAACGCGCCACAGCTTGTGGGCGTAGTTTCGACGGTCGCAGTTGCACCGGATGCAGTCCAGGGAAAGGGGCCGGCGCACGCAGATCTCGTCGGCCCCGTGGACGAAGAAGCCGCCGTTCGGGCACGAGATGAAGAAGTCGTGCAGCGTCGCGACGAGGGGAAATCCCATCTCGCAGACCGCATCCAGGGCGAAGGGCGAAAGGGCCTTCGTCCAGGTGTGGACGTGGACGATCGTGCGGCCGCGCGGCTTGTTCCGCAGCACTCCGCGCACCGCCTCGACGGCGCGGGAATTGCGAATGCCCGTGCCGAACGCCCGGATGCGGTTCGGGTCCTTCGATATCTCCTCCTGTCCGAGGCAGATCACCTCGAGGTTCGGGACCGACCGCAGCTCGGGCGCCACCGGCCCCACGCAGGTGAGAAGGGTCACCCTGACCGACCGCGACGCGAGGCCCCTCGCCGAGGCGAGGGCTACGGAGGCCGATCCGCCGTTCAGCACGGCGTAGTCGTTGAGGATGACTATTTCCAGCGTTGGTTTCATTTTGGCGGGGCCGCTCCGGAGGCGAGCATCTGGTAGCTCGTGCGGAGCCCGCATGAACGCATCCGCTCGACGTAACGGCGAAGGTTGAACGCGCGATACCTCAGGCGGGCGCAGAGCTTCACGACGGCCGGGATCCTGACCGGAAGGTGGCGCCCGACGATCTCGTGCTGCTCGCGCACCGTCTGTGCGGTATTCGAGGAGAGCTGGCCCTCGCGTATCCTGAAGCGGGCGACCGGCAGCGGGTAGTAGCGGAAGCCGTCCCCACCGGCGTACGCGCGCAGCCAGAAGTCCAGGTCCGCGCAAAGGCGGTAGCGGGTGTCAAACCGGCCCAGCCGCATCACGGTCTCACGGTGGAACAGCATCCCCTGCTGCATCAGCGGGCTGATTCCCTGCTGGAGCAGCGCGGGGATCCAGACGGGATTTCGCTCGGTGGTGACCCGGGAAACCATGCGGCCATCCTCGCGGATCACCTCCACGTCGCCATAGGCGATCCGCCCGGGGCCTGGCAGGTGTTGGTGGCGGCTAACGAGGTTGGCGAACCCGGGAAGAAGCAGGTCGTCATCGTTGATGTAGGTGAACCATCCCCATCCCCGGGGGACCGCCTCGAGGGCCGCGTTCAGGGCCCCGTACAGGCCCTCGGCCTTCCCGGCGTCGGCGACGACTCTCGTCGCTGGAAACCTGGCCTGGAGCACCCTCACCTTTTCCAGGGGCGTCGAGATGACGTGCAGGATCGACGCGCTGAGCGCGGCGACCCCCTCCACCGTCTGGTCGAGATGCGGGGATTCCCCGAGCGTCGGGGTCACGACAAGTATCCTGAAGTCGTCGTGCATCGCTAGGGTTGTTCGGCGATCGTCGCCGAGATTTCGGTGGCGTCGAAATCGGCGTTCCCCCGCGGCCCGGGGAATACCGCGAAGTCGACGGTGTCGCCCGCCGCCAGGTCCATCACGGACTCGAAGCGGGCCTCGGCGGGATGCGCTCCGCCGATCGCCTGCAAGAACGCCTCGCGGCCGCCCGCGAGGACCTTGACTGCCACGCCGTCGCCCTTCGGCCCGCAATGAAACCGGGCTGTGATCCGGACGCGCGTCCCGCCGTCAAAGGTCCAGCGCCGCACCGCGGCCACCGGCCCCGCCCGCGATTCCGAGGGATGCTGGTCGCGGTCGGTGAGCGACAGGTACGGGTAGAGGGCGTACCATTCCCGCTTCCAGTCGGTTGCGCGAAAATCCTTTAGCGGGACGAAATCCGGCGAATCGCCCACGAACATGCCATACGACCAGCCGTGCTGTCCCTGCGCGTCCGAGAAATCACGTACTGAGTCGGCGACGATCCTCGGCGAACCGGGGTCCGGCGCAGGCAGCCCGGAGAGCGGCCCCTCGACGAACACCGGCTCGCTTCCGACGGTCAGGCCCGCGCCCGTCGACAATTCGCCGCCGAGCATCCCGACGGCCCTGCACGACGCCGGCAGCGCGAGCGGGAAGGGCCGGAGCGACCATATCACCCGGACCGGATCGCCCGAGTCGCGCTGGAACAGCTCCGAGTAGAAATCCGCCGGGGTATTCTCTCGCCGAACGAAGTGCGCGGCGCCGATCTCGGCGATCATCGTCCTCATCGCCCCGTAGGCCGCCTTCGGCGTGTGCGCCCCGTCATTCTGCACGAGCCCCATGGTTGCAAACGCGTCGTAGTCACGGAATAGGTACCAGTAGATCCGCTCCACGCCCGTCGAAATGAGCAGCGCGTACGCGCGGACCAGAAAACTCGCCTGGGTGCGTTCGTCGATCGCGAGCTCCCCAGGCGCCGCGGCGGCCCTGGTTCCCCAGCCGATTTCGGTGACCCACACCGCCTTTGGGCGGCCGTGACCGTAGCGCTTGATCAGCCCCTGCAGCGCGGCGATGTCGGTTTCGATCCCCTCTGGCTCCGAGTCGTAGCGGTAGGGGTGGACGGAGACAGCGTCCATGGAGTCAAGGGCGCCCTGCGCAAACAGATGCTCGAGGTATGGGAGCGGCACGCCGGCGGTGGCGCCCCCGGCGACCACGAGGTCGGGCCTCTCCTCCTTAAGCGCACGGTAGGCAACCCGCGCCATTCGGGCATACGTGTCGGCGCGGTCATGTGAGGCGGGCCCCTTGCAGAATGATCCGTTGTATTCATTCCAGATCTCGACCGCGGAAATCTGGCTTCCGTAGTGGCGCAGGACCTCGACGCCATACCGCGCGTAGGCGCTGAAACCGTCCTCGGTGTATGGGGTCATCCCGCCGTCATACGCCCTGTTGGCAAATGTCAGCTCCACAAGCGGCGAGATTCCCTTTGCGCGAAGCTCCGCCATGTACCGCTCGTAGCGAACGGGAAAGACAAACTGACCGAGATGCGGCTCTACGTCCTGCCAGTAGATCTCGTCGCGGACGCTTCGTATTCCAGCCGCGTCGATCGTGCCCGTCAAAGCGGGATCCCATCCCTGGGCGAAATGGGTCATCACGCCGAGCACGGGATCGCTTGCGGCGACGTCGGCCCGCGCAGGCGCTGAAAGCGCGATCAGGATCAGGGCGCATAAGGCTCCGACATCGATGCGCGGCCACGAAACCGGCACGCGGGGAGCCGACGGCTCTCTAGCGGAGTTGAGCGGCATATATCAGGACGTCGCATGAGGGAAAGTCCCTCCTTGGTCCCGGATGTTCGCGCATGGGCGCGCCGCCCAGCCAGGCAACGAATCCGCTGCTGGATCTCCGCTCCATAGGTTTCATGTCGCGATACTCATTCTAGGCGTGAATTCCTTCGTGGCGCCGCACCGGCCCAGCGGTGGACCCAAGCGCCTCGCGCAATGAAGCGATGCTTGAGAACTGTGGGCGAAGCTCCTTCAGGCGTTCATCGGGCCAATTCCACCAGCTCAGGCCGAGCAGCCATTCAACGTCCGACGGATCGAATCTCGAACGGATAGCTTTCGCCGGGACGCCGGCAACAATCGCGTACGGTTCCACGTCCCGGGTTACAATGGCGCCGGCTCCGATAACGGCCCCGTCCCCAACACGCACTCCCGGCAACACGACCGCCGAGTATCCTATCCAGACATCGTTGCCCACATGAGTCTTGGGAAGCTCGTCGGCGGCGCTCAGTGCCCCTGGAAACGAGCCCCAGGGGTTGCGGAGTGCGCTGTAAAACAACGGCGACGTGGTCACGCTTGCCGTGGGATGGATTCCACCGCCGATCACGACGTGGGGCGCAACCGAGCAGAAGGCGCCCACGTCCGAATAGATGACAAGCGAATGGTCACCAAAGTAGCTCCAGCGCCCTACCCTCGAGCCGTAGACGGCGGCCCCGGGGTTGAGCGACGCGTGGCCCTCGAACTCGTCGAAGGAGTCTATCCTCGCGCCGGAGCCGAAACGAATCCGCCGGCCGCGCAAACGCAGGCGCGCCCGAAGGAGCGCCTGCTTCAGCCCCGCGGGAAAGATGGCCCTAAGAGACACGGGCAAGCTCACTTTCTTGGATGTCCCTCGACTCTAGGACGTTTCCCTTAAGCACCCGGACAGACTGGTACACAGACCCGACAAAATAGAAAGGCACGAAGCCAGCCAGGAGTCCAATGACCACCCCGTCCTGGCCAAGGCGGCCGACAAGCGCCGCCATCAGCCCTGCGCTTGCCACCGTGCCGGCCAAGGCAAATGCCGTCACTCGGCGAATCTCAGAGATTCCCGCGAGCATGTAGCCGAAGGGCTGCTGGAGGAACACGACCGCGTTCCAGAAAAAGAGCATCCAGATCAGCGTCGCCGTTGGCAAGTCGGCCCGGCTGCCGACCCAGGTTGCAATGAGCGGACGGGCAAAAAACGTCCCAATCGCCATCGGAAGCACCGCACAGAGGACCGTCGCCTTGATCGACTTAATCAAAGTGCGACGGATCCACGCGTAATCCAGCTGGCCCGCAGCCTCCGAGTACGCAGGCCAGAGCGGAATCATGAAGGCGCCCTGGACGATCGCGAACACGTTGAAGAATCGTTGCGCCAGGTTGTAGGAGGTCACCGCCGCCGCGCCCATGGAAGTGGAGATGATGACTTGGGGAAGCGCGAAAAGGACGACGGTGAGCACCTGTTGGAGTGCAAAGAATCCGCCAAGGCCAAGAAGCTCCATTACCGTGCTTGGGTTCAAGCGGGCGCCGACGAGGCCAATCCACTCTAGCTGGCGGAGCTGCAGCAGCATGAGGGCCACGTTGCCCACGACGACGGTGCTCTGGACGACGACGATGATCCCGATCAACCCGACTCCCATATGGGCGGCAACCGCGATCCCGATAACGGAAGTGACGCCGGCAGCCGCCTGGGTGACATTGTGCATCCAGCCCTTTTGCCTGGCGTAGGAAAGCCGCTGAGCCAAACCAAGCGGGAAATTAACGCAGAAGAAAAGCAGCACGACCCGCACCGCTCCCGGCGCCGCCATGCGGACGTCCCGCGAATGGAGATGGAAGAGGGCGGAAAAATCCACGGCTCGGATCAAGAGGCTTCCAACGAGATAGAGGACCCCGCCGATCACCGTGAGCACGATGAAGGCGTTCACGAACAGCTCGCGCTGCGCATCACGCCGCCCCGTCGCGAACGCCCCGGCAAGCTTGTTCTGAGTTCCCTGGCCAAGACCAAAGTCCGCGAAGGTGATCAGATAGCTTATGCTCATCAGACTGATCCAAAGACCGAATGCCTCGTTGCCGAGGGCACCGATCGCAATCGGCACTTGGAGGATCTGGCAAAGCGCCCCCACGCCCCTTGCGAACAGCGAGCTCACAAAAAACAGGCCGATCGACCGAGCACGCGGAGAAAACCTGCCAAACCATTCCCTCGATATGGCAACGAGACTCATTGCGTCGCGGATCCTGACAATTTCCCAGCCCCCGACGTTTGGGGCACTGGCGACCGCGCGCGCGGTTTGAGCGCGACCACCTCGCTCAGGATCGATAGAACCTTCGCGCCCGAAGCCTCCCAAGAAAAGCGGCGGTCAGCTTCCTCCGCCGAGCGTATCGCGAGCGAGCGATAGATGGATATATCGCTTATCACATCTAGAATGTAGTCGGCGTAGGAATCCCCTCGCGCCCTCAGATGGAAAAGGTGGCCGTTTATTTCGTCGGTAACGATCGACGGTATGCCGCCGACATCGGTGGCCAGGCAGGGAAGACCGAAATAATTGGCCTCGGCTATCGCTACCGGCGTGCAATCGGCGCGCGATGGCATGATCAGGAAGTGACTCCGCCGGCAGATTTCAGTGAAGCGGCGGCCGCCTTCATACGTCTCCTTGCTGATGAACGGAATGACCTCGACGAAAGGAGGAAGGTCCGATGATCGAGGCGGGACGCAGCCGACGATGGTGAGCCGCGAAGGCATTCCGCGGCTGTTCAGGGATTTTACGGTCTCGACGGCGATTTCCGCGCCCTTCCTTTCCCAGTCCACGCCGATCAGAAGCAGGTTGCACTGTCGGCTCTCGCGCAGGGACACGAACATCGCCACCTCGCCGATGGAGGGTTTCTCGAGGATATTTCCGCCGAAGGGCACAACCCTTATCTTGGACGGGTCGGCCGAGTAGCGATCGCGGGCCGTCGACGCCGCCCATTCCGACGAATAGATAGCACGCGCGCAGTTCCTCAGCGCAGCGCGCTCCGCGGCGTGCCCGTCGACCATGCTGCTTTCCGCCAAGTTGGCGAACGACTTGTAAAAGTCGACCATGCCGGCAAAGCAGGCGTCCGTCCAAAAGACAGTCGGAACGGCTCCCTCGAAGTAGGCAACAGGCCACGAGCTCGGGCAGAACACCGCGTCCACCTTCATCGACCGAAGCCGGCGATCGATCTCCTTGGAGTAGTGGCGAAGCACCCTCGCCTCGCAGGCCCGCACGTACCTACGCCCCAGCAGGAATCTCCAATAGGCGTAACGGAGCGCACCCCCCAACGGATTGGGCTCGGACAGGATGCAGGTTTCCACTGTGACACCCACGCGCTCGAGCGACCGGCGAATAAAGAATGGCAGACCCGACCACGAGTTGTGCTTGCCGGGATCCAGGTAACTGTTGGCAACGAAAGCGATTCTCATCTGGATCGTGGGTCAGGGCGGGGCCGGCTGACTGGCTCCTACCCGCTGCAGGAGAAAGAGCAGGCCGCAGGCGACGGCGATGTAGACACGGTGGGCGCCAGAGAAGGGGCTCAGGAACCAGTTAAAAACCGCGCCCAGCAGAATGAGCAGGTAAATGCCGGTAAATCGGCCCGCAGCCATCGTGAAGGTAAGCCGGTAGACAGCAGCCACGAGGGCGAGGCCGAACGCGATGAAGAATGTCGCGCCGAAAATGCCGCCCTCCGCGAGCGCCACTAGGATCTGCGAATGGATTGCGACCGATCCGGGATCCTCGTTTGCTTCGGGAAAGCCGCCGATATGTTCGGCCTTCGCGGCCTCCGCGCGAATCAGCATGAAATTTTGCCACACATGCGAATTGCTGAACCAGGATCCCTGACCGATGATCGGGGAGCTGCAAAAGCCCTGGTAGGCAGCCACAAGCATTGCCGTGCGTGAGAGATCGGAACGCGTGGCCCGGTGGGTGCTGCTGTGGCTGAACAGGTAGCCGCCGATTCCAAACCCGACCAGTGTTATCGCGGGAATGACCAGCCATGGCCGGATCTTCCGTGGAAAGAGCGTCATCAGAGTAGCCGCGCCGGCAATGAGACAGATCCCGCCGAAGCTGCGGAAATCCATTGCGAAGTGCACTACGCTCATGGCGAAAGCCACGGCAACCACGGCCGGGCGGCCCACAAATGACGCCATGATAAACGCGAGGTAAGTAACTGGCGTCCCCACCCCAAACTTCCACATGTCGCCATAGAGAGCGCCGAACGCCAGAGCATGCAGCGTGTTTCCAAGCATCTCGCCGGCTAGGAAAAGGAGCAGGTTCACTCGCGAGCATCCCACAAGGTAGGCGACGGACACGATATCGATGGCCAGAAACACCATTCGGGCCCAGCCCCGGCCCATGTCGTGGGGGCTGCTGTGACGGTAGATGTCGGTGAGGACATACGCCATAAACGCGACCGCCTGGCAGAAAATGAGCACGCGAAATAGCCGGTCACGCGGCACCTCGGGCGGCACGCTTCCAGTCACAAGGACGCAGAATGCCATCCATGCGAGCACTCCCGTCAGCACGATCTCCCCGAGGGGCATCTCGCCCCCGACGGACACCGTGAACGCCGTCAGCAGTCCCGCAAAAAGGGCCGCTAGCGCCGACGCGACCGCGAGCGCATTGAATGTTGAGCGGGGCGATTCCATGGTGTTCGGGCTATGCGAAGTCCCGGGACTTCTGCGCGGGGCTGTCTGTGAATTGCGAAGCCAGGTCAAGGAAGCGCGCGCAGAACGTCCTCCAATTCAGCCGCAGCTCGAACTCCTCGAATGATTTCCTGCAGAGGGCCTGATAGCGTTCGGGCTGTGCGATAGTGCCGGCGATCAGGTCGGCGAAATTCGCCGCATCGGCTGACAATGGCAGCGTGAAGCCGTTCACCCCCTCGTGAATGACCGAGGGAATCCCCCCGGTCGTGGTCCCGATCGCCGGGACACCGAACGCATTGGCCTCGGCGAATGCCATGCCGTAGGCTTCGGCCCTGGAGGGGATGAACACAAAATGGGCGCTCTTGAAAAGATCCCCAAGCTGCGCCGCCGCGCTCTTCTTGTTTGGATCCAGGAGGCCATGGTGCGTGATCCACGGCATCCGGTGGACACTATGGGGCGCGTCTCCGCTCACGACGTCCAGCGTAACGCGAAGCCCCCTTTGAACCAGGTGCTTGGCCGTCTCAACGACGAGGTCGCCACCCTTTCGCTTCCAGGACCTCCCGACAAACAGCAGCCTCAGGCTCTCGTGCCGACGGCCGGCGATCCACTGGTGCACTTGATCCCGACTATTCTGTGACCCGAGATTGGCGCCGAATGGTATGATCGCAACCTTGTCCGGTTCCGCGTGGTAAAAATTGATCGCCGAGCGGGCCGCCCATTCGGAAGGATAGATCGCAAGGGCCGCGCGTCGCAGGGCATTGGCCTCCTGCAGGTGGCCCTTGCGGACATACTCGGAGGACAGGCTGCTGAAGTCCCAGTAGTAATCGATCATGTTGGCGAACGTTGCATCGGCGCAAAACACGATCGGTCGCTTGGCCTCAAGGTGCGAGACGGCCTCACTTCCCGGGCAGAACGCGATGTCGTAGTTGATGCCGCGGGTCCTGCGGTCGAATTCCGCTGCGATCGCCGAGAGGTACTTGGGTTCCCGGTCGCCGCGGTAGTAACGTCCCGCCAGCCTGTAGAGCAGCTTCTTCAACATCGAGAGGCGCGACGTCTGCGTGGCCATTGGGAAGACTTCGTGTATCGCGGCTCCCTGTGCCGAAAGGTTCCTCAGGATGGACGCCGGGCGTCCCGACTGCACCGCCGGATTGGAGGCGTCTAGTTGGTAGAGGTAGGCTATCTTGAGCATACGTCACCTCCTCGCCTCGGTCCCGGTCGCCTTTCGGGCCACAGCGCCATTATATCCGTACTTTCGCGCCATCTTGAAGTAGGCCAGCTGCGGATGGCTCGCGTTCGGTGACAGCGCGTTGAGGATGATTCCCATCGCTGGCGCGGATGTCTTGCTGAAGTCGTGCAGGATACGGTGAAGCTGGCCGGTGTTGGCCTTCCCGTCCCTTGCGACGAAGATCGTCTCGTCGCAATGGCGGGCGGTGATCACCGCGTCCTGGAACACCCCAGCCGGGGGCGTGTCGACGATCACTATCTCGAACTCCTGGCGGAGAAGGGCAAAGAACCGCGCCATGCCGTCGGCGATAAGATAGCGAGCGGGCTGCGGATCGCTCGCCCCTGCGGGTACAAGAAGCGTCCCATCCGGCAATATAGTCGCGCCCGCGTCGCCGCCCGGGTGGAGGAGGGCTGGCCCGATGTGAAAGCCCGCGCGCGCCCAAGGCAGCAGGCCCGAGTCACCTGCGGCCTTGTGAATGTTTCCCTGAGATGGCTTTCGAAAGTCGCAATCAACAAGGACGGTGCGCCGGCCAAGCCTCGCGTAGGCGGCCGCAAGGTTCGAGGCGAGGGTCGACTTGCCCTCGGCAGGGAGCGTGCTCGTTATCAGGATGCGCCTGGGTATCCCCTTCTTGGAAATGAGGTCGATCTGGCTGGCGAAGGACAGGAAGGCCTCGGCATAATCCAAGTCGATATTGTCGCGGACGATGTGCGGCCGGTCCTCCTTCCGAGCGCGACTCAGTCGCGGAAGCACACCAATCACCTCGATCCGGAGACGGCTCTCAAGGTCGACGTTTTCGTTGATACGCTCGTCAAAGAAGTTGATCGCAAGAGGGGCGCCGGCAAACGCAGCCAGCGCCAGAAACCCGATGACGGCGGCATAGATGGCAACCATCGGCACCAGGGGGTAATGGATGTAAGCGGCGTCGATCACTCGCAGGACGTCAGTCGGCAACGCGGTGTCGATCGACGCCTTTCCGATCCGCTGGAAGAGGTCATCGAGCGTCTTGCGCTTTCCGTCGGCCTCCTGGCCGAGCGCGTTCAGGTGGCTGGCAAGCTTGCTCAGTTCAAGCGAATCATTGAACGCCTTGTCGAATTCGGCGTTGAGACCGTCTTCCGAGGAGATCGCGACGTTCAGCTGGGACTCGAGGTCGGAAAAAGCCACCTGGTAATCGCGTGCCAGCGCGTCTCGGGTGGCTGAAATGCTGCCCTCGACATCCTGCATTTTGGCGTGGTTCGGCCCGTAACGGATGGCGAGCACGTCCCTCTGCACCTCAAGCGCGTCGAGCTGCTCCCGAAGCGGCTGCATCCCGGCATAAGATGACAGGACCGAGTTCGTGAACGGGATCGGCGACCTGGCAAGGTCGACCCGGGCCTCGTTCAACTCGGCCTCCAGCTTGGCGCGCTGAACGCGAAGGTCCGATCTCGCCAGGTTCACTTCCTTGATCCGGTCCTCAAGTATCACCTGGTTTTCCTCGGGCGAGATCAGGTTGTGCTCCTGCCGGTACGCGCGGCGCTCGTCCTCGAGGGCCTGGATCCCCTTCGTGAGGTCCGCGGCCTGCTTTCCAAGAAGGTCGGTGGCCGCCTGGTTGGCCCGGTGAAGCTGCGACTGCACGAGCTGCAGGTACGACGATGTGAAATGGTCCGCGATCATGAGGGCGGTTTCTGCCGAGATGTGCTTCACCCGGACGGTGAAGAACTCCCTCTCCCTCTCGCGCTCGACGTCGACTTTCTTTGCGAGCACCGTCTCCAGGATCTGCATCGAAGGCTGCTGGCCCGCTTTCAGGTAGGGCCTCTGGATTTCGTCGCCTTCGGCGGCGCTGAAGCTTTCGGCGACACGTTGGCGAAAACTGCGGCTGAGCATCACCGACAGGTGGTTCATCAGCGCGCTCTCCTGGCGCTCATCCTCCGCGGGTGCGGTCCCGCCTTGATTGAGGATCTGGTCGAGCGGGCTCTCCGCAAGGAGCGTCGTCTCCGCGGTGGACTCAATCGGGCGAAACCTGAAGAGGACGATGCCGACCGCCGTCCCCACGAGAACCGCCGCCACGAGGCCCGTCAGCCAACGCGAGCGGATGATAAGGAGGGCCTTCTTGATTACCGCCTTCGGGTCGGTGAAGAGCGTGTCCGTGGCGTGAATAAATCGCCCGGCGTCCAATGGGGCGGTGCTCACAAATGGCGGGGCGGTGCCAAAAGGCGCGGTCGCTCCGAACGGGGCGGTCGAGCCGAACGGGCTTGTGGTGCCAAACGGGGGCGTCGATCTGCCGTTGCCGCGGTTTCCGCTGCTATCCCCGCTCGAGAACGTTTCACCGGGCGTCATATCGAGCGTTCCGGGACGAAGACCACGTCGCCGGGCTGCAGGCGGAAGTCGGAAACGGCTCCCGTCTTCTGGGCATTGAGGTAGGTCTCGAAATTCACCACGAAGCGCTGCTCCTTTCCGTCCGGCCCGATCCTCGAGACTTGAATTGCGTTCGCCTTGGCGATCCGCGTGAGGCCGCCCGTGACAGCCACGACCTGAGCCAGCCCCATCTCGTCGGTTCCGATCGGCAGTTC
>PLKS01000071.1 GCA_003140665.1 Opitutaceae bacterium
ACCTCGTTGTTGCCCATGTAAACCACGAACAGGTCGGGCTCGAAGCGGGCGAGCTCGCGGGCGATCTGGTAGACGACATGGGAGTTGATCGCGACGATGCCGGTGTTGATGACCTCGATCTCCCGCCCCGGATATCGGGCCCGCAGTTGCGCCCGAAGCTGCGGGCCGAACGCGAAGCTGGGGACGGGAACGCCCTGGGCCGCGGATTCACCCAACAGGACGATCCGGATCGTGTTGGGCGCCTTGCGGCCCGAAATCCGGAAGTTGAGCGGTCTCAGGTCGAAGCTCCCCGGCAGGAACAGGCTGGCAAAGTCGGGATTGCTCCTGAAATACCCCGGCTTGCCGTCGGGAATGAGGAATGTCGCCGGCCTGCCGTATCCGGCCAGGCGCAGCCCGAGCTCAAGGGCGAAAAGGATCGCAATGGGCATGCCGACCGCCAGCGCGGCCCGGTAAAGCCACAGCCGCCTGGAGCCAGGCGGCTTTAGCGGCTGGTTCGGCGGCTTCATCTTGCGACCAAAATGGCGCCGCTTCTCACTGCGAAATAAAGCGCGAGAAACGCCAGGCATGCGCTGATGCAGATCGCCGAGTAGAACGAAAAGGGGGATTCGCTGGCCGTCACCCAGCCGCCAAAATACTTTCGAGCACGTCCCGTCTTCAAAGCCTGGTAGACGTAGAACGCATAGAAAAACGCAACCACCAGGGACATAATGAACCTGAGTTTCACATTCCCCATATTAGTCGCGACGAACTCCGCCATGATTCGCAACCGCCGAACGTCGTAATGGTCCGCGACCATGGCTGTCACGCCGGCGTTGGATCCGAGTTGCAATGATGCGCGTTAACGATGGCACGTCTCCTGCGACGCCGGAGACGTGCCTGAGACAAACGTCGGTTCCGGTGAATGTTTAGGAATAGCATCAATCACAGAGACTCCCAACTGAAGAGAAGCTTTCCACTGGATCTGGCTTCGTTTGCCACGCGCCGAAGTGTAGTCAACGATTCGGCCGCACGCAATTCGTCGAATCGATCAAATTTCGAATAGAATAATTTTGCCCAGCGCTTGGCATAATCTGAATTGTTCGCATCACTCAATCCACATAACCTGTCGAAAAAGGTTCCTCGAATTTCGTAGATCCATGGACCATCTTCGGAGAGTGCTGCGAGGCTCGGAATTGCCTTTTCGTCCCAATTCGCGCTTCCGGTACCGCCATCGAGCAAATTGCAAATAGCCGAGAGCTTAATTATGTCAGTGCCCTTTAAGTCAGCGCCTGGATAGGTTGAACGGGGCACTGAAACGGAAGTGACCGCTCTTGCTTCTTGTTCCGTTGCAGTGAAGAGATCGGAAAGTGGCATTGCTGCGTGTTATTCCTAAGATCGACGTCCTAATGATTCGCGGCGACGGATGGCGGGCCTCCTGCGCCAGCNNCAGCAGGAGGCGTGACAGACGGCGACGTCGAATCCGCTATCTGGTTAGGGCCTCTTTGCCTTTGTTTTGAAGCGGACATTTGCCTTTCCCTCGAAATGCGCGTCCTGGGTCCAAACAGTTGCTTCATGTCGCTTGGCAACGGCATAGATGATCGAGTCGGCAAAGGCCAACCTCTCTTCGTGACCAACCCATGCCGCTTCGAGCGCAAGATCAGAATCCAGATCCACGACGGCTCCCTGTTGCATCGCAGAAACTGCCTGCAGGGCATCGTCCTCTCCTCTCTCGCGAAGCACGACCTTGAACACCTCGTAAATGCAGATCACGGGCACAACCAGCAACTCAATATCCTCGATCGCCCCAGCAAAAAACTCCGCATTCTTTTCTCCGGCAAAATATGCCAACCAAGCAGAAGAATCGACAACGTTCATACACGGTCTGCCTCGCGTTCGAACGTCGTATCGATGCCGTTCAGATATCCACGAAGTTTCCGAATGTCACGTAACGGAATTATTTCGATCCGGTTGCGGAATGAGATGACGTGAGCTTTTTCACCTGAGCGCAGGCCCATTGCCTCACGTACACGTTGCGGGATAACGACCTGAAACTTTGGAGAGATAGTGACAGTTTGCATACCGTATTACGATGGATCAATCGATGTGAATCGTCAACCGATATTTGGCCTAACGTTGTTGTTGAGACAGCATTGGTCGCGCCTCCTGCNNGGAGACGTCGGATCCGGTAGTTCGGCACCTTGGAATTCATCCCTCGAATTCCCAAATCACGCAAGCGCGGTTCATCGTACGCTAGGATGTCGACGATGTGATTTAGCGTGTAGAGGCCAAAATGCATCAATATGCCTCGCATCTCGTGCGTACCGTTCGAAAGAGAGGCAATGTTATCCAACAGCCATGACTTTGTGAAACGCCGCACGCCATTGCCTTCGAATTTATCCTCACGTCGAAATGGAGCTGTTGCCTCGTCTTGCACCGAAAACGAGAAGTAACGCTCCCATGTTAGCTCGTAGTACGACGCGTCGGTATATTGGATAGGTAATCTAGCGATCTCGTCGATGTGCTTCCCGAGAACTTCACGCGGCAGTCGCTTATGTCCTCCAATGCAGATTACCGCCCGAATTCGAGAATCACCAACGTCGGCGATTTCCGAAAGGAGCAAATACTCCCTGCATGCCAGGAGCTCTTTGAAATTCACAGGTGTTTGCCGAACGTCGTTTATGCTACCGAGGCGGCATAATCACTATTGTTGAATGCTGATTGATAGGCCATAGCGAAAAAGCGGTACTAGCATTCTACAAAAGCGACATTCGGAGCCGGTTATGCCACGCCGAACGGCATAACCGGATTCCACGAGTAACTGAGTAGGTTCCAGATATGCGAACATAACCCAGTTCTTTCAGATCTATCCGGCATTCACCCATACAACGGGGTAGCGCCGACCGGCCATAGATAATATGATGGTCTACTTGTCGTCCGTCTTCAAACGTTCCAATATCCTACGCGCGGGCTCAAGATCAGGCCGAATCTCGAGCGCCCTCTCAAGGTGCCCGACCGCCTCCGCCCTTTGCCCGGGCATTCTCAATAGGATGACTCCCAGGCCGAAGTGCGCCTCGGCAAAATCCGGCCTGAGGCGGATCGCAGCTTCAAATTCAGAGGCCGCGTCCTGGGCGCGCCCGGTGATCCCGGACAGGAGCACCCCGAAATCCATGTGGGTCTGGGGGTCGGCGGGATCGATCCGAACGGCGGCTTCGTATTCCAAGACCGCCTCGGGCATTTTCCCGGGGACCCTTGCGAGTGCCTTGGCCAGGTTGGAGCGGATCCGGGGATTCCCCGGAGCCAGCCGCTTCGCAGCCTCGTATTCCGAGATCCCGGCGGAGAGGCCGCCGGGCGCTCGGGCCAGCGCGGCGCCGAGATTGCTGTGCGCCTCCATGTAGTCGGGATCGAGGCGGAGCGCGGCCCGGTATTCGCCGATCGCCTCGGGCAGGCGGAGGGGGATGAGCGCCAGCGCGTTGGCGAGGTTGTAGTGGTATTCGGCATGGTCGGGCGCGATGCGGAGCGCGGCCTCGTATTCGCCGATCGCCTCACTCAGGGAGCCCGGCTCGCGAACCAGGAGGGCGCCGAGGTTGTTGTGCGCGCCGTCGTAGTCCGGCTTGAGCCGCAGGGCGATCCTAAGGTGCGCGACCGCCTCGGGAAGCCGCCCTGGAATGCGGCCGAGCGCGACGCCGAGGTTGTTTTGGGCCTCGGCGAAGTCGGGTCTCAGCCGCAGCGCCGCCTCGTATTCCGCGACCGCGTCGGCGGCTCGCCCCGGCGTCCTGAGCAGAGCGCTTCCAAGGTTGCTGCGCGCGGCCCAGTGGTCCGGCTTCAGGCTCAGGGTGGCCTCGTATTCGGATATCGCCTCCGGGAGGCCGCCGGGACGGCTTCCCAGGGATACCGCCAGGTTATAGTCGGCCAGCCATGCGGACGGGTTTTCCCGCAGCGTTGCGCGGTTCAGCGTGTCCGAGTCGCGGTAGTTCCGGCACTGCCTCCAGGTCAGGATCCCGAGCGCCGCGGGCACCGCGAGAAGGAGGCATGCCCGGGCCTGCGCGCCCACGGGAATCCTCACGACGATCCAGAGCAGCCCCCACGCGATCGGGACGAGGATGCCAATGCTTGCCAGATATTGGAAATGGTCCGCGACGAAGGAAAACAGGAACGGATAGACATTCACGAAGCCCAGGACCGGGAAAAGCGTTCCCGCGAAGAAGAGGAGGCCCGCCAGGGGCCCGCGCCGCCTTCGGGCGACCATCGCAAGCGCCGCCAGGAGGATCAGAATGCCCAGCAAATAGACATATTGCCCGGGCGCCCCCGCATCGATCGTCCAGCGCGGGTAGATGAACACGAGCCTGCCCGGGAAGATGAGCTTCCCCGCATAGAACACGACCACCCGTCCGGCGAGGATAACCCGCTGGAGCACGGAAAGCGAAAAATCGGCGCCCTCGGCCCCGATGAGTTTCCGTTCCGCCCACGCGGTGAAGAGACCGCAGGCCGCGCCGACGGCGAGCCAGGGAACAAGCGGCATGACATCGCGCCTCCAGCCGATGCGGCCGCGGCGCCACCAGAAGACAACAAGAAGGGCCGCGGGCAGCGTCGCCGTGACCGTCTTCGTCAGGAGGGCCAGGACAAACAGCCCCGACGCGAGGCAGTACAGACTCCTGCGGCGGGTCTGGTCAAAGCGGAGGTAAAGGAGCGCGGCCGCGAGGTAGAACACCGCCGAAAGCGTGTTCTTCTGCTCGGAGATCCAGGCGACCGATTCGACGCAGACGGGATGCAGGGCGAAGACGAGGCCCGCGAGCACGGCCGCGGGAAAGGAGAGCCTGCGCAGGACAAGGATCAGCAGCCAAGACGCCGCGGCGTGCAGCGCCGCGTTGGCGACGTGGTAGCCAAGGACCGAGTCTCCCCAGAGCCGGTGCTCCAGCCAGAAGGCGCTGTGGAGCACCGGATAGTACTGCTGGGTTGCCCCAACCTCGAACCAGATCCGCCAGAGCCCGTGGAGCGAGCGCAGCTTGAGCGGGGTCACATGGGCGTCGTCATCCCAGAGGAATCCGCCCCTCAGGGCCGGAAAGTAGGCGAACAGGACCGCGGCAAGGAGGAGGCCTGCCATGCCCACGGCATTGAAGTCCGCCCGGGCAGGCTCTGCGGGCCGGGCAACGGGAAGGGGCGCCACGGCGCCAATTCGGCATGATTGGGGAAAAAGCGTCAAGTGCCCGCTCAGCCGGCGTCTCCTGGCGGGCCAGGCTCCGCCAGGGTCCCACGGCGGAGTAGCAGCGATGTTAAAAACATAGTCATTTCTGCCATTTTTTAACGGTGCCGACGCGAATATCATCGCTGCTTCTCACCGGGTACCCGAAACTTACCAGCGAAAGCCCCCCAAATGACCGGTCCGCCGACCGCAACCCCCAGCCGATTTGAGCACGTACCGGTAGCCGTGTATCCAAGCAGCGCCGACGGCTCCCGCGCGGTCGCCCGCGAGATCGCGGCCCTCCTGCGTGCGAAGCGGCCGGGAAACCGGCCCGCGGTGCTCGGCTTGGCGACAGGCTCGACCCCGCTCAGCGTCTACGCGGAGCTCGTCCGGATGCACCGCGAGGAGGGCCTGAGCTTCGCGAATGCCATCACCTTCAACCTGGACGAGTACTACCCCATCCAGCCGTCGGACCCGCGGAGCTACCGGCACTTCATGAGGGAGCATCTGTTCGACCACATCGACATCGCGCCGGAAAACACCCACGTGCCGGACGGCACCGTGCCGGTCTCCTCGGTCGACGCGCACTGCCGCGACTACGAGGGGAGGATCCAGGCCGCGGGCGGGATCGATTTCCAGATCCTCGGGATCGGCCGGACGGGCCACATCGGGTTCAACGAGCCCGGCAGCGCCCGCCGCTCGCGCACGAGGGTGGTGAACCTCGACTCCATCACGCGGCGGGACGCGTCCGAGGACTTCGGGGGCGAGGAGAACACGCCGCGGCGCGCGATCACGATGGGCGTCAAGACCATCCTCGAGGCCCGCAGCATCGTCCTCATGGCATGGGGCCAGCACAAGGCCGGCATCGTCCGCGCGGCGACCGAGGGGCCGGTGACCCCGCAGGTGACCGCGTCCTTCCTGCAGGAGCATGACAACGTCCATTTCGTCGTCGATTCCGCGGCGGCGGGGGCCCTGACCCGACACCGCACGCCATGGCTCATCGGCGCCCTGGGCGACCAGGGGCTCGAATGGGACCCGGCAATGATGCGCCGCGCCATCATCTGGCTCTCGCAGCTGCGCGCGAAGGCCGTGCTCAAGCTCACCGACGACGACTACAACGAAGCGGGGCTCCAGGACCTGCTCCGCATCCACGGCTCGGCCTATGAGGTCAACCTGGCGGGATTCTACCAGCTCCAGCACACGATCACCGGCTGGCCCGGCGGCCGGGACCCCAAGCGGACGAAGCCCGGGGACGCGCCCGTGAGGCCGCTGCGCTCGCCTTCGGCCGGGACCTTTCCGAAGCGCATCCTCGTCGTCTCGCCGCATCCGGATGACGACGTGATCGGGATGGGCGGCACGCTCTGCCGGCTGGTCGAGCACGGGCACGAGGTTCACATCGCCTACCAGGTCTCGGGCTCGAACGCGGTCTCGGACGAGGCGCTCGCGCGCGATCTTCGCTTCGCGGGCGACGCCGGGCTGACGAGCCGGGAGACCGCGGAGAGGCTGCGGTCGCTGTTCGCAGCGTACGAGTCGGCCGGCTCGCTGCCGGAGACCCCGGAAACCGCCCACTGGAAGGGCCTCGTCCGCCGCCAGGAGGTGCTCGCGGCCGCCCGGGTCTGCGGGGTGCCGTCGGGCAGGCTCCATTTCCTGGACCTCCCGTTCTACCATACGAGCCCCGGGCGAAGGAGGCAGCTGGGCGAGAAGGATGTGGAGATCATGCGGGATCTCCTGGGCGCCGTGCGCCCCCACCTCATCTACGCGGCCGGCGACCTCGATGACCCGCATGGCACCCATAGGCTCTGCCTGCACGCCCTGCGCGACGCGCTGGCCCTCTCGTCGGGGGAGGCGTGGGTTCGAGAGTGCGAGCTCTGGCTCTACCGGGGCGCCTGGGCCGAGTGGTCCGCCGACGAGATCGACCTCGCGGTGCCGCTGAGCCCCCAGGAGGTGCTCCGGCGCCGGCGCGCGATCTTCTGCCACGAGACGCAGAAGGACATGGCGCTCTTCCTTGGCGACGACCGCCGCGAGTTCTGGCAGCGGTCGGAGGACCGCAGCAGGCGCCTCGCCGAGACCTACAACTCCCTTGGCCTTGCCGAGTACGAGGCGATCGAGGCCTTCAAGCGATATGCCCCAGAAGAATTCCTTCGCGACCTGCCTCTTTAGCGCGGCCGCGGCCCTCATGGCGCAGGCGGCCCACGCGGACGGCGTCCGCCAGCCCACCGACGTGATGCCCGCACCCGCGGAGGCGCGCGTCTCGGAAGGCCGAGTCCCGGTGGCCGGGGTCAGCCTGGTGGTCGCCTGGACAAGGCCGGCGGGCGGCCGGCTCCAGGCCGCGGTCGACCGATTGCAGTCCCGGTGGCTGGCCCGCATCGGCGCGGGTTCCTTTCCCGGCACGGAGTCGACGGGTCTCCAGCTCGCCATCGACTGCAGGGGTTCCGGGCCGCCGATCCCGTCGGAAGGCGACGACGAGTCCTACACCCTCGACATTGCCGGGTCGCGGGCGATGCTGCGCGCCCAGACCGACTTCGGGGCCATGCATGGCCTTGAAACCCTCCTCCAGCTCCTTCAGCGGGACCAGGCGGGGTGGTTCCTGCCGGTCGTCGCGATCAGGGACCAGCCGCGGTTCCCCTGGCGGGGGCTGATGATCGACGTCGCCCGGCGGTTTCAGCCGGTCCCGGTGATCGAGCGCAACCTCGACGCGATGGCGGTGGTCAAGCTCAACGTCCTGCACCTCCACCTCACGGACGACCAGGGGTTCCGCATCGAAAGCCTGAGCCACCCGGAGCTTCAGGGGAGGGGTTCCGACGGCCGGTACTTCACGCAGGCCGAGATCCGCGGGATCATCGCGTATGCCGCGGAGCGCGGCATACGGGTCGTCCCGGAATTCGACATCCCGGGCCACGCGACGAGCTGGGTCGTGTCGCACCCGGAGATTGCGAGCCTGCCTGGGCCCTACGGGATCGAGCGCCAGTGGGGCGTCTTCAACCCGGTGCTGGATCCCACGAACGAGGTGACCTATGCGCTGCTGGGCGATTTCCTGGGCGAGATGGCGGCCCTGTTTCCCGACCGGTTCATCCACATCGGCGGCGACGAGAACAACGGCGTGCAATGGAATGCGAACCCCCGGATCCAGGCGTTCATCCGCGAGCGGGGGCTGAAGGACAACGAGGGGCTCCACGCCTATTTCAACCAGAGGGTAGCCGCCATCCTGGCGAAAAGCGGCAAGCGCCTCGTCGGGTGGGACGAGATCCTCCACCCCGGCCTGCCGCTCGACTGCGTCATCGACTCGTGGCGCGGGACCGACGCCCTGGCCGCGGCCGCCTCGCTCGGGTACGATGGCATCCTTTCGAACGGTTACTACATCGACCTCGCCTACCCGGCCGCAGACCACTACCTCGCCGATCCGCTGCCGGCATTGTCGACCCTGACGGCGTCCCAGCGCGCCCACATCCTGGGCGGCGAGGCCACGATGTGGTCGGAATGGGTCACGCCCGAGACCATCGACTCCCGGATCTGGCCCCGCACGGCGGCGATCGCGGAGCGCCTGTGGTCGCCGGCCGGGGTCCGTGACATCCCCGACATGTACCGCAGGCTGGCGATCGTGAGCGCCGGGCTCGAGGAGGCAGGCGCCCTCCACGAGCGCAACCGCGACCTTATGATGCGCCACCTTGTCGGCGAGAACCTCGATGTCCCCGGCGTCGCCTCGCTTCGGACGCTCCTGGACCTGGTCGAGCCGGTGAAGCACTATAACCGCGGGCAGCAGCAGGTGTGGGGCAGCCAGCTCGTGCCGCTCGTCGGCATCGCGGACGCGGCGCGGCCCGAGAGCGGGCTCTCGCGGGAATTCGCGGACTCGGTGGATCGCCTGCTCTTCGCGCCCGGCGCAATCGACCGCTCCCTGGCCGGGCCGATCGGCGACCGCCTCAGGGAATGGGGCGCGGCCGCCAGGGAGGTCACCGGCGCGCTCGTGCCCGAATTCCCCGCTTTGAGGGAGGCCGAGGCGCCGGCCCGGGACCTGGCCGACGCCTGCGCCGTCGCCGCGGAGGCCCTTCGGGCAATCGCGGAGGGCACTCCCCTGAGCGCCGACAGGCTCGCGGCCAGCCTCGCCGCGCTGGACCGTTCGGCGGAAACCAACGGCTCCGCGACGGAGTTGCCCGTCCTCGGGCCCATTCGGCTGCTGGTCGCCGCGGCCGCGGCGCAGGGCGAGCGGCCGAAGCTTCCCGACGCCGGGTGGCGGGCGCGGGTCCTCTCGATCGCGTTCCCCCCTGCCCCGGCGGAGGCCGCCCGCTGACCCGGGCCGGATTTCAACGACGGAAACCCCAAAGATGCCCACCCAAGAAATCCCCGCCCCCAGCGATCCCGGAAGGTCCAGGGTTGCCTACAACCGCATGCTCCTGCTCGTCGCCGGCCTCGGCGGCCTCCTCTACGGGATCGACGTCGGCATCATCGCGGGCGCCTTTCCCTACCTGAAGGCGACCTCCGGCCTGGGCGCGGGCCAGCTCTCGTTCGTGGTCGCCGCCGTCCTCTTCGGGAGCGCGGTCTCCACCCTGGTCGCGGGCCTGCTCGCCGACTGGATGGGCCGCAGGAAAATGATGACGTTGGCCGGGCTGCTCTTCGTCGCCAGCATCCCGGTGATCGCCCTTTCGCGCGGGTACGAGCCGCTGCTCATCGGGCGGATCCTCCAGGGGGTCAGCGGCGGCCTCGTCGGCGTCGTCATCCCGCTCTACCTCGCGGAATGCCTGGGTTCAAAGAGCCGCGGCAAGGGCACCGGCGTCTTCCAGTGGATGCTGGTGCTTGGCTTCGTCATCGCGGCCATCGTCGCCCTCTATTTCAGCTACCGGGTGGACACCGTCGCGAAGCTGGGCGACGCGGCGAGGCTCTTCGCCGTGAAGGACTCGGCATGGCGCAGCATCTTCTGGGTGTCGCTGCCGCCGGGCATCCTGTTCGTGATCGGGAGCTTCATCGTGGCCGAGTCGCCGCGCTGGCTGTTCCTGCGGGGCCGCAAGGACGAGGCGCGGAGCGCCCTGCTTCGCTCGCGCGACGAGGGTCAGGCCGACCTGGAGCTCAGGGAGATGGAGGCGAACGCCGCGGCCGAGAAGTCGAAGGCCTCGGCGGGCGCAGGGGGCGCCAGGGAGCCCCTCCTCAGCCGCAAATACGTGATCCCGTTCATCCTCGCGTGCGTGATCCTCGCCTGCAACCAGGCGACCGGGATCAACTCCATCATCGGGTACAACGCCGACATCTTCATCCAGGGCGGCCTTTCTGACGTCCAGGCCCACTACGGGAACCTGCTTTTCACGCTCGTCAATTTCTTCGCGACTATGGTCGCGGTCCTTCTCGTGGACCGGAAGGGGCGCAAGTTTCTCCTGACCATCGGCACCGCGGGGATCATCGTCTCCCTCGTCGTCGTCGGGTTGCTCTTCCGCAGGACTGAAAGGCTCCGGGTCGACACGCGGGACGCCATCCAGGCGTCGGTCGGCCAGGGCCAGGACGCGAGGATCCTTTTCGACGCCGCCTCCGCGGACAGGCTTCTGGCCGCGTCCGGCGACGCCGGCAAGGCGCTCATGGGCAGGCGTTTGACATTGAGCGTGATCTACTCGTACGGCGGCTTCCGCTCGTCGACCGCGATCGTCCGCTCGGACGATCCGGGGGCGGCCCCGCTCGAGATCAACCGTGAAGGCGGCCTTCCCAGCGACCGCGTGAGCGCCTTCCTGACAAATCCCCTTGCCAGCCTGGACGAGGCCAGGACCGCGCCGCTGAGGATCGAGAACGCCCTCATCACGCCCGTTCCCAGCACGCGCAATGGCTGGCTGACCGCCTTCTTCACGTTCTGCTTCATGGCATTCTTCGCGATCGGCCCCGGCGTCGTCGTTTGGCTGGCGCTCTCCGAGCTGATGCCGACCCGGATCCGTTCGAACGGGATGAGCATCGCGCTCACGCTCAACCAGGCCGTCTCGACGACGATCGCGGCGATCTTCCTCCCCACGGTCGGCAAGTACGGCTACTCGACGATGTTCTTCCTGTTCGCCGGCTTCACGGTGATCTACTTCATCACGGCCGCCTTCTTCCTTCCCGAGACCAAGGGAAAGACCCTGGAGGAGATCGAGCAGCATTTCGAGAGGGCGTCCAGGCGGTCCTGATGGGCTGTTTTTTATCGATCGACCGGCCAGGTTCGCAATGATGCCACCCATGGGGCCGCCGATCCTCCGCACCGCCCTAAGCCGGATCTCCCCGCTCCTCGGGGCCGCCGCCCTCATCCTCCCCTCAACCACCATGTCCGCAAGCATCGCGCAGTCCACGTTCGGGATCATGCCGGATGGCACCGCCGTCGGCCTCTACACCCTCACCAATTCCAATGGCCTGGTCTGCAAGGCCATCACCTACGGGGCGGTGATCACCGAGCTGCATGTCCCCGATCGCGACGGGAAGCTCGGCGACGTCGTCCTGGGTTTCGACAACCTGCCCCAGTACATCAAGGAGAGCCCCTGCTTCGGCGCGGTGGTCGGCCGGGTCGCCAACCGGATCGCCAAGGGAAGGTTTGTCGTCGACGGCAGGACCTACTCCCTCGCGATCAACAATCCGCCCAACACCCTCCACGGCGGGATCCGGGGTTTCGACAAGGTCGTCTGGAAGGCCGAGGCCATGGAGGCGCCCGACGGCCCCGCGATCGTCTTCCACCACGTGAGTCCCGACGGCGACGAGGGGTTTCCGGGCGCGCTCAGCGTCCGGATGACCTACACCCTCACGAATGCGAACGAGCTCCGGATCGACTACGAGGCGACGACCGACAAGGCGACGCCCGTCAACCTGACCAACCACAGCTATTTCAACCTCGCCTGCGGGGGCGACGTGCTCGGCCAGGTGCTGCAGCTGAAGGCGAGGCAGTATACGCCGGTCGACGCCGGCCTGATCCCGACCGGGGCGATCGCCGATGTCGCGGGAGGGCCCCTCGATTTCACGAAGCCCAAGCCGATCGGCCGGGACATCCAGGCATTTTCCGGATCCACGCACGGCTATGACCACAACTACGTGATCGACGGCGGCGGCCGGGGCCTGGTGCTCGCGGGTCGCGTGTTCGAGCCGGTCTCCGGGCGCGCGCTCGAGGTATCGACGGACCAGCCGGGCGTGCAGCTCTACACCAGCAACTCGTTCAACGGGACGCTCGTGGGCAAGTACGGGGCGGCCTATCCCCTCCATGCCGCGTTCTGCCTCGAGACCCAGCACTACCCCGACTCCGTGAATCAGCCGGGCTTCCCGTCGACGCTCCTGCGTCCCGGCGAGACGTTCCGAAGCACGACCCTCTATCGTTTCAGCGCGAAGTGACAGGCCGGGTCACGACCCGGCGGACCAGAGCCCGCACCCGAGCGCGGGCACCTCGAGGTCGGCCTCGACCTTCCGGGTCGCGGCCCGGCTGCCCGGCTGGACAAATCGGTCGTGGTCGGCGATCGGCCTCCAGTTCCCCCAGGCGGCGACCTCGCCGATCGAGATCGTGACATCGGCGTCCGTGGGGTTGATGGCGTACAGCAGCCGCTCCGCCCCCTTCGACAGATCCGCATTCAGCACGACGCCCAGCGGCTGGCCGCCGCCGTTGAAGAAACGGAAATAGCCCTCGGAGGGGCGGCTGAAATGCCGCAGGAGCCGTCCGCGCGGGCCCCTCCGGAACGCGATCCAGTCCGCAAAGTAGGCGTGCGTCGCCAGGTGGCGGTACATGCGCCGGTAGTCCAGCGCGTTGACGTCGCCGCGCATGTAGGTGTTGCCCAGGCCGCCCTTTGAGCGAAGGAAGTCCTGGCCCTCCGCCAGCATCGGGATCCCGACGGACATGAAGAGCACCGACGCCATGAGGTGCGTGCGCCGAACGTCGTTGGCCGTCGGGTTGGTCCCGTCAAACCCCGGGTTCTCCGTGATGGAGTCGAGCCACGTCCGGTCGTCGTGCGACTCGGTGTAGTTGACGGTCTGCGCCGGCCACTTGGCGAAATACCAGGGCGAGCCGCGCAGGAAGTACTCGAGGCGCTCCGCGGGTCCCGAGCCCCGCAGGTATTCCTTCAGGAAATTCCGGAACCCGTCGTTCCAGGAGGCCCAGCCGGTGTCGCGCAGCGCCCCCGCGATGTGCCCGCGGAAGCTCCAGGGCTCGGCGATCAGGATCACGCCGGGCTTCACCCGCTTGAGCGCCGCCTCGATGTCCCTGAGCACGTCCATCCCCAGGAGCTCCGCGAGGTCGAACCTGAACCCGTCGATCCCGTAGGCCTGGATCATGTGGATGCAGCTGTCGATGATCAGCCTCTTGGCCATCGCCGCGCTGGCGCGGACATCGTTTCCGCAGCCGCTCCAGTTGGCCAGGTTGCCCGCCGAGTCCTGCTCGAAATAGTAGAGCCGGTCGATGTTGAGGAGATGCGGGGGATCGCCCACGTGGTTGTAGACGACGTCGAGGATGACCGCGATCCCGCGGTCGTGAAGCGCCTTCACGAGCTGCTGGAGCTCCCGGACGCCCGAGGCCTCGGCCGGCGAAAGCGAGTAGCTGCTCTCCGGGGCGAAGTAGGCGTTCGTCATGTAGCCCCAGTGGTATTCCTCGGTCGTCTTGTTATCGAACTCCTGCACGGGCTGGAGCTCGACGCAGTTGACCCCGAGGTGGTGCAGGTAGAAATCGGGGCTCTCGACCCACTTTAGGAGGCCGGCAAACCCGCGCCGCTCCGCGGCGGCCGCCTTCACCGGCGCCTTGGCGGTAAGGTCGCGCACGTGCGCCTCGGTTACGACGAGGTCCTGCCAGGCGGGCGTCCGGAATTCCGTGTCTCCGCGCCCCACCCAGTCCCGGTCGAGCACGATGCCCGGGCCGCCGCGGTCGACCGTCGCGAGGGCGTACGGGTCGAGGACGTCCGTTTTCGAGACGTGGCTGCCCGTCCCCTCGTCCACCGCCTCGATCGTGTACCAGTAGAACCAGCCGTGAAGGCTGCGGTCGAGCTCGACCTCCCAGGCGCCCGCGGCCCCGTGCGCGTCCCCCCTCCTCGCGAGGGGAAAGGAGGCCGCCGTCCTTTTCTCCGCGAGGTCGTGGCAGGCGTGGACGGTCACCGATTCCGCCCTGGGCGCGAAGATCCGGAAGACGGTCGACTTCCCGGAGATGAGCGCACCGAGCGGCAGGTCCGTCCCAAGGTCGAAGAAGAACTCGCCCGGCCGGAGCGGCGACGGGGCGCTGGTGAGGTCCGCGCCCGATGCCACCGACCACGCGCCGGCGAGATCCAGGGCGGCCCCGAGCTCGAAACGCCACAGGTGCGCCCCCGTGCGGCCGCCATCGATGAATCGGTTGACGTTCCCCGAGTCGTCCCGGACGCAGTTGGGCGCGTCATCCAGCGGGTGAAGCCACAGGTTCTCCCCCGTGACAAACTTGAACCGGTTGTCCTGGCCGTCGATCACCTTGGCGGCGGGCCCCGTCCACATGAAGACGGGCTCGCCGTCCAGTTCCGCGAGCTTCAGGCGCCAGGCCTCGTCGCCCACGGCCGCCTGCCACCCGTTGAATCGGCCCGCAAGGTACACGCGGTCGACCGCGGGATCGACGCCGGAGCCGCGCCGCACCGGAAGCGCGAACGCCAGGGTGTCGGGCTCCCGCCGGAAATACCGGTAGGTCTTCGCCGCCGTCAGGTCGGGCGCCTTCCCGAACCGGGTCACCTCGACCCCGCCGGAGAGCGCGATCGCCGGCGGCGCCGGCTGGTCCCAGTTCCGGTCAAACTCCACGATCCCCGACGAGAGGGAATCGAGCCATGCGCGCACGAGGCGTGGGGCGGGTTCGGTCATTGCGCGTAGTAGAGCACAGAGCGTACCTGTTGCCCTGGCGTTCCGGCAAGCGCGGTGCGCGGAATTGGGGCGGAAAAATGCGGACGACACGGCCGCCCGGGTTTGGTAGTGTATGCGCCTCCAACAGGCCCCCTCCCATGAGAATGACCCACGCCCACATGTATTCCCGGTTCCTTGCGAGCGACCCGGCGTGGAATGGCCGGTTCTTCACCGGGGTCCTCACCACGGGAATCTACTGCCTTCCCTCGTGCAAGGCGCGCAAGCCGAGATCCGAGAACGTCCGGTTCTTTGACTCGTGCGTCGCCGCGCGCGCGGCCGGCCTCAGGCCCTGCCTCAAGTGCCATCCCGACGACTTTGCCCGCGGAGCGGATCCCGTGCTCGAGTCCATCGAGACGCTCGTGGACGAGGTGCGCGCGAACCCCGGGCGCTTCAAGGACGCCCGGTCGGTTGTGCGCCGGTCGGGATTTGGCACGACGCGCTGCTTTGAGCTTTTCCGGCAGCATTTCCACGCCACGCCGGCCGACCTGCTCCTGCGGGCGAAGATCGACGCGGCGAGGCGCCTGCTCATCGTCCGCGACGCCCCCCTCACCGACGTCGCCCTTGAGGCCGGCTTCGAGTCGATCTCGGTGTTTCATGAGCACTTCCGCTCGGCCAACGGAATGACTCCCGCGGCCTACCGCGGCCTCCGCGCGGACGGGGGATTCGCGGTGGACCTGCCGCCGGGCTATCCCCTCCCCCACCTCCTCCGGACGCTCGGGCGGGATCCGCAGAGCGTGACGGAGCGCCTCACCGGCCCGGTCTACGAGACCGCGGCGGACCTCGACGGGACGCCGGCGCTCTTGAGGATCCATTTTGCGGACGGCAGCGCCGCCGTCTCCCTGGACGCCGCGGCCGGGATCGGCACAGGCCAGCGGATAGCCGCGCACCGGCATGTCGTGGGACTCCTGGGGCTGGACCAGGACGCGGCGGCGTTTGCCCGCCTCGCCCGGCGCCTCGGCGTGGCCAGGCTCGTCTCGGGCCGGGCGGGCCTGCGCCTGAGCCGGACGCCGGGGGCGTGGGACGGCCTCCTGTGGTCGATCATCGGCCAGCAGATCAACCTCCGCTTTGCATGCGTGCTCAAGCGCCGGCTCGTCGAGAACCTCGGGACGCCCCTCAAGGGCGGCCTGTTCTCGCTTCCCGCGCCGGCGGCCATCGCCCGCCTCGAGCCGGCCGGCCTTCGCCGCTGGCAGTATTCAAGCAAGAAGGCGGAGTACCTCATCGGCGCCGCCCGGCTCATTGCCGAGGGCAAGCTCGACCTCGCTGCGCTGCACTCCATGTCCGCGACCCGCGCGGAGCGCACCCTGCTCGCCGTGCGCGGCCTCGGCCCGTGGTCGGTCAACTACCTGATGATGCGCTCCCTCGGCCTTGCCGACTGCGTGCCCATCGGCGACACCGGCGTCACGAGCGGCCTCCGGACCCTGTTCAAGCTCGAGGAGCGCCCCGACGCGGATGCCACGCGGCGCCTCATGTCCGTTTTCTCACCGCACCGGAGCCTGGCAACCGCCCACCTCTGGCAGATCAACAAGCCCGCACCATGACCAACCTCCCCACCTACCATTGCACCCAGTTCAAAACCCCGATGGGCGTGTTCGCCCTCGCGGTCGATTCCGCCGGCGCCGTCGCGGCCGCCGCGTTCGGTGGCGAAGGGGCGCTCCGCGGCCGGCTGCGCGGTGCGCGGCTTATCCGCGACCCGCGCAGGACCGACGCTGCGCGAAAACAGGTCGAGTCATGGATCAGCGGCAAGAGCCGTGATTTCTCGATCGGGATTTCCCCGGGGGGAACGCCGTTCCAGCGCCGCGTCTGGAGCGCGCTGCGCAGGATCCCCTACGGCGAAACCCGCTCCTACGGCGACGTGGCGCGGGAAGTCGGGAGCTCGCCGCGCGCGGTCGGGCGCGCGAACGCGACCAACCCCGTCTGCCTCATCATCCCGTGCCACCGCGTGATCGGTTCCGACGGCTCGCTCACCGGGTACGCGTTTGGCGAGGACACGAAGCGGAGCCTCCTCGCTCTTGAGCGGGGGTAGCGGGCGGCCGTTTCAACGGCCCGCGGCCTTGCGGACCGCGGCAATGAATGCCTTCAGCTTGGCGTGATCCTTCACGCCCGGCGCGGACTCTACGCCGCTGTTCACGTCGAGGAAGCGCGCCTTCGTCTTCGCGAGCGCCTCGCCTACATTCTCGGGGTTGAGCCCGCCGGAGAGGATCCAGGTTTTGCCGGGCTGCCGCTGGCGGTGCCTCCTGAACTTCGTCCAGTCGCCCGTCCTTCCGGTTCCGCCAAACAGGGTCGGGTCGAACGTGTCGAGCAGGATTCCCCGCGACAACCCCAGCAGGCTCGCGGGGACGTCCGCCTCCGGCGGCAGCCTTGGGGCGAGCCAAAGGGCCTCGGCGCCCACCGCATGCGTCCAGGCCTCGATCCTCGAAAGCGGAAGGTCGTGACGAAAGTGGACCTGGAAGTGCTTGAATCCCGCCTCCCGCATCGCCAGGAGCGCCCCGGGGGTCGGCTCCACGGTCACGGCAACCTTGTCCCTCGCGGGAAGCAGCCCCGCCATCGCGCGGTACCGCGCGATCGGGACGTAGCGCGGGGATTTGGGATAGAGGACAAACCCGAGGTAATCCACGCCGCAGGCGTCGGCAAAGGCCGCGTCCACGAGGGACGTCAGGCCGCAGACCTTTACCTGGATTCCGTCGATCATGGCGTCTGCGGCCCCTATTTGAACGCGTTCACGGCATCGATGACGGCGCTCACCTGGTCATCGGAGAGCTCCGGATAGATCGGCAGGCTCACGCAGGTCTCCGCGGCGCGCTCGGCCACGGGGAAGGACCCCTTCCCGAGCCCCATCCCGGCGAAGCACCGCTGGAGGTGGAAGGGAACCGGATAGATGAGATCGGCCCCGACGCCGCTTGCGGCCAGGTGCTCGCGCAGCGCGTCGCGCCGCGGATGCGTGATCGTGAACTGATGGTAGACCGACTCCCCGTGCGCGGGCACAGCCGGGAGGCGCGCCTCCTCGAGGCGGATTCCCCCGAGATAGCTCCGCGCGATCGACCGGCGCCGCTCGGTCCACGAGGACAGATGCGGCAGCTTGGTGTTGAGCACCGCCGCCTGGAATCCCTCCATCCGGAAGTTGCCACCGACGATCGAGTGATGGTAGCGCTGCTCCATCCCGTGGACCCGTATCAGCCTCGCCCTGGCGGCCACGTCGGCCCTGCGCGACACGAGCGCGCCGGCCTCGCCGCAGGCGCCGAGGTTCTTCGTCGGGTAGAAGCTGAAGGTCCCGGCGTCGCCGATGAGCCCCAGCGGCGCGCCCTTGTAGCGGGCGCCGACCGCCTGCGCGCAATCCTCGATGACGAACAGGCCGTGCCTCCGCGCGATCGCCATGATCTCGTCCATCCTGGCCGGCAGGCCGAACAGGTGCACGGGGATCACCCCCCTTGTCCGCGGCGTGATCGCCGCCTCGAAAGCCGCGGGGTCGAGGTTGAAGGTGCCCTCCTCGATGTCGGCGAACACGGGCTTCGCCCCGACGTAAATGGGGCCCCATGCCGTTGCGATGAAGGAGAATGGCGGGACAATCACCTCGTCGCCCGGCCCGAACCCGGCGATCATGCACGCGACGTGCAGGGGCGACGTGCCGCTGTTCATGCCGACCGCGGACGGGTATCCGAGCAACGCCGCGAAGTTCCTCTCGAAGTCATCCACATCCTTCCCGAGGCAGAAACGCGTGGCGTCGTAGGTCGCCGCGAGGGCCGCCAGCGCCTCCGCCCGAAGCGCCCGGTGCTGGGGGCCAAGGTCGAGGAAGGGAACTTTCATGGGAGCGACTTTACCAGCTCCGCCACGAGCTCGTCGATCCCGGGCGTCGGGGCCTCAAAATCGACGCTGAGCCCCGCCCCGCGCATCATCTCGCTGGTCTGGGGCCCGATGCTCCCGTTGAGCGGCCTTCTGGCGTCCGGGCCAAGCCTGAGGCTGGCGCCCTGCTCGACGAAGCACTGGGCCGACGATGAGCTCGCGAACAGGACCGCGTCGGCGCCCTTCTCCCGGAATTCCGCGGCGACGGGATCGGCGGACAGGTCCACCGCCTCGGTCTTGTAGACCTGGAGGCAGTCGACCATGGCGCGGGCCTCCTCGAGCCTCTTCACCAGGATGTCGCGGTTGAGGTTGCCCGTGATGACCAGGACCTTCGCGCTGTCCATGCTGCCGGTGGCGACCAGCTCCTCGGCAAGCGCCTCGGCCGTGGCCTTCTTCGGCCGGACCTCGACCTTGAGGTGCAGGTCGGCGGCGGCCTTGGCCGTGGCGTCCCCGATGCACGCGATCCGGATCAGGCCCAGCGAGCGGATGTCGTCGAAGATCCGGAGGAATTCGCCGAAAAAGTGGTGGACGCCGTTCGCGCTCGTGAAGACAAGCCAGTCGTAGGCGCCGAACTCCAGCATCACGTCGG
>PLKS01000019.1 GCA_003140665.1 Opitutaceae bacterium
CGCGACTTCGGCCGCGGGATCCCGCTGGGCAAGCTCCTCGACTGCGTGTCGATCATCAACACGGGCGCCAAGTACGACAGCGAGACCTTCAAGAAGGCGGTGGGGCTGAACGGCGTCGGGCAGAAGGCGGTGAACGCGCTCTCGGTCGAGTACCGCGCGGAGGCGGTGCGCGAGGGCGAGTCGAAGGTCGTCGAGTTCGCGAAGGGCAAGCTCAGGAAGGACCACCGCATCGCGAAGACCGGCGAGCGCAACGGGACCGCGATCGAGTTCAGGCCCGACGGGGAGCTCTTCGGCGCAAACCTGAGGTTCAGGCCGGAATTCGTGGAGGACATGCTCTGGAACTACGCGTTCCTGAACCGCGGGCTCACCCTTCTCCTCAACGGGAAGCCGTTCAAGTCGGAGAACGGCCTGAGGGACCTCCTCCAGAAGAACCTCACCGGCGAGCCGCTCTATCCGATCATCCACCTCGAGGGGGACGACATCGAGGTCGCGATGACCCACGGCTCGCACTACGGCGAGGAGTACTTCTCGTTCGTCAACGGGCAGCACACGACGATGGGGGGCACCCACCTCCAGGCGTTCCGCGAGGCGGTCGTCGAGACGCTGAGGAACTTCTTCAAGCGCGAGTTCGACGCGGCCGACGTCCGGCAGTCGGTCGTCGCGGCGGTCTCGGTGAGGGTGATCGAGCCGATATTCGAGTCGCAGACCAAGACAAAGCTCGGCTCGAGCGTCATCGGGCCCGAGGGGCCGACCATCAAGGACTTCATCGGAAAGTTCGTGCAGCAGGCGCTGGACGGGCACCTCCACAAGAACCCCGCCACGGCCGAGGCGCTCCTCAAGCGGATCCAGGAGAGCGAGCACGAGCGCAAGGAGCTGGCCGGGATCCGCAGCCTCGCGCGCGAGCGCGCGAAGAAGGCCTCGCTCCACAACCGGAAGCTGCGCGACTGCCGCCTGCACCTGGGGGACAAGGACGAGAGGGCCGAGGACAGCGCGATCTTCATCGTGGAGGGCGACTCCGCCGCGGGGTCCCTCACGGCGTGCCGCGACGTCCAGACGCAGGCGGTGTTCGCCCTGAAGGGAAAGCCGCTCAACACATTCGGGCTATCGAAGAAGGTCATCTACGAGAACGAGGAGTTCCACCTCCTGCAGTCCGCCCTCAACATCGAGGACGGGCTCGACGGGCTGCGGTACGGCAAGATCGTCATCGCGACCGACGCCGACGTGGACGGCATGCACATCCGGCTCCTCCTCCTGTCGTTCTTCCTGCAGTTCTTCCCCGAGCTCATCGCCGGCGGCCGCATCTCCATCCTCGAGACGCCGCTCTTCCGCGTGCGCAACAGGAAGGAGACCCACTACTGCTACACCGAGGCCGAGAAGCAGGCCGCCGTCGCGAAGCTGGGGGCCGCCGCGGAGATCACCCGGTTCAAGGGGCTTGGCGAGATCTCGGCGGGCGAGTTCAAGGCGTTCATTGGCGACGACATCCGGCTGGAGCCCCTGTCGCTCCACCATGTCCACAACATCGACCTACTCCTCTCGTTCTTCATGGGCAAGAACACGCCGGAGCGGCAGGACTTCATCATCGACAACCTCAGGGTCGAGAAGGACATCGTCGAGGCCTGAGCCCGGACCCCGCGCATGCCGAAGGACGCCAAGGACGCTGCGACGGGACACGGCGGCAAGTCGCCGCTCGAGCGCAGCTACCGCGACTGGTTCCTGGACTACGCGAGCTACGTCATCCTCGACCGCGCCATCCCCCACATCGACGACGGCCTAAAGCCCGTCCTTCGCCGCGTCCTCCACACGCTGTGGGAGATGGACGACGGCCGCTTCCACAAGGTCGCCAACGTCGTCGGGGCGACGATGAGGTACCACCCGCACGGGGACGCCTCGATCGGCGCGTCGCTGGTCGGGATGGGGCAGAGGGCGTGGCTCGTCGAGCCGCAGGGCAACTTCGGGAACATCCTGACGGGCGACGAGGCCGCCGCGCCGCGCTACATCGAGGCGCGCCTGACGCCCTTCGCGCGCGACGTGCTCTTCAACGCCAAGACGACCCTGTGGCAGCTGAGCTACGACGGCCGCGCCAGGGAGCCGGTGACGCTCCCGGCCAAGTTCCCCATCGTCCTCCTGGAGGGGGCCGAGGGGATCGCGGTCGGGCTCTCGACAAAGATCCTGCCGCACAACTTCAACGACCTGTGCCGGGCGGCGATCAACCACCTCCGGGGAAAGACGTTCCGCATCTATCCCGACTTCCCCACGGGCGGCATAGCCGACTTCGCCGAGTACAACGACGGCGAGCGCGGCGGGAAGATGAAGGTCCGCGCGAGGATCGAGCAGCGGAGCAAGGTGCTCCTGGCGATCACCGAGCTCCCGTACTCGACGACCACGGAGTCGGTCATCGAGTCGATCCTGGCGGCGAACGCGAAGGGCAAGATCAAGATCAAGCGGGTGGACGACAACACCGCCGACGCCGTGGAGATCCTGGTCCACCTGCCCCAGGGCGCCGAGCCGGAGAAGGTGGTCCAGCAGCTGTACGTCTTCACGGACTGCCAGGTGGCGATCTCACCCTCGGCGTGCGTGATCGACGGGGACAAGCCCGTGTTCATCGGGGTCCGGGAGATCCTGAGGCGGAGCGTGGACAGGACGGTCGAGCTCCTCAAGAAGGAGCTCGAGATCCGCCAGGGCGAGCTCGCGCAGCAGTGGCACTGGGACTCGCTCGAGCGGATCTTCATCGAGGAGCGCATCTACCGCAGGATCGAGAAATCGAAGACATGGGAGAGCGTGCTCGCCGAGATCCGCGAGGGCCTGAAGCCCTTCCTCAGGAATCTCCGGCGGGAGGTCATCGACGACGACATCGCCCGCCTGACCGAGATCAGGATCAAGCGAATCTCCGCCTACAACCGGTTCGAGGCGGACGAGCGCCTCAAGAGGATCGAGGAGGAGATGAAGGAGGTGAGGAACGACCTCAAGCACCTGACGGCGCACGCGGTCAGGTGGTTCGAGACGCTGCAGGAGAAGTACGGCAAGGGCGTGAAGCGGCGCACCGAGTACGACGAGATCGAGCAGATCAGCGCGGCCGAGGTCGTGTCGGCGAACCAGCGGCTCTACGTGAACCGCGAGGAGGGCTTCATCGGGCTCAACTGGCGGCAGCACGAGTACGTCCAGGACTGCACGATCCTGGACAGCGTCCTGTGCATCATGGCCGACGCATCGATGAAGGTGTCCCGGGTCGCGGACAAGGTCTTCATGGGGCTCGGGATCATCCATTGCGCCGTGTTCCCGAAGGACGGGGACGCCTCATTCTACACGATGATCTACCAGGACGGCGCGAGCGGGAAGGCGTACGCGAAGAGGTTCCAGATCGGCGGCGTCACCCGCGACAAGCTCTACCCGCTCGCCAAGTCGGACGGGTCGCGGGTCGCCTACTTCGACATCAGCTCGAGCGAGAAGGCCATGCCGAAGCGGGTCCACGTGTCCCTGGACGGTCGCAGCAAGGCGCGCGTCCGCGAGTTTGACTTCGACCTCTCCGCGATCTCGCTCGGCAGCCGCTCCGCGAAGGGGCTCAAGGTCACCAAGTGGCCGGTGAAGGACGTCAAGCGGATCGATCCGGCCTAGTCGGGTGGAAAACAAGCGCCGTCGCAAGGGTTTGCCGCTGAGATGATTGCGCTGGCGGCCTTCGGGTTGAAACCAGCCGATGAACATCCTCCCGAATAGATTGTCGAACGCGGCAGCCCGGCCCACGCTTGGGTCGGGCCGGCCGCTCCAGGCCGCTGAGATTCCACTCGATCCACCATGAAAAAAAAAGGGATTTCGATTTAAAGGGTTGATTTAGGGCTTTTCGGGCAGCCTTCCCAGTTCAGCCGCCAAGGTTGATATGTCCCCGCCGAGGAACTGGGACGGGGGATCTTCCTGAACCATAAACGAGCTCATTCGGCCCATGGACAACCCGGACGAAGGACGCTCGTAGGCGGTCCGTTCCAATTTGTGGCAGCTCCGCGTCAAGAGGAGTTTAGCCCGGAGAACCTCGAACGAGTATCCACGGCCGAGCCGGTTCACCATTTTCGCCAGGGAGTTGAAGGACTCCGTATAGGCGTTCGTGACCCGCGTATCAAAGTAAGTGAAGATTTCGGTGGCCAGTTGCGCATGGCCGTGGTCAGGTCGTTGAACGCGGGCCTCACGTCCTCGGGAAGGTCGGACTCCCATTTGTCATAGGCTTCCTGGGCTGCTGGCATGTTTTCGGCGCGCCAGACGGCCCGGAACCTTTCTTTTGCTTCGTAGCCTGCCTTGAGCAGAGGAAACTGCCCAAGCATTGCCTCCAGGAGCCACATTCGTCCGGCGTCGAGCTTGTCAGGGTTGGTCAGCATCATCCAGCGGTCGTCCTTCAACTGTAGCCGACCTCGCATGGGTAGGCTTACACGGTGTTCCTTTCGGATTCGCTCAAGTGCCTCGTTTGCCATCCGGACCACGTGAAACTTGTCCACGACGATTCGCGCGTGAGGGAGCACCTCGCGTACCGCCTCCCGGTACGGATTCCACATGTCGATTGCCACAAGCTTGATTTTCTCCCGGTCCTCGATGCCCGCTAGGTACCTGATGACGGCGACCTTGTTTCGGTTGGGAAGCATCTCCACCAACGTCCTGTCCTTCACATTGGTCACCACCCCTCGGAACTTCGACAGGATGTAGAGTTCATCGAGCCCCATCCACTCCGGAGTGACGGGCTCCAGTTTGGCGAGTTCGCGCTTGGCGAAGATTCGGAAGATGGAGCGTACCGTAAACTCGCTCAGGCCCAGTTCGCCGGCCAGGGCGGAAAAGGTCCGGTCCATCGAGTTGCGCTCGATGTAATCCACCAGGCGTAGGGTCATCTCGTGCTTGCGGTGCATGTGCGGCACCGACTGGTAGAGCGTCTTCCCGCAGCCCCGGCATTTGTACCGCTGGCGATTCACCCAGATGCCGACGTGCCGGCCATGGATCGGCAAATCCCGGAACATGGTCTGCTTCGTGCCGTTTAGGACGACTCCATCGAGGCAACACGGGGGCGGCGAGGAAATCACCTTTACCGTGAAATCGTACTGGGTAGCGGTCTCGGCGGTCTGTTCAATGGAAAGGCCGGGCAGATTTAACATGATATTGGGCGATGAAAAGCGCTCCTATTTAAGCACTATCTGGCGGCATTGCCGAGACTTATGCATCTCCCGTGGAGTCGTTCCTCCAGCCCACCCAGCCAATCCTTCAGGTCAATTAAGCAGGTCGTCCAGCGGGTTGCTGGCCTTATCGACAACTGGGTGTCTGTAGCCGGCGGTGGTCTCGATGGAGGAATGGCCCAGGAGTTTGCTCAGGGCGTCGATGGTCTCGCGCGAGTGAGTGGCATAGGCATGGCGGAGGACGTGCGGAGTAATGAATCCATCCAAGCCGATCTTCCGTGTGGCGACCTGGACCGCGCGCTGGATGCACTCGGAGAGGACGTGGTAGCGGACCTGGACGTTGAGCCGCGGGTCGTTGCAGTGGTTTGCAGCCGGGAAAATCCAGAACCATTGCCAGAGAAATGGAGCGGAAGGGTACTTGATGTGAAGCCGGCTTGGCAGCGTCACGCCGACGCCTGGAGAATCTCGCCTGTCCCGATCCCAAATCCCTTTAGCCTTGATGATTTGCGCCTTCAAGGGAGCCACGCAGACCGAAGGTATAGGAACCCTCCTGTCCTTGCCACCTTTCGCTCCACGGATGACCAGATGCCCCGTAGCGCCCTCATCCCATAACACGTCCTTGATCCGCAACTCCACGGGTTCCGATAACCAACTACCAGATCTGACGTCTTCGTCTGTCACGCCTCCTGCTGGTGCAAGAGGCGCGCCATCCGTCGCCGCGGATCATTAGGACGTTAGACAGGCCTGGTGTTGACGAGGCTGCAATTCTGGATTGGCTACACTCATGAGGCTTACCGCCGTTTTGACTCCCGCTCCCGAAGGCGGTTTTGTGGCGTTCAATCCTGAAACTGGCACGTCATCTCAGGGTGAGACCGAGACGGATGCGGTTGCTAACCTTCGCGAAGCTACAGAGCTCTATCTGGAGGAATTCCCAAAGGCCCTAAAGGGGAGCCCGATCACCAAGACGTTCGAAGTTTTGGTAGATGCCTAAGCTACCGCACGTTTCCGGACGAGAAGCTGTTCGCGCATTGGAGAAGTTGGGATTTGCTCAACTTCGACAGAAGGGGAGCCACCTGATTATGCGTCGTGGGGCAGTCGGGTGCGTTGTACCTATGCATCGCGAAATTAAGATCGGCACTCTCACGGGTATACTAAGGCAAGCGGGCGTATCTGCCGACGAGTTCATCGCCACCCTGTGAAGCCCATTCTTTCAAACATGTCTAACCAACTACCGGATCCGACGTCTCCGTCTGTCACGCCTCCCGCGGAGCGGGAGTCGCGCCTTCGTTACCGCGGATCATTACAACGTTATGCCGCGCGAGGCGTTGACAAACGTACGGGAAAGCGTACGGTAGCCTTATGACTTCGATCCCCGTTACCCAGGCGCGTTCCAAGCTTTATCAACTTGTCGACGATGCCTCCACCACGCACGAGCCCGTCCAGATTACCGGCAAACGCAGTAACGCGGTGTTGGTCTCCGAGGCGGATTGGCGCAGCATTCAAGAGACTCTTTTTCTCCTATCCATCCCGCGCATGCGCGACTCGATACGTAAGGGGTTGAAGGAGCCGTTAAGCAAGTCCTCGAGAACGCTAGACTGGTGAGTTGGGACCTCTTCTTTACGAAGCAGGCACAGAAGGACGCCAAGAAGGTCGCTTCGACCAATCTCCGTTCACACGTCGAGAGGTTACTCGAGATCTTGCGAATCGATCCGTTCCAGAATCCGCCGCCTTTTGAGAAGCTCGTCGGCGACTTGGACGGAGCGTATTCGCGTCGCATTAACATCCAGCACCGGCTAGTCTACCAAGTCCTCAAGGATAAACGCGCCGTCAAAATTATCAGGATGTGGACACATTATGAATAGAAAGCAGCATAACCATCACCTGAGCACAACCGATCAAGCAAAATCAGGCAGTGGAGAGGTGAGCGGCGAGCGGTGATTTTCTCTGGCGAAGAGAGGCAACGTAACGGGTCTCGTCGTAAGGAACGCGGTCCTGCCAACATCTCCAGAGGATGCGGATCCATTTGAAGGCCAGGGCACGCAGAGTGGCCTGGTGATGTTTTCCTGCGGCGCGTTGCTGTCGATAATATGCTTTGGCCCAGGCGCATTTAGGGACGGACTGCCCGGCCCATTCGACGAAGGTTTGGCGGAGGAACTTCGGTGCATTCCATCGCCAGTGGATCCAGAGCTGGCGGCCGCTCTTTTGTTTGACCGGAGCAATGCCGGCATACTTTTGGAGGCTGGATGCGTTGGGATAACGGGAGCGGTCAGTGCCGAAGGCGGCAAGCAGTCGGGGCGCTGTTGCCGGTCCCGCACCAGGCAACCCTTGGAACAGCGCGGCCTCGGGGTGGGTCTCAAAGGCCTTGGCGATGTGCTCCTCGATGAGGGCGATGTTCTTCTGCAGCGGCCGCAGTATATCGACGAGCATTCTCACCTGGAAGATGGCCGGCTCGATGACGGCCCGGTCCTCGGTCAGGGCACGTGCGTGAGCAATGAGAGCGAGCCGCTCTGTGAGCACATCGGAGCGCCGGGAGTTGTGGGCGGCATAGAAGGCCTGCAGCGTGGCGGGCCGCGCGGCCTTGAGGCTCTTTAGCTCCGGCCAGCGAGTCAGGAAGTCGAGCGCCAGAGAGGTGGCTGGCTCTCGGCCGCACAGCTCCAGAGCCTGCGGATAATAGCTCTTCAGGGTGCTGCCCAGTTCGCAGGCAAGTTTCGTGCGCTGGTCCACCGCCCGGCGGCGAGCCGCCACAAGCCCCGCGACTTTACGGGTCTCTGGGCTATCGAGTCTGAGCGGGCGCAGTTTGTTCCTTTGCTGACTAAGGATGTCCAGGAGCACGAGGGCGTCGGGCACATCGTCCTTTGCTCCCGAGGGAGTAAAGGCCTTGCGGAACCGCTCGCTGGTCGCGGGATGCACCGGGTAGATCACCAGCCAGGGATGGGCTAGGAGCGCATGCACAAC
>PLKS01000205.1 GCA_003140665.1 Opitutaceae bacterium
GGCCCGCACCACGACGCCCAGAAGTCGACGAACACGACCTTGCCGGCCGTGTCCGGGAGCGATCCGCCGGTGAGGCCCGCGGCCGCGAGGGACGGAAAGGCGTTCCCCGGCGCCACCTGGGCAGGCAGGGCGGTCGCCAGGGCGGCGAAGGCCGCGGCGGCGGCCATCCTCAGGAGCGCGGGGAGTCTCGTTTGCCTGGTCACCATATGAATTTCACCCCGGCGGTTGTGATGCCGGCGCGCGGATAGGCGCTCTGCGGCGTGACGCCGTCGCGGCCGTACATGTCGTATTGCTCGTAGGCCAGGTCGACCTGCATCCAGCTCGATGCCTTCCAGACCGCCGTCAGCCCGTACGAATAGGTGTCCATCGAGGAGAGCCGGAAATCCGAGGAGTAGAACGGCCCCATTCCCACGACGGGGACGTGGACGGGTATGATCGGCGTGTCGTTGAGGTCGTAGTAGTAGAAATGGGCGGCGCTCTGCTGGTAAAGCCGCACGGACGGCTCGAGGAGCAGCTTCGCGCCGAGGTGCTGGAGCCAGGTGAGCTCGAGGGTGTGCGCGACCACGCCGAAGGTGTCCGCGTAGAAGCGATAGCTGGCCTCGACCGCGCCGCTGACGTTGGCAAAGGAATGATTGACCGAGGCGAAAATCGTCCCCTTGTCGCGCGAGCCCGGGCTGTTCTCCCCGAAGTCCTCCGGGAGAAAGATGTTCGTGACGATCTCGATGTCCTTCTCCACGAACTTGTGGGGCTCGGCCAGGTAGCCGGTGGCGCGCCCCCACGTGGCGTTCAGGGTCACGAATGTGCTCGGGTCGAGCAGCTGCGTGATGCCGACGATCGCATCGTGCGTGTGCTTCGGCAGGTAGGCGGGCTCGAAGAACACCTCGACGCGGTCGTCGGTGCCCGCGAGCCCGACGCGCAGCGTCGTGTTCTTCTCGTTGAAGTCGGTCAGGGTGTTGACCGACCAGCCGTTGGAGACGTAGTCGCTCTCGCGGCTGTCCGCGAAGCCCAGGTCGATGGTGACGTTCCTGACCTGCTGAGAGAGGTCCCCGCTCCATGCCTTCCGGCGCTCGTGGATCTGGGTAAGCCCCACTTGGTCGCTCCCCGCCGGCGCCGGGATCCCGGTCGGCGTCGCCCCGGAGATCGCGTCGATGGTGCCGGTGAGCGTCAGGTGGGTGAACGGGCCGATGTCCTGGTTGGCCTGCCCGCTCTGGGTCTCCACGGTGATCCGTCCGTCCTCCTCGCGATAGTTCTCAAACTTGTATTCGACGGAGTCCTCGGCGCGCGCCACCTGCCGCGGAAGGCAAAGCGAAAGCGTCGCCGCCAGCATGGCGGAGGCAGGGAGGGGGCGCAGGACGCGGTAGGTCATCCGCCCCCATTTTCAGGCGGTATCCCCGGGTTCGAAAGTCGCCTACCGTAACGGTGTTGTTACCGTCGCTCTCAAAAGCGCGCGGTGAACTGCGCCGCCAGCATGTAGCCCCAGTTCTGCGAATCGGCGTCCTGGTGCTCGAGGCTGTACTGGAGCTTGACCTGCAGGTGCGCGGTGAGTCGATAGCCCGGCCCGATGTCCAGGCGCTCCACGTTCCGGCTCCAGCGCACGGCTCCCTCTGCGCCGTCGGGAAGGGTGGAAAACAGCTGCTGGTTCCAGCGCAGCGCCCCGAAGAACTGGGGCGTGAACTTGTACTTCGCCTCGACGTAGTAGGCCTGCGTGTCCGCGTTACCCACCTCCGGTATCTCAAAGCGTGCCTCGTACACCTCGGCCCACACCTGGACATGGTGCCAGGCGAAGCTCATGTCCTGGCCAAGAACGACCTCAAGGTACTGGTCAAGGCCCCTCCCAGCGACCAGCGTCGGCTCGGCCGAAGGCTGCAGGTAGGGCCCGGCGCTCGCGGAGAAGCCGAAGGTCCACATCTCGTCGGGCAGGTAGGCCACGCGCCCGCTGAAGGTCGGATGCTGCCATTGGGTCTCGGTGGGGGCCCAGGTCTCGGGCCTCGAGGAGAGCGACGTGTTCTTCAGCTCGAAGGCGTAGTCCACCTTCCCGATCTCGCCGAAGACCGAGGCGCCGCTGGAGTAGCTGGGTCCCCAGATGACGGGGACGTTGCGGTATTCATCGAGGAATTCGCCGCCGCGGTTCGGCCTGGGCTCGACGCCGGCCCATACGAGGACCTCGTCGGCCGAATGGGCCGCGATTGTGTCCCAGATTCCCGTGAGGTTCTCGTAGGGGAGCGGCGCCGTGATGAACGGGTTGTCCCAGGACCCGTGTCGCACCGCCCAGTTTCCCACGACCGTGGCGAACTTCCCGACCTGCAGGTTGAGGCGCCCGTCGCCCCACGGGGTGAAGCGCAGCGCGTATTCGTCCAGCCGGACCGGGGGGCCGGCCTCCCCCGGGTCGAAGCCGTCGTCGGCGCGCGATTCGACGAAGGCGTAGAGGCGCGGTCCGAGCTGGACGTCGAGGAAGAGGGTCAGCCGCGGGTTGAAGATCTCGTTCCCCTCCGAGAAGATGAGGCCGGGCGCGGGCTGGCCCAGGTAGTAGCCCTCCAGGTCCAGGGTTCCGCTCAGCCGCACGCGAAGCGCGTCGTTCCATGCGCCGAACGTCAGCTGGTCGTCGACCTTGTCGAAGAGGTCGTCCTGGCCGAGGGCCGATGGCCCAAGCGCCAGCATCAGGAGGATGGGGACGCCGAGGGCCCGCAGCGGGGCGAACGGGCGGATGCCGGCCGCGGCCTTCATGGGGTTTCGCCCGGCCCCCCGGCCGACGGCGCCAGCCGGAAGCGCACCTCGAACTCCGTCCAGTCCTCGTCCGACCGCGCCAGCCGCAGGTCGCCGCCGTGGAGCCGCGCGAGTTCCCGCGCGAGGTTGAGGCCGATGCCGTGCCCGGGGACATTCTCGCCCACGGCGCCGCGGTGAAAGCGCTCGAAGATGTGCTCCTGGGCCGCGGCCGGCACGGGCCGTCCGGTGTTGCCCACCGTCAGGACGGCCCAGGCGCCGTCCGCGCGCGCGGCGATGCGGATGCGGCCCCCGGCCCGGTTGTACTTGCGGGCGTTTTCCAGGAGGTTCTGCAGGATGATGGACGCGTAGCGCTTTTCCCCGGATATGCAGAGCGACGGCGGGTAATCCGCTTCCACCTTGAGATCAAGCGGGTCGGGAAGCGCGCCGAGATCGTCGAGCCACGCCTCGACCAGGGGCGTGAGGTCCAGCCGGCTGAACTGGATCTGCAGGCGGCCTGCGTCCATCCTGGACAGCAGGAGGAGGTCCTCGATGACGCCGGCGAGCCTGAAGGTCTGGTGCACGAGGGCGGACACCTCCTCCCGGGCCTCCGAGGAGAGGTACTCGCCCGCGAGCAGTTCCTCGAGGCCCGCGCGGAGCACGGTGACCGGCGTCTTCAGCTGGTGGGATGCGTCCGCAGAGAAGCGGGCGGACCTCTGGAGCTCTCGGCTCGTGGACTCGAGCGCGGCTTCCGCGCGGTGGCGCTGCGCGCGATTCTCCTCAGAGTCCACGGCGAGCCGCTCGACCGGCTCAGAGAGGCGCCCTGAGAGAAGGTGGCTGGCCAGGAGGGCGCCGAGGAGGAGGAGCCCGCAGGCGCCGGCAAACTGCCAGAGCAGCAGCCGCCTGCGCGCCAGGGAGTCGGCCAGCGAGAATATCGAGACCTCGTAGGCGGGCGGGAAGAGGGATCCCGGGTTGAGCCGCATGCAGAACAGCAGATAGGGCTCGCCCCCCACGCGCACCTCGGAGCCGCCCTCGGTCCGGTCGGCGGCGATCGNNCGCGCGGGCCGCCTCGGCGGCGATGCCCCCCCGGACGGGCTCCGGAAGCGACGGAAGGTGCAGGCGGCCGTCGAGCCATATCCCGCTCCTGAAATCCGCCCGTCCGCCGCCCATCCCGGCGGCCCTGAAGCCGAGCACGATCGCGGAGATGACCTCGCCGCTCTCCGTGGAGATGATGGGCATGGCGATGACCTCGTCGATCGTCCCGCCGGGGCTCCCCCGCCCCCTCTCGAGGTAGCCGGTCTGCGGGCCGTCGGGGAGCGCGCCCAGGGAAAGACGGGACTCCTCCCCGGGGCCCAGTTCCCCCACGTCCCTGGCGTTGGGCGGCGAGATGACGCGGCCCCTCCCATCGAGGAAGCGGTAGTAGAGGGCGTGGAGCGCGAACGCCCCGGCCTCCCGGGGGGCCCCGTCCCCGGCGGCCATCAGGTCGACCAGCTCGTCACGGGCGCTTGGATACAGCAGGTCGAGGGCGCCGTCCTCCAGCGCGGCGTGGATCCGGGGCCTGCGCGCCAGCGCCCGGCAGCGCTCCGCGAGCACGGCGTGGCGCTCGTCCTGGATGGCGTGCAGCGCCGCGAGCTCGGCCTGGAATTCCCGCTGGAAGTCCCGCCTGACGTTGGCGGCCACGTTGCGCTGCGCGAACAGAAGCCCGGCGGCCGCGACCGCGGAGACGACCAGCATCATCGCCAGCAGGAGCCTCGTGCGGAAGCTCGCGAAGCCGGAGCCCTTCGCCTCCCGGGGCAGGATCACGGGAAGTCGGCGTGAAGCGTCGACCCGCTCTGCGTCAGCACCGGGCGTTCGAGCGTCGTCTTGCTGTCCAGCCACGCCTTGAGGACGTACCGCCCCGCCGGGAGCCCGTCGAGCCGATAGCGGCCCTGCGGATCGCTCACCACGAAATGCGGCGTGTCCACCACGAGGATGAGCGCGCGCATGTGCTCGTGGATGTCGCAGTGCAGGGTGACGAGCCCGGGGACGTCGAACAGCACCGACGGGATCGGGCGCTCGTCCGAGCGGTAGCGCCCGAGGTCGAAGCGCTTCGCCGGCGAATACGAGAAGATGTTGTGGTACGTGTCGTCGAGGTTAGGGAACTCGACCCTCGTGCCGACCTGGACCGGCAGGAGCCATGGGAGGAACATGAGGTCCTTCTGCACCATCTGCGCGGTCGCCGGCGCCGCGGGCCGCGGGAACGCGCCCTCCAGGTACACCACGGCGACCGGCGGAAACGGCGAGAGGACGCCGCCGAAGGCGACGATCCCGTAGCGCTTGTTCATCACGGGCGCGTGGAGCCCCTTCGGCAGTTCCACCCGCCCCTCGACGGCCGCCTGGGCGAGGGCCGCGGCGGGCACCGCCAGCATGGCGAGGAGGGCCGCGGCGCGGCGCAGGCTGGGTGGGGTCATGTCGGCGGGCGGATCGTGTAGCCGACCGCCCTGATCGTGTGGATCAGGGGCGCGGCAAAGCCCGTGTCCACCTTCTTTCGCAGGCGGGTGATGAAGATCTCGACCGTCCGGGTGTCGTATTCATGGTTGCGCTGCCAGACCCGCTCGCACAGCTCGGTCCGCGAGAACACCCTGCCGGGCTCCTGCATCAGGAGCTGCAGGACGTCGAACTCCCGGGGGGAAAGCGCGACCGGCCGGGAGGCCCGGGTGACCCGCCGGTGGTGGACGTCCATGTGCAGGTCGGCCACCTCGAGGAGGTCGGCGGCCGTCGGCGTCGCGCCGCGCCGGCCGAGCGCCTCGATACGGGCGACCAGCTCGTCCATGGAGAACGGCTTCGCCATGTAGTCATCCGCGCCCGCGTTGAGGCCCTTCACCCGGTGCTCGACCTCGCCGCGGGCGGTGAGGATGAGGACGCGGGCCGGGCAGTTGGCCGCGCGGAGGCCGGCCAGCACGGAGAGGCCCTCAAGGCCCGGAAGGTTCAGGTCGAGCACGATGAGGTCGGGCGGGTGCTCGATCGCCGCCTTGAGGGCCGCTGTCCCGTCGAAATGGGACGTCGCGGTGTGCCCATGGCGCGCCAGCGCCCGTGCAATATGCCTGGCGAGCTGCCGTTCGTCCTCGACGACGTGGATGCGCATGCCGGATGTCCTTGTAGCAAGATGCCGCCCTCGGCCGCAAGCGCGAGTGCGCCCGGCGGTTTTCACCTGCGGGGACGCGGGGCCGACGGCGGAATTCCGGCCTGTACGCGGCGGGACCTATCGTCCTACCATCGGCGGCTCGAATGAAAGTCCTTTTCATCGGTGGAACGGGGATCATCAGCACGGCCTGCACGAAGCTCGCGGTGGCCCGCGGCTTCGACGTGACGCTCCTCAACCGCTCGCTGCGCGGCGGGGTCCCGGGGGCGCGGACGGTCACGGCCGACGTCTCCGATCCCGGCGCCGCGGACCGCGCGCTCGCCGGCGGGACCTGGGACGCCGTGGTCGACTTCATCGCCTACAACCCTCCGGACGTGGAGGCGCGGCTGGGGCTCTTCCGCGGGAAGGCCGGGCAGTACGTCTTCATCAGCTCGGCGAGCGCCTACCAGAAGCCGCTCACCGACTATCTGATCACCGAGTCCACCCCGCTCGCCAACCCGCTCTGGGACTACTCGCGCAACAAGATCGCGTGCGAGGAGCGCCTGATGAAGGCGTACCGCGACGAGGGATTCCCCGCCACCATCATCCGGCCCTCGCTCACCTACGGCGACACCATCATCCCGCTCGCGGTCAACAGCTGGCTTAAGAGCTACTCCGCCGTCGACCGCATGCGCAAGGGACTGCCGGTCATCGTTCCCGGCGACGGGCTCTCGCTCTGGACGATCACCCACAATTCCGATTTCGCAAAGGGCCTCGTCGGCCTCCTGGGGCACGCCGGGTCGATCGGCCACGCGTTCCATATCACCTCCGACGAGGCCCTGGCGTGGGACCAGATCTACAGGATGACGGCGGAGGCGGCCGGCGTCCCCTCCCCGAGGCTGGTCCACATCGCCTCCGATTTCATGGCCGCCTGCATTCCCGCGATGACGGGGACGCTGCTCGGGGACAAGTCGCATTCCGCTGTCTTCGACAACTCCAAGATCCGCCGCTTCGTGCCCGATTTTGTCGCGACCACGCGCTACCGGGACGGGATCAGGCGGACGATCTCATGGTTCGACGCCGACCCGGCGCGTCGGCAGGTCGACACCGACGCATGCGCCGCCTGGGACAGGCTGATCGCGGCCTACGACCGCGGGCTCGACGCCGCGGCCGCCGAATTCGGGGCCGGCGCGGCCGCCCGTCACCGCCAGTAGCCGCGGATGTAGACGTACTGCCCGCCCCGGTAGACCCAGTGCGGGCGGACAAACACCGTCACCTCCGGGGGCGGAACCTCCCAGTGGCCGGGAACCCAGTTGTAGCGGTAGCCGTCAAACCCGTAATAGCCCGCGATCCAGACCGCCGAGGGCGTCGGCTGCGGCGTCACGTAGTCGGCCGGGGGGGCGGGAGGGGGAGGCACCTGGGCCACGGCGACGTTGGAGGTCGCAGCGTCCTCCGACCGGTAGATGGTGCCCTGCTGGTGGTCGACCGAGTTGCCCAGCGCCCCGCCGGCGATGGCTCCGGCCACGGCGCCGATGGCGGCGCCGCCGAGCGCATTGTGGCCGCCGCTGTTGTTGCCGATGATGGCGCCCGCCAGGGCGCCCAGGGCGCCGCCGGCCACGGCCCCATTCTGGGTGTTGGGGCCGGTGCCCTCGCATCCGCCGCACAGCATGGCGGCGATCGCTAACGTCAAAAATGGCTTGGTGTTCATACGGATAGGTCTGACGGAATTAGAACCTTACGGTTTCGCAAGGTTCCGGCCAACTTTCCTATTTCTTGTCGCGCAACCTGCTGCGCGAGAATCCGATCCCCGCGCGGCCCAAAAGGCCTATTCCTCGGCCTGGAGGGCCGCGACCACCGAAAAATCCTCGAGCGTGCTCGTGTCGCCCTTCACGGCCCCCCCGGCCGCAATCTCCTTGAGTATCCTGCGCATGATTTTCCCGCTGCGGGTCTTGGGAAGGCCCGCGGCAAAGCGGACGTCGTCGGGGCGCGCGAGCGAGCCTATCTCCCTGGCCACGTGCGCCCGGATCGCCTCCTTGAGCTCGCTTGAGGCCGTGACGCCCATCTTCAGAGTCACGAAGCAGACAAGCGCCTGGCCCTTGAGGTCGTCGGGGCGCCCGACCACCGCGGCCTCGGCCACGTGGGCGTGCGAGACGAGGGCGCTCTCGACCTCGGCCGTCCCGATCCGGTGCCCCGAGACGTTGAGGACATCGTCGATCCGCCCGACGACCCACAGGTAGCCGTCCTTGTCGAAGCGGGCGCCGTCCCCGGCGAAGTAGTATCCCGGCAGCTCGCTCCAGTACTGCTTCTTGTACCGGTCGTCGTCGCCCCAGAGCGTCCGCAGCATCGAGGGCCACGGCTTGGAAAGGAACAGCTTGCCGCCGCTTCCCCGCGGCACGTCGTTGCCGTTCTCGTCGAGCACCCGCGGCACGACCCCGAAGAAGGGCCGCGCGCACGAGCCCGGCTTGAGGGGCGTGATTCCCGGCAGGGGGGTCACCATGATGGCCCCCGTCTCCGTCTGCCACCAGGTGTCCACGATGGGGCAGCGCTTCCCCCCGACCACCGTGTAGTACCACATCCACGCCTCGGGATTGATNNGCCGTCGGCGCCGTGTAGAGGATGGTCGCGCGGTGCCTGTCGATCAGCTCCCAGATCCTGTCCGGCTCCGGGTGGCTGGGGGCCCCCTCGTACATGAGGACCGTGGCGCCGCTCGCGAACGGCCCGTACACCACGTAGCTGTGCCCCGTGACCCAGCCGACGTCGGCCGTGCAGAAATAGACGTCGTCCTCCTTGAGGTCGAAGACGTACTTCATCGTGATCGCGGCCCCGAGGAGGTAGCCCGCGCTCGTGTGCAGGACGCCCTTCGGCTTCCCGGTGGACCCGCTCGTGTAGAGGATGAAGAGCGGGTGCTCGCTCCCGAAGGACCTCGCGTTGTGCGAAGCGGCCTTGCCCGCGACAAGGTCGTGCCACCAGATGTCGCGCCCCTCGGCCATCGCCACTTCGTGGCCCGTGCGCCTGAGGACGATCACATGCTCGACGCTCGGCGTCGCCGGGACGGCGCGGTCCACGCTCGCCTTCAGCTCGACGATCTTGCCGCGTCGCCAGCCGCCGTCCGCCGTGATGATGACCCGCGCCTTGCAGTCGTTCACCCGGTCCTTGATCGCCTCGCTGGAAAACCCGCCGAAGATGACCGTGTGGATGATGCCCAGCCGCGCGCATGCGAGCATGGCGATCGCGGCCTCGGGCACCATCGGCATGTAGATCGCCGCGCGGTCGCCCTTGCCCAGGCCGAGCCCATCGAGCGCGTTGGCCATCCGGCACACCTCCATGTGCAGCTGCCTGTAGGTCAGCGTCCGGACATCCCCCGGCTCGCCCTCGAAGATGATCGCCGCCTTGTTGGCGCGCCCGGTCGCGAGGTGGCGGTCGAGGCAGTTCTCCGCGACGTTCAGCTGGCCGCTTTCGAACCACTTGGCATGCGGCAACTTCCAGTTCAGCACCCTCTTGAATGGACGCCGCCAGGTGAGGTATTCCCGCGCCTGCCTCCCCCAGAATTTCTCGGGAGTGTTGACAGACTCCGCATACAGCCTCTTATATAGGGCTTCGCTCCCAAGATTGGCTTGGGCTTTGAACTCGGCCGAAGGCCTGACAACCCGGGTTTCCCGGGATATTGAGGTAATCGTCTGCTCGGTCACGATGTGGCTGATTGGGGGTTAGGGACGCTCGAAAGACGCGGCACTTATCCCCCCTTGAGTTTTGAGCGTCAAGCGCGGGCGCGCCCTGCCTTCATTTTGTATGGAAAAGAAATCCCTTTCCGCCTCGGCGGAACAGCCCGCCGCGCCCCAAGAGGACGCCGCAGCCTCCCCCGCTGCTCCGGCCGCCGCGACGGCTGCCGCCCCGCCCTTTGACAACACGATCCATGTCGAGGGGATCCTCGACATCGACGTGACCAAGGGGGGCAACGGCCAGCTCCTCGACATGGTGAAGAACGGCAAGCGGCGCCCGACGGACACGTTTGTCCCGAAGGAGCTGATCCGGCGCTTCAAGCTCAAGGCCGGATCCCTCGTCGGCGGGACCGCGTTCCCGCCCGAGGGCCGGTTCCCGAATCCCAAGATGCGCTACATCGAGACCGTCGACGGGATGGCGCTCGAGGAGCGGCGCAGCCGGCTCGACTTCGCCGCGCTCACCACGGTGTCCCCGGACAAGCACCTCAAGCTCGAGATGAAGGACGGCCGGATGACGACGCGCGCCGTCGACCTGTTCTGCCCCATCGGGAAGGGCACGCGCGGCCTGATCGTCGCGCCTCCCCGGACCGGGAAGACGATTCTCCTGCGCGACATGGCGCTCGGAATCCTCGAGAACAATCCCGAGTGCCACGTGATGATCCTCCTGGTCGACGAGCGCCCCGAGGAGGTCACCGACTTCAGGCGCAGCGTCCCCGCGGAGATCTGGGCCTCGTCCAACGACGAGCAGATCGAGAACCACATCCGGATCGCGGACCTCTGCATCGAGCGCGCAAAGCGGCTCGTCGAGGCCGGCAGGCACGTCGTCCTCTTCGTGGACTCGATCACGCGCCTTTCCCGGGCCCACAACACGCAGCGCAATTCGGGCCGCACCGGCTCGGGCGGCCTCGACGTCCGCGCCCTCGAGAGGCCCCGCCAGCTCTTCGCCGCAGCGCGCAACACCGAGGAGGCCGGCTCCCTCACGATCGTCGCGTCGGTCCTCGTCGAGACCGGGAGCCGGATGGACGACGTCATCTTCCAGGAGTTCAAGGGCACCGGCAACATGGAGCTCGTCCTGGACCGCAAGTGCGCCGAGATGCGCCTCTGGCCCGCCATCAACGTCGCGGCCTCGGGCACCCGCAAGGAGGAGCTCCTCATCGACGCCAAGAAGCTCGAGGGGATCCACTTTTTCCGCCGCGCCCTCGTGCAGCAGAAGATCGAGGAGGCGACCGAGACGATGATCGCCCGCCTCTCGAAGACGAAGACCAACGACGAGTTTCTCAAGCTGATCACCCGCTGACCCAGAACTTCGCCCTTGCACGCCCCTGCGCGCGATCGGCATCCTGACCCTTCCGCCCCTACCTACCGCTGAATCAAACGCATGCATAGTTTCTCCGAGCAATGCCTCGACATGGCCCGATCGATCCTGGGGCACAACCTCGACTCAATCCAACCCGACGGCACCGTTCTTCCCACCCCTGGCGAGCAGTCGCGGCCCGATGAGCCGGGGCATGTCGCGTTCGCGCTCGGCGAATACTACCGCGCGACGGGGGAGACGACGCTCAAGGAATTCGACATCATCGACCTGGCCGCGCGCTGCGTGACGGCCCAGATGTTCACGGAGCCTCCCGCGGAGAACGGCCTGGCCTACGCCGCCCTCGGCCTCCTGTGCTTCGGCCCGTCGAAGGACCGCAACCCGGTCTGGGAGCGCCTGGTCGAGGAGACCCAGCAGCGCCTCGACAAGCAGCTCCTCCACCGCAGCGACTACGACAACCACTGGCAGGCGTTCAACGTCGCGAAGGCGGTGGCCCGGTTCAGCCTCGGGCTCTCCAAGAAGGACGAGACCTCAAGGCTCATCGAGCGCATGGTGGACCGGATCAACCAGACCAGCTCGGCCGGCTTCTTCGACGACTCGGTCGCGGGCCTGGGCGGCAACTTCAACCTGTACGGGGTCATGGCGCTGGTCTTCATCCGCTCGGCGCTCCAGCTCCACGCCAACAACGGCGTGCGCGACCGTAAGCTTCCCACGCTTCGCACCTATGCGGAGAAGTACATCCGGATGATGCCCGACCTGGTGAGGGCGGACGGCCTGGGCTGGGCGTTCGGGCGGGCCGCGGGCGCCTACGGGCAGATGCACTGCGTGAGCCTGATCCTGCAGGGCCTGCGCGACGGCTGGATCCCCGACGAGCAGAGGCAGAGGTACTTCGACATCCTTCGCAGGCTGTTCATGTTCTTCTACCAGACCTACCTCGACCAGGAGCACGGGTTCCTCGACCTGCGCGACGACGAGCGGACCGCCTACAAGCAGCACACGACGCGCATGGCCAACTTTGACGCCGCGCGCTACCTCTGCCAGTGGTCCCGCCTCGTGAAGACCGTGCAGATGCCGACGGGCGCCCCGTGGTCGGAGCCCCCCCGGACGTCGGGCCGGTTCGTGATCTTCGACAAGGCGAACCGCAAGGAGCAGGGCCTCTTCCTCTACCGCGACGCCGAGTCGGGCCTGCACCTGACGGTCCCGCTCATCAGCTGCGGGGGCCACCTCTCGAGCGACGCGCTCCCCTTCCCCCACTCCCCCGGCGTCTTTGACTGGCCGAACAACGTCTACCTGCCGGTGATGCTTCCCGAGCTCACGTTCGGGGACCATGTCACCCTGCCGGCGTTCTACGGAAAGAACTGCGTCACGGGCCTCGGCATGCGCAACAGCTTCTTCTTCCGCTATGAGCAGCCCGACCTGATCACGACCAAGGAGGAGATGGTCCGGAACCTCGGCAGCGTCAAGGTCCAGTGGAATTTCTCGGGCAAGAAGGTCGCGTGCGAGTTCGCCTACACGGTCAAGCAGCAGGTGACGCTCGACAAGTTCCGCTACGTCCTGGTCGTCGCGGCCCCGCACTCCAAGTACCGCGTGCCGGGCTCGCCGATCCTGGGGCCGCTGGGCCACCGCTGCACCGTCATCAAGGACGACTTCCAGGCCAACTGGCAGGACACCGAGGTGGTGAGCGCGGACCCGACCTACCGCACCAACTTCGGGAAGATCCACTACCTGCAGTACCTGATCAGGGACCACCCGCTCATCATGAGGCCGGGGCACGTCTACCGCCTGGCCGTCAATTTCGACCCGGACGTCGTGCGGGAAGAGGGCTGATGCTCTCGTGCAGGATCATCCCCTGCCTCGACGTCACCGCCGGCAGGGTCGTGAAGGGGGTCAGGTTCCAGGAGCTGCGCGACGCGGGCGACCCGGTGGAGTGCGCGGCGGCCTACGATGCGCAGGGCGCCGACGAGCTCGTGTTCCTCGACATCACCGCGTCAAGCGACGGGCGCCGGATCATGCGCGACGTCGTGGCGGCGACCGCGGAGCGCTGCTTCATGCCCCTCACCGTCGGCGGCGGC
>PLKS01000039.1 GCA_003140665.1 Opitutaceae bacterium
TCCCAGCGGTGGATCTGGTACAGGTCGACGTAATCGGTGCCGAGGCGCCTGAGGCTGCCTTCTATGGCGTGCCGGATGTGCTTTCGCGAAAGGCCGCGCTGGTTCGGGTCGTCGCCCATCGCATTGAAGACCTTGGTGGCGATGACGACGCGGTCGCGGGCCGGCCCGAAGTCCTTCAGGGCGCGGCCGAGGATCTCCTCGCTCACGCCCTGGGAATACATGTCCGCCGTGTCGAAAAAGTTGACCCCGAGCTCCAGCGCCCGGCGTAGGAACGGCCGGCTTTCCTGCTCCTCGAGCACCCACTCCCGCCACTTCTTCGAGCCGTAGGTCATGGTCCCGAGGCAGAGCCGCGAGACCTTGAGGCCGGTGGAGCCGAGATTGACGTAGTCCATTGTGGCGGCCGGATTATTTCTCTGGCGGCATTCCGTTGTGGGCCCCATGCGCGGCGTAGGCCGCCGTGTCGGAAAGCATCGACTCGATCGTGGCCGCGATCGGCTCGATCCTCACGATGCCCGAGAAAACCGCCTTGTCGCCGATCGCGTCCTCGAGGATGAAGGCCGGGCGCTGCCCTATCCGGTGCGAGTGGAATTCCGCCGTGCTCGCGTCGACGCGGGCCCTGACAGCGGCTGACTCGGCGCGGGCCCGGAGCCTTTTCGGGGGGACTCCCGACACCGCGGAGGCCACGGCTGCGGCCACGCCCATGTCGCCGACCTTCCTGCCGTCGATCAACGCGGCGTTTGACAGGGCGAGCCGGACCGTGTCGTCGAAAATGCCGAAATCCCTGCCCGCCTCGGCCACCAGGTTCGGGGCCACATACAAACCCTTGCGGCTCGATTCGAACCACCCGGAGTTGAGCTTGACGGGCGAACGCATGACCGTGCCGCCGCTCCGCCGGTAGAACCAGTCGCACTGGCGGCGGGAAACGGGGTAATCCTCCGTCCGCATGAGCGCGATCCTCCATTGAAAATCTGCCCTGCCCGCGTATCGGGATTTCAGCTCGGCCCAGACCGGCTCGACCCAGTGGCACCAGGACGAGAGGACCTCTACGTAATAGGTAACCTTCATGGGGCAAAGAGGAACCCCGGCTCGGGCCCGCGTCAAGAGACCTGACTTGAAAGACGGCATTGTCATGGGACAGGCGTGCTGATTCTGTGAGCCTATCATATGAAGGTACTTGGAATCGACATCGGCGGTTCAGCTATCAAGGGAGCGCCTGTCGATACGGGCACGGGCCGACTCCTCGCGGACCGCTTCAAGATCGAGACGCCGCTCTTGCTGTCACCGACGGAAATGGCCGATGCGGCCGGGATGATCGCCGCGCATTTCCGATGGCGTGGCCCGGTCGGGATTGGCTTTCCGGGCGTCATCCACGGGAGCACGATCCTCACCTCGGCGAACCTCGACAAGAAATTCATCGGGTGCGACGGCATCAAGCTCTTCAGCAAGGTGATCGGAAGGCCGGTCGCCCTGACCAACGACGCTGCAGCGGCCGGACTTGCCGAGATGAGATTTGGCGTGGGCCGGAACTTCGGCGGAAAGGCGCTTCTTCTTACGCTGGGTACCGGCGTCGGGTCCGTCCTTTTCTTCCGCGGCGCGCTGTTCCCCTGCGAACTCGGCCACCTTCCGATGGACGGCCGCGACGCCGAGAAGCGGGTGGCTGCCTCCGTGAAGAACCGCAAGAACCTGTCGTGGAAGGAGTGGGGCCACCGCCTCGGCTGCTACATCGACATCCTCGAGAAAATCCTCTGGCCCGAGCTGATCGTCATCGGCGGCGGGGTGAGCGCGAAGCACGCGAAGTTCTTCAAGTACGTAAAGCCGCGCGTTAAGATGGTTCCCGCCGAGTTCCTCAACGAGGCGGGAATCGTCGGCGCCGCGCTGTGGGCTGAGCGGGAACGCCGCGGCTGACGGCCGGACGGCGCGGGTGGCAACCCGCCAAACGCCTGCTTCATCGAATGCGTGGCTGCCCTGCAAACAAGGCTCGCAACGGGAGGACTTGCGGATACCCCCCGCCTTCTCGCCTGCCACGTGGACACACCCACGGGCCGCCTCCGGCACACGGTCCTGCCGTACGGCGGCGGGTCGGCACTCTTGCTGCCTATCGCGTGCGCCCGCGTGAAATGCCCTGCAAGCCGATGGGCTGCCGCTTTGCCTCCGCCATCCTCGGCCGGATGACCGCCCGCCCCGCCTATCCGCCGAGAAACCCGCTCATCAAAGTTTGGTGTAACTTTTGGCGAAGCAGGAGTGTTCTGTGGGCATGCCAGTGCTGTGCCCGCCCGAAATCGCACCGTTCAAACCTGTCTGGAATGCCGTTCGCCGCATTGTGGCGGCGTCTTGGCGCATGTCCTTTTCCATTTCGGAAGACGGCTACTTCGTCTCCCCTTGCTCGTTGTTAGTTGTGTTAGCGTGGGGGGGCCGGTTCCGGCCCCTCCACGCTGTTTTTTTTGGCGGGAAAAGGGGCATGGCTTGAACGATTGACCTGCANNCCCGGCCCCTCCACGCTGCTTTTTTGGGCGGGCATAGGGCATAGCCTGAGCGATTGACCCACAACCGAGATTACCCGTGAATGCCTCACCCATGACTGCCGCCCTCTCGTCAGGAAACGCCCCGGCTTCGACCGCCGTGGCCAAGCCGCGCAAGAAGTCCAAGCTCCTGTGGTGGGTTCTGGGCGCATGCCTGCTCTTCGTCGTCATGATCGGCCTAGCCGTCGCCAAGAAGCGGAGCGCGAACGTCGGCACCGCGGTCACGACCGAAAAGGCCGTGACAAGGACGATCGTCCAGACCGTGACGGCGACGGGCAAGGTCCAGCCGGAGGTCGAGGTCAAGATCACGCCCGAGGTTTTCGGGGAGATAACCGCGCTTCCGTTCCGCGAGGGCGCGGCGGTCAAGAAGGGCGAGGTTATCGTCAAGATAAAGCCCGACTTTTACCAGGCCCAGGTCGACCAGCAGACGGCGGCCGTGGCCGCCGCCCGCTCCTTCGCCGTCAACAGCCTCGTGCAGCTTGAGAAGGCGGACGCGGACCTGAAGAAATACCAGGACCTTTTCGACCGGAAGCTGGTCTCCGATTTCGACTACCTCACCTACAAGACCAACGACGACGGCGCCAAGGCCAACCGCGAGTCGGCGCTCGCCCAGGTCGACGAGGCCGAGGGCATGCTGAAGCAGGCCAAGGATTCGCTTTCCAAGACCTCGGTCTACGCCCCCATGGACGGCACCGTCAGTTCGCGCTCATCGGAGGTGGGCGAGCGCGTGCAATCCTCCTCCGAGTTCGCCGGCACCGAGATCATGCGCGTCGCCGACCTGAGCAAGATGGAGGTCCGCGTGAAGGTGAACGAGAACGACATCGTCAACGTGAAGGTCGGGGACCCGGTAAAGATTAGCATCGATGCGTACCCTGACCGCAAGTTCAACGGCACCGTCCGCGAGATCGCGGCCTCCGCCGACAACAATGGCGCCTCGGGCAGCGGCGCGTCGGCGCAATCCTCCGGCACCGTCTCGGACGAGGTCACGAATTTCATAGTCAAGATCCGGGTCGCGGACAAGGACCTCGCGCTCCGGCCGGGAATGAGCGCCACGGCCGACATCGAGACGCAGACGGTGAAGGACGCCATAGCCGTCCCCATACAGAGCGTCACCGTGAGGGCGGCCGGCGGCATGACCGCGCAGCAGCTCGAGGAAAAGAAGGCGAAGGAGGTGCATGAGCGCTCCGGAAACGACATCGACGTGGCCGTGGACAAGGTGGACGCGCAGCGCGACCGCGAGAAGCTGCTCCGCGTCGTGTTTGTGCGCGATGGCGACAAGGTGAGGCTCCAGAGGGTCGAGACAGGCATCGCGGACAACACGATGATCGAGGTGAAGTCCGGCCTGAAGGCGGGCGACGAGGTCGTCTCGGGAAGCTACGCGGCGATCAGCCGCATTCTCAAGGACGGCGCGAAGATACGGATCGAGAAGCCGAAGCTGGACGTCGCGGACGCCAAGTAGAACCGGCGCGACATGAGCCCTCCGGCACCCGTTGAGACCCGCCCGGTGAGACCGGTCGGCCCCTTGGTGATAGCCATCGAGGGCGTCACAAAGCTGTACCAGATGGGCGAGGAGACGATCCACGCCCTGCGCGGCGTCACGCTGGATATCCGCCGCAACGAATACCTCGCGATCATGGGGCCCTCGGGATCGGGCAAGTCGACCCTCATGAACATGCTCGGTTGCCTGGACACGCCGACGTCCGGAAAATACGAATTCAACGGAAACGACGTCGCCGCCATGACGGACGACGAGCTTGCGGAGATCCGCAACCGGGAGATCGGGTTCGTATTCCAGACCTTCAACCTTCTCCCGCGCTCGGACGCGCTTCGCAACGTCGAGCTGCCGCTCATCTATGCGGGCGTCCCGTCCGGCGAGCGCCACGAGAGGGCGCGCCTGGCCCTAGAGAGCGTGGGCCTGGGCAACCGGATCCACCACAAGCCGAACGAGCTCTCGGGCGGGCAGCGCCAGCGCGTCGCGGTCGCCCGCGCGCTGGTCAACCGGCCTTCGATTATCCTGGCGGACGAGCCGACCGGAAACCTCGACTCCAAGACCGGGGTCGAGATCCTGGCGCTTTTTGAGGATCTGTACGAGGCAGGCAACACCCTGATCGTCGTGACCCACGAGGAGGCGGTCGCGAGGCATGCGCGGCGCGTCATCCGCCTCCACGACGGGCTGATCGAGAGCGACGGGCACGTGTACTGACTCCCGGCGCCATGAACCGGATCATCTACGAGTTCACCGAGTCAGTCCGGATCGCGCTCGCGCAGATTCGCGCGAACAAGCTGCGGTCTGCCCTGACCGCGCTTGGCGTGATCATCGGCATCGTGGCCGTCACGCTCATGGGGACGGCGATCGAGGGCATCAACACCGGGTTTGACAAGAGCCTGGCCATGCTGGGCGACGACGTGCTGTACGTTAACAAGTGGCCCTGGACCGGGGCTGAGGACTGGTGGAATTACGCCGACCGACCGCCGCTCCGGCCGGAGGACGCGGTCAAGCTGAACCGCATCATCTCCTCGTCGCCGGACTCCGAGTTGGAATTCGGCGTGTTCGGCGACTCGCGCTCCGCGTCGCTCAAGTCCGCCGGCAACAGCGTCAGCGGGGTCTTCACCCGCGGCACGACCGCCGGCTACGCGCGCATATTGACCGCGGATTTCGAGGAGGGGCGGATGTTCAACGAAACCGAGGACGAATCCGCGCGCCAGGTGGTCGTGCTCGGCTATGACGTGGCCCAGGCGCTGTTCCCCGGGCGCTCCGCCCTGGGGGCGACCGTGGCCATACACGGCCAGCCGTTCCAGGTCATCGGCGTGCTCGCGCGCCAGGGTTCCTTCCTCGGCCTGTTCAGCTTCGACAACCAGATGGTCATGCCCCTCGGCGCGTATCGGAAATACTTCGGCATCCGCGACGACAACACCGAGATCCAGGTGAAGATCAGGGACAAGACCCACCTGGACAACGCGCGCGAGGAGCTTACGGGCCTCATGCGGCGCGTGCGCGGGGACATCCCGGGGCAGCGCGACAGTTTTTCCATCAACGGGGGGGCCGTGTTCAAGGAAAAGCTCGACCCGATCAAGAAGGGAATAGCGCTCGCGGGACTATTCGTGACGGGACTCTCGCTGTTCGTCGGGGCCATAGGGATCATGAACATAACGTTCGTGAGCGTGAAGGAGCGCACGAAGGAGATCGGGACCCGCAAGGCGCTCGGTGCCCGGCGCGTCACGATACTCCTGCAGTTTCTCATCGAGGCGGTGTCCATCTGCGTCCTTGGCGGCATTGTCGGGCTCGGGCTCACCTACCTCATGTTCGCGGCCGTGAGGTCCGGGATGCCGTCATTCCCCATCGAATTCTCGCCGGCCCTGGTCGTTGTCTCGATGCTCGTGTCCGTCGTGACGGGAGTCCTGTCGGGGGTCGTCCCCGCCTGGGGCGCCTCGCGCCTCGATCCCGTCGTCGCCCTCCGCTATGAATGAGATCCTGAAGATGGCATTCGGGTCTCTCGGGGTGAACAAGCTCCGGTCCTTCCTGACGATGTCGGGCATCACGATCGGCGTCTTCTCGGTCATCGGGGTGATGACGGCGGTCTCGGCCCTTCGCGGATCGATCGAGACGGGGCTGAGTTTCCTCGGCTCGAACATGTTCCAGTTCTCCAGGTTTCCGGCGTTCGGCGTCAATGGGAACTCCGAGCACAAGTACCTTGCCCGGCGCCGCGTCTCGCTGGACCAGGCCCAGCGCTACATCGAGTTCATGCGGGGCAGCGCCGACGTGATCTGCCTCAAGGCCTTCGCGAACGGCAACCCCCTGGTGCAGGCCAGCTACGGCAACCACAAGACGACCAAGGGCGTCACGTTTGGCGGAACCAACCAGTACTTTCTCAAGGCCAACCAGTTCGAAATCGGGACGGGCCGAAACTTCTCCCCCGAGGACGTGGACCTGGTTCGGCCCTTCGCGCTCATCGGGCAGGAGATCGTCGACAAACTCTTCCCGTCCGAGAATCCCCTGGGAAAACTCCTGAAGGCCAACGACCGCACCTACACGGTGATAGGCGTTTTTGCCAGCAAGGGGACCATGTTCGGGGGCAGCGAGGACAACATCATCATGATCCCGATCTCCCGATTCCTGATGGACTTCGGGGCCGAGCAGTATTCGGTCAACATCGCGACGGAGTCGCCGTCGCAGACCCAGTACAACGCTACGATGGAGAAGGGCATCACCGCGATGCGAGTCGTCCGCGGGCTTCGGCCGGAGCAGGACAACGACTTCGAGATCTATTCCAACGACACGCTCATCGCCGCGTTCGCGAAGGTGGCGGACGTCGTCAGCTCGGGCGCTTTCGTCATCAGCGCGATTGCGCTTCTTGCGGCGGGAGTCGGGATCATGAACATCATGCTGGTGAGCGTCACGGAGCGCACCAAGGAGATCGGCGTCAGGAAGGCCGTGGGCGCGCGAAAGATCGTCATCCTCACCCAGTTTCTCGTCGAATCCGTCGTCCTTTCGGTGACGGGGGGCTTGGTCGGCATCCTGCTCGGCACGGTCGCCGGCGACGGCCTCGCCGCGGTGCTGTCGGCGGAGATCGTTTTCCCCTGGGGCTGGGCCGCCGCGGGCGTCGTCGTGTGCACGGCGATCGGCGTCGTGTTCGGCATGTACCCGGCCTGGAAGGCGGCGTCCCTCGATCCGATCGAGGCGCTCCGCTACGAATAGAACGCCCCGGGGATCCCCGCGAGCCCCGCACTCAGCCGCGCCGGATCTCGGAGCCCGTGAAGCGGATCTGGATCCGGTAGACCTTCTTCATCCGGCAGCGAACGAGGCCTGTCGCCAAGTCGACATGCTCGGGAACCTCGATCCTGTGCAGGTCGACGGCGGCATGGTAGCCGCGCTCGGAAAAGATGTCGATCAGCATGGCAAGGGCCCGGGGATCGTCGAGCGTGGTCTCCTCGGTGTTCACGAGCGCCGTCCCTGAGATCGCGTGGCGCAGGACGATGGGCATCATCTTGCGCTCGATGAAGCCGGCCACGCTGTTGAACAGCTCGGTGTGCTCCAGCTCATAGGAATCCAGGCGCCGCACGAGCTCCTGGCGGGCGTGGACGACGATCTCGCTGGCCACGGGGATGCCCCTCAGCCGGTCGACGGTGCGCGGATCCAGCTCCAGGGTGCTCTGGTATTCCAGCTCGCGTAGGATGTTCTGCTCGACCTCGGCGACCGTGCCCTGCGCATTTACAAAGTGATAGTGGAAGATCTCCTTCAGCTCCTGGAGGGCGTCCCACGTCTGTTCCTTGAAAACGCGGTACCTGCGTTCGGCCAAGATCTTGCTGAAGTCGGTTGCGCGTTCCTCCTGCAGGTGGCCGATGCCCGTCCGGCGCACCTCGGCGTTGTGCGCGCGCACGTCGACCCCGCGCTTGAGCTGGCGGGCCACGCTCGTGGACTCGTCCACGAAAAGCACCATGATATGTATCGTCGGCTGTCGGAAATGGATGCCGAGCGGCGTGTTGTAGAACTCCCGCCGAAGCTCGTGCATCTTGTCGACCAGGAGCTTGAGGCACTCCACCTGCACCTTGGTGCGGGGGAACCCGTCGAGGATCACCCCGTCCCTGAATTCCGGCTGTAGAAGGCGGCGGTACAGCAGATGGATCACCTCGCGGTCGCCCACCATACTGCCGGCCTCCTTGAGGCGGCGGGCTTCGGACGAATCAAGCAGGGCGCTGATGACGATCGGGCCGCAGGTAAGGCCGCGGGCCTTCCCGATGAAGCGGGTGTTTGTGCCCTTGCCGGCGCCCGGGGCGCCCCCGAGCAGGAGGATCTCCTTCGGGAAGCGCAGCTTTTCCCTCCCGAACTCGGCCTCCAGCCCCTGCCATACCGACCCGAAGATGATCTGGGCGTCCTTGATCTCGAGGTCCGTTATGCGCGCGGTCGCAGGCGCCGGGGCGGCGACGTCCGGAGGGGTCTTTGCAAGTTCGGGCGGCATGGGGTTGGCGCGACGCTCTTATCGGCCCTCCCGGAGGGCAAGCCTTCAATGGGAACCCGGGGGCCAAAAGGCGGTCGAATTATGTTGTGCAATCCCGGCAGGCGAAAGCCTGAGGGAGCACCTAGTTGAAGCTGGACCTGGCGGGGGCGCGCAAGCGGCCCCGCCTTGGCTTTTTTGGGGATCGTGCAAAATGCGGAACCTCGGGCGAATGG
>PLKS01000015.1 GCA_003140665.1 Opitutaceae bacterium
TTTAGTGAAAGATCAATAAGAGGCCGACGACGCCACTGATTGCGATCATGGGAAATGGACTAGTCCCTAAACCAACCTCGGTGTTCTCATTTTCGACGTCCCCCACGATGCGAGCAAATGAAGAATCCTCTGGATCGTAGGTCAAATCTATCGATGAATGTTTCAGGTACCGATGAGGAATCGATTCGGCCGGCGTGCCTTTCAAGGAATCAAACTCGTCGAAATCGATCTGAAACGGATTCCGCGGATGCGGACTTTTTTCCCAAACGAGGGCCTCGGCATTCAGTCGCACGAGTATTCGGTACGAAACTGGCAAATTCGGCACCTCCGCCGCCGTTCCCGCCCGATCAACAAATGCTACCCGAAGTGTCGCTCTATCGAAAGCCGAGTCCTTCAGAAATAGGGATCCACCCTCAACCTTGCCGGTAACCAGAATCCCGCTTGAACCGATCCGGCGCAAGTGCTGATTGTGCTTGGCGTTCTCGGAGAAGCTATATGCCGCGAAGGCGAGGAAGGCTAGGCCCAGTGCAAGACGCGCGACGACCGGCATCCACTGCGGCTTTCCAATTCCGACTTCTACCTTCTTGGGCATGGTTCGAAGCAGTGGGTATACGAGGTCAACGCCGGAAGATCGGCAAGAGATTGCTGCGAATAATTCGAATCGCAATGGGTCGGTTTTGGAACACAAATGGACGAGGCGGCGTTCTGTTTTTTATTGATTACGTGGCCGTCGAATTTGATTTTGGGGAATGCGTGCTGGGGATTTCGATTATGAGAAACATGGTTCAAACTATGCCCAGCAACGTCGCGCCGACCATAGGATAGCAGCATTTGTGCATCGAGCCATCGGATCGGCTCGGACAGTGCTCAATGTTGGCGCGGGTGCCGGCTCTTATGAACCTGAGGATCGATACGTGCTAGCTATCGAGCCGTCGAAGTCGATGCGTGCTCAGCGTCCGGCCCGATTGTCACCGGCGATTGATGGGGTAGCGGAGAAATTGCCGCTAGACGATAAGTCGGTCGATGCCTCAATGGCGCTCGTTACCGTCCATCAGTGGACCGATCTCACTAAGGGACTTAGCGAACTGCGGCGGGTAACACGAGGCCCCGTCGTAATAATGACGTTCGATAGAGAAGCTTTGGATATTTACTGGCTGGCCAAATACGCGCCCGAACTCATCGCTGCGGAGTATCGGCGTTACCCGCCGATCGAGAATATCCTTTCGGGCTTAGGAGGTGAGACGGAGGTGACTACAATTCCGGTGCCAGTCGACTGCGTCGATGGCTTTACCGAGGCCTACTATTCGCGACCTGAGCAGTTTCTGGACCCGTCCGTTCGGCGTTCCCAATCAGCTTGGGGTTTTGTATCGAACGAAGCTCAAGAACGTTTCGTTAAGGACTTAGCTGGCGATCTGGAATCTGGCGTTTGGGACCAGAAATATGGCGAATGGCGCAAACGGACCCATTTCGAAGGCTCAATGCGACTGATAGTGGGCTCCTGACGTCTGGTGCATTGGTGTTCGAGAGAGGGTGGCTGANNGAGGATCTTGCCCGACACGCCGATCTGGTCAGCCGCATTCGGAAGAGGGGACGACGTTGCGGGGTCCTATCGGGACGAGATGCTGAAGCTGGTGAATCAGGGGCTCCTGGAGATCGTTGGCCCGATCCGCCAAGAGATATCGTCTGGAATTCGGGACCGGTGGAAATTCGATGTTGTGAGGGATCGCTTGCGTGCGTTTCCTGATCTTGAAATCGGGACTGGCGATTACGAGGAGGCCGCCTCGTATTACAATCGTTGTCGGTCCAAGGGGATCCAGGGATCATTTACCGACTTCGTCATTTGCTCGGTCGCGATACGGCACGAACTTGAGGTCCTCACGGACGACAAGGACTTCCTGGGATACAAGACCGTCCTGCCGATTCGGCTCTATCATTTTGGGATTGGAGCCTGACGGGATCAAAGGATCAGGTCGGGGGGCACGTTGGCGAGCGCCTCCTCGACCGTCGTCAGCCCCGTCTTCACCTTGAGCATGGAGTCCTGGTGGAGGGTCTTCATCNNAGGCTGTCCTGGTGGAGGGTCTTCATCCCCGTCTTCATGGCGATGCGCTTGAGCTGCGCGACCTCGACCTCCCGGTTGATGGCCTCCGTCAGCTCCTCGCAGTTGACCATGAGCTCGTGGATGCCCACGCGCCCCTTGTAGCCGAGGCCATTGCAGACGGGGCAGCCCTGGGGATTGGGCTTGAAGACCTGGCCGCTCCAGCCGATCGCCTTCTCGAGGAGCATCTTCTCGCGGCCCTCGGGCTCGTAGGGCATCTTGCAGTTCTTGCAGACCCGGCGAAGGAGGCGTTGGGCCACCACGCAGACGAGCGACGCCGAGATGTTGAAGGGCTCGATGCCCATCTCGCTCAGACGCGTGACCGTGGAGGGCGCGTCGTTGGTGTGGAGGGTCGAGACGAGGAGGTGGCCCGTGAGCGCCGCCTCGCAGGCGATGCCCGCGGTCTCCTCGTCGCGGATCTCGCCCACCAGGATCACGTCGGGATCCATGCGCAGGTAGCAGCGAAGAGCGCGGGCGAAGGTGAGCCCGATCTGCCGGTTCATCTGCATCTGGTTGAGGCCGGCAAGCGTGTACTCGATCGGGTCCTCCGCGGTCTGGATGTTCATGTCCGGCGTGTTCACCTCGGCCAGCGCGGAGTACAGCGTCATCGACTTGCCCGACCCGGTCGGCCCGCAGTGCAGAATCATGCCATAGGGCTGCCGGATGCAGTCGCGGTACCTCTCAAGGTTCTCCTCGGAGAAGCCGAGGGCCGTCAGCGGGAGGGTCGACTTCTGCTTGTCGAGTATGCGCATGACCACCTTCTCGCCGAAATTCATCGGCCCGGTCGCCACGCGCAGGTCGATGTCGATGTTCTTCTTCGTGTATTTCTTGAAGACGATGCGGCCGTCCTGCGGCAGGCGCCGCTCGGAGATGTCCAGGTTGCACATGATCTTCAGGCGCGTGACCAGCGAGTTGGCGACCTGCTTGGGCAGGCGCAGCTTCTCCTGGCAAAGGCCGTCGATCCTGTAGCGGATGAGCAGGTCCTTCTCCATCGGCTCGATGTGGATGTCGGACGCCCCGGAGATGTACGCGTCCTCGACGATGCGGTTCGCGAGCTGGATGATCGGGGCCGAGTCCTCGCTCTCCAGGTCGGCCGCCTTGAGTTCGCCGGCCTCGGCGTCGCCCTCGTAGGCCGTGCTGATCACCTGGGCCACGGAGCCTATGTCGACCTCGTCGTTCCCGCCGGCCGACAGTTTCGAGTCCTTGAAGAACCTCTTGAGCAGCGCCTCGAAGAGCGTTGCCGAGACGACGCGGACCTCGTCGATGCTCAGCTCGGTGGCCTGCATGAAAGCGTCGCGCTTCGCGTAGTCGAGCGGGTTGATCATGACCACGGACACGGACCCGGTCGCCAGGCGCTTGAGCGGGAAGACGCCTTCCCGCTTGATGACGGCGTCGCCGATCGCCTCGACGAGATTGTCCTCTATCTCAAGCTCCTCGATCTTCTTCACGAGCGGCAGGTCGGTGAGCCTCGACACGAACCGCGCCGTGTCGTCGGGCGCGAGCTGGAACTTCGGGTCGATCATCCGGTGGATGAGGGTCGACGAGTACTCGGCGACCTCCTGCAGGAGCTTCAGGTCGGCATCGGTGAACTCCCCGTCCGTGCCGGCCGAGACCTCCTTGTTGAGGGTCTGGATGGCGCCGAGCGTGATCGTCGTCTTGAGGGGGACGGTGAGCATCGACCTCACCTCGAAGCCCGTCGTCTTGGCCATCGACGCCATCATCGGCGACTGGCTCTCCGTCTTGCGGAAGAACACGGGCTCCGCCGTCTGGATCACCTTTCCGACGATCCCGGTCCCGGCCGGGATCTTCAGCTGGAGGAGCTTGGCCTCCATCTCCTTGAATTTCTTCTCCTTCTTCGGGTCGTCGCTCCACAGGGAGGGCGAATAGTAGACATGCTTGAAGACGATGTCGTTGCCCTCGAGCATGTAGAGCGTCATCGACTGCGCCTTCAGGGCCTCGACCACCTTCGACGCCGTGAGCTCGATCACCGACGTGACGTCCTCCTTGCTCAGCGCGGGCTTGGAGATGATCTTGATCAGCAGCGAGCGTCTCAGCGCGCTCACGATGGAGGGTGCGGCCATAGTCGGTTTGACTGACGGGATTGGCATCGCCCGCGCGATCCCGCAACGAGAAACGGACCCGCCGCTCCCGGGCACGTCGGCCGGCCGGTGTCCCTGCGCCCGGGGGAGCCGGGCCCGGCGGCGGTCGTCCGGTTCCCCGACGGAAACTACGTACCCCGGGGGTCGCACCGACGCGGCACGGGGCCTCCCATTTCCCTTGCCTAGCCGCGAACTTAACAAAAAAATCACGGTCTCCCATGGCCGATTCCGACCGACACCCGTTCCTGCAGGGCCTGAGCAAGCACCGCGGCGCCCCTCCGACGATCGTGGTCATCTTCGGCGCGTCCGGCGACCTCACGGCCAGGAAGCTCATCCCGGCGATCTACAACCTGAGCTACGACAACCTCCTTCCCGCGGACTTCCACCTGGTGGGCTACGGCCGGAAGCCCATCCCCGACGAGGAGTTCCGGACGATGGCGTCCGGGGCGATCAAGGAGTTCTCCCGCCGCGAGCTGGACGCCGAGGTCTGGGCGAAGGTGGGCGCCACCACGACATATGTGTCGGGGGGATACGACGAGAAGGCGGGCTTCGACCGGCTGGCGGCCCGTATCGCGGAGATCGAGAGGGGCGTCGGCAGCGATGTGCAGTGCCTTTTCTACATTTCGACCCCGCCGTCGGTGTTCGGTCCGATCATCCAGAACCTGGGCCTGAGCGGCCTGGGCAGCCGGTACCTCGGCAAGCCGCACCAGTCCAAGGTCATCATCGAGAAGCCCTTCGGGAGGGACCTCGACTCCGCGCGGCTCCTCAACTCCGCTCTGAGGTCCGTCTTCGCCGAGCAGCAGGTGTACCGGATCGACCACTATCTGGGCAAGGAGAC
>PLKS01000016.1 GCA_003140665.1 Opitutaceae bacterium
TGGCCCTGATTCGCCAGTCTATATATAGTCGGCTTGCAGGCTACGAAGACACCAACGATGCGGAACGGCTCGCGGTCGATCCGGTCATGAGGCAAGTGGTCGGGGGACGAGCGACTGAGCATTCGGCAGCGTCGACAAGCCAGATGGCACGTTTCGAGACCGAGGTGCTGACACAGCCCCACAATCTGGCCGCTCTTGCGAAGGCCTCCGGTGAATGGATCGATCAATTGCGGGACCGCAGGCGACTGCGGGAGGTCGTCCTGGATATGGACAGCTCTGTCAGCGAAACCTACGGGGAGCAGCAGGGCACAGCCTACAACGGGCATTTTGGCTGCACCTGCTATCACCCACTTTTCTGCTTCAACCAGTTTGGAGACGTCGAACACTCCATGCTCAGGGAGGGGAACGTCCACAGCGCCAAGGATTGGAGGAATGTCATGGAGCCGGTCGTGGCACGCTACCGTGGCCGAAGGCTTCCCCGTCGTTTTCGAGCAGACGCCGCATTCGCTCAGCCGGAGCTCTACCGGTTTCTGGAGGTCGAAGGATATTTCTATGCCATTCGCCTCCCAGGAAACGACGTGTTGCAGCGGGAGATAGAGCCCCTCTTGACGCGGCCCGTGGGCCGACCGTCAAATGCACCGCTGGTCCGGTATGCCGACTTTTCCTACCAGGCTCAGAGCTGGAACCGCTCCAGGCGGGTGGTCGCCAAGGTTGAATGGCACAAAGGCGAATTGTTTCCCCGGGTTGGCTTCATCGTTACGAACCTCACTCGTCCGGCCAAACGCGTTGTCCGATTCTATAACCAGCGGGGAACGGCGGAGCAATGGATCAAGGAAGGCAAGCATGCGGTAAAGTGGACGCGCCTCTCGTGTCATGATTTCGTAGACAACCAGGTGCGGCTGCATCTCTTCGTGTTGGCGTACAACCTCGGAAACTTCCTCCGGCAGCTGGTACTCCCGCGGGAAGTCAGGCGCTGGACCTTGACGACGACTCGGGAAAAACTGATCAAGATCGGGGCCAAGGTCGTTCGCCACGCCCGCCAGGTCACCTTCCAGTTGGCGGAGGTGGCGGTCCCCCGGAGGTTGTTCCAGGCCATCTTGTGTGCGATCGACCGCCTGAGAATGCCGATGCCGACTCCCGGATGATCGATTCCCTTCAACCCCAGTATACAGCGCCGGACACCGTGGGAGTAGTGTCTCCTTGGGCCGACGACCTCGTTGCATTTTGGTCCCGCGTCGGGCAAGAACGACGAAATTCGGGTGACAACGGCGCTCCGAGCCACCAGGATCTCGATTCTCGAACGAGGACCGAGCAGATTTTCACTCGTTCACCCCGACTGACCCCAAAAACAACCCGAACCATCAAGCCAAATGGGAAATCCCGGGTTAGAAATAACGTGGAGTTCGTTCTCTCGCCAGGCCCTATCGGGAATATTGCGTAGCGTCGGCCCCATCCACTCGTTTTAATTGCTACTTAACCGACTATGGTGCAATAACTAACGCTTCCAGGATTTTACCTTGCCGATTGAATGAAATTTCCCGCGAAGTTTTTACCATTTCCGTCGGGGAAAGGGTGGTTCTCGCGATTGATTTCCGCCCCCTAACCCGACGATGAACAACTATCGCGGCGCTCAATTTGTCGGCCTCGGAAAGGCGGTGGGCGGATTCGTGCTCGCGTTGCTATGTCCGCCGTCGCTCCACGCTCAGTATGTGGCCGGCACAATCTCTGTGGGCAACTCAGGAGAACCATCGTCCGTCGCGGTCAATCCGGTGACGAACATGATCTACGTCGGCGACTCCGGCCTCCAAAACGTAACGGTGATCAACGGTGTCACCTATGCCGTCACCACCGTGACGGATCCCAATGCCCACGGCACCGAATTCGTCGCGGTCAACCCGGTGACGAACACAATCTACGCCGCCAATTCCGACAGCGGTAACGTGACGGTGATCGACGGGGCCACCAATACTATCACCGCCACGGTTGTGCTGAACACCAATGACAATTCGTTCTTCAGCGCAATCGCGGTCAATACGGCAACAAACACAATATACGTCGTCGACGAGGGCCTCAATGACGTGGACGTGATCAACGGGACCACGAATGCGACCGCTACTGTCACTGATCCCAATGCCAGTGGTCCCCGCGCGTTAGCGGTCAATCAGACAACAAACACGATCTACGTCGCCAACGCCGACAGCGCAAATGTGACGGTGATCAACGGGTCCAACAATGCGACAACCACGGTGACGGATCCCAATGCAAATACACCTGAAGCCATCGCGGTCAACACGGCGACGAACCTGATTTACGCCGCGAACAGCAACTACTCCGTTACGGTGATAAACGGTGCCACAAATGCCTTCACAAATGTTACGGATCCAAATGTCGACGACCCCCAGGCCGTCGCGGTCAACACGGCGACGAACACGATCTACATCGCAAGCTACTACTCGAACTACAATGGCAACAACTTGACGGTGTTAAACGGTGCCACGAACGCCACAACCATCGTGACCGATCCCAATTCCTATGAATCTGACGCTGTCGCGGTCAACCAGGCGACAAACATGATCTATGTCGCCAACTTCGGAAACGAGGGCGATCAAGTCGGCACCGTCACAGTAGTCAACGGGGGCGCGCCCCCGCTCTCGTTCACTGTGACTGCATTGGGCACGCTTGGCGGAATAGGCAGCGCCGCTAACGGCATAAACAATTTTGGAACGGTCGTCGGACAGTCAGGTACCAGCAGCGGCAGCATGGACGCCTTCAGCTGGAGCAACGGCACCATGACCGACCTGGGCACGTCTGTCGGGAACGGCAACAGCGAAGCCCTTGGCATCAATGATTCCGGCACGATCGTGGGTGATTTTACTAACGCCAACGGTTACAAGACAGCTTTCAGCTACAGCGGTGGAACTGCGACTACCCTTGTAACGCTTAACGGAATCGGCGACAGCAGCGCCCTCGCCATCAACAACTCCGGCACAATTGTCGGCCAGACGGATGGCTTTGCCGTCATCTGCATCAATGGTGTCATGACCGAACTGGGTTTGCTGAGCGGGAGCAGCAACTCCGGCGCCGCAGCCATCAACAGCTCCGGCACGATCGTTGGCTATTCTGAATTTGCCTTGGCCCCGCCCGACTTCAGCTACCCCGAGGCAACCAGCTGGAGCAACGGAACCGTGACCGGCCTCGGCGTGATAAGCGGCACCCTTGGGTCGGGTCTCGGGGGCTCTGCACTAGGAATCAATGATTCCGGCACGATCGTGGGTGGATCGTCCGCGGGAAATGTCGTCAACAGTGAGTTGCCCTTCAGCTACAGCAACGGAACCATGACCAGCCTCGGCACTCTTCCCGGCGGAACCCTCGGCTATGCCACCGCCATCAATAATTCCGGCACAATAGTGGGAGTTGGGATCGCGGGTTTGGGAACACCAGACGCCTTTGTCTACAGCGGAGGTCAGATGATTGATCTCAGCGCATTGGAAAGCGGCATCGTGGGCAGCGGTTTGCCAACCGGTGTAACGCTGAACATTGCAAATGCGATCAACGATCTGGGACAAATTGTGGCCAACGGCTCCGACGGCAACGCGTACCTTCTGAGTCCCGTTACGCCTACTCCAACCCCTACGCCGAGTCCGACGCCCACTCCGACCCCCACTCCGTCGCCAACCCCGAGTCCGACACCCTCGCCAACTCCGTCGCCGACCCCGAGTCCGACGCCCACACCGTCCCCGACGCCGAGTCCCACGCTGACTCCAAGTCCGACGGCTACGCCTTCGCCGAGCGCTACGCCAACGCCTTCGCCAAGTCCGACTCCCACACCGTCTCCGACACCTACGCCGAGTCCCACGCCGACCCAAAGTCCTACGCCCACACCGTCTCCGACGCCGACGCCCAGTCCGATACCCACCCCAACACCGACACCGACGCCGTCGCCAACGCCCGCGCCGTCGCCTACGCCCACTCCTATTGCGCCGGTGATTACCACCCAGCCCGTGAGCCAAACCACCGTGGACGGTGACACCGTAACCTTCTCCGTCGTGGCAACCGGCACTGCAAATGAATACCAATGGTATTTCGGGACGCTTGGGAAAAGTAACACGTTAGTCGACAATTTGAGCCTCAACGGCGTGAACGGCGGCGGCAGCACCAACGTCGTCTCCGGTGCAAACACGGCGACGTTAACCTTCACCAATGCAAGTTTCATTTTCGGGCAATTCAGCTGCTATGTGACGGTGACGAATTCACTTGGCTCGGTTACGTCCAACGTGGCGATCCTGACGTTTGGGTCTCCCCCGGCGCAGCCGGTCGCAATCACGATGCAGCCGCTTCCCGCGAATGAAAGCGTCGGGCCCGGTGCGTCCTTCGTCTACAACTGCGAGGCTTCCGGCACCAATCCCACCTTCCAATGGTATGAAGGGACGCCTGGGAGCGCGACAGCCATCAATTCCGACGGGAGCTTTGTTAACCAAAACGGCGGCCCCAGCATTGCGGCCGGACCGACGAACGGCGGGTCGAACGAGTCGACATTGAGCCTGGACAACATCCCGAATGGCTATTCGGGCAGCTTCTTTGTGACGGTGACGAATTCAATCAACTCGGTGACGTCCAATGTAGTCTCCATCACGGCATCCGGGCCGGTACCGCCCACGATCACGGCTCAGCCGCAAAACCAGACGGCGAACGACGGGGCAAACGCCACGTTCTGGGTGGGCGTCTCAGGGGGCTCCGCGACAGTCGATTACCAATGGTTCGAGGGGTTCCGGAATTCGGTGAACTCTCCGGCTATTTCCGGCGCGACGGGTTCGACGCTCACGGTGGCTGCAAACGCCGCCTCGAGCGGCAACTCGTATTATGCAGTCGCCTTCACCGTGAATGGATCGGTCGCAAGCAATTCGGCCACGCTAACGGTCAACGCCGCAACCGTTGTCACACCCATCCTGAATCCGCCGAAGGACCGGATCACAACGATATCATCCGGGACCACGGTGGCCTTTTCCTCAGGCGTGGGCGGCGGGCCATCGTCCGTGACCGCGATGCCGGCTTCACTGACCAATGCGGCCTCGCTCGGCGCTGGCCGCAGCACCCCCGTCGCACGGGCTGAAGGAGGCGGCGACTCGTTCCAGTGGTTCTTCGACGGCGCGGCGATCTTGGGCGCCACGGATTCGACGTACATCCTCGGCAACGCCTCGGCGAATAACAACGGGAGCTATACCTGCCTGGTGACGAATTCAGGGGGCTCGGTGATGACGAGTGCGGTGACGCTCGACGTGGTCGCCACGCCGGATCCGGGGCGCCTAACGAATATTTCTTGCCGTTCGCTCGTGGGAACGGGCTCGAACGTGGCGATAGCCGGATTCACGGTCGGAGGGCAGGGGACCTCGGGCGAGGAGAGCCTTCTCGTTCGGGCGTCGGGGCCCGCGCTTGCTCCGTTCGGCGTCTCAAGCGTCCTTCCTGATCCTCTGCTGCAGCTCAACAACTCCTCAGGCGTCATTGCCTCGGACCAGGGATGGGGAGGCGCCCAACAGATCGCCGGCACCGCCGCCTCCGTGGGAGCGTTTGACTGGACAAGTGCCGCAAGCCTCGACTCGGCATTTGTCGATACCCTTCCCGCAGGTTCCTACACTGCCGTGATAAGCGGAGCCAGCGGGGACACCGGGGTCGCCTTGGCCGAGGTATATGATGCCACGCCCCCGGGGACCTACACCCTTGCCTCTCCACGCCTGATCAACGTCTCGGCACGCGACGAGGTCGGCTCGGGGGGAAACATCCTCATCGCCGGATTCGTGATCGGCGGCACGACATCGAAGACCGTCCTCATCAGGGGATCCGGGCCAGCGCTTGCCCAGTTCGGGCTCTCCGGGGTGTTGCCGGACCCGCAGATCGAGCTCTTCCAGAGCAATGCCGACGGAACATCGACGCTTATTCAGGCCGACACCGGCTGGGGCGGTGACACCCAGATCGCCGCGACGGCCGCCTCGGTCGGAGCCTTTTCCTGGGGCACCTCCGCCACCGCGGATTCCGCGGTTCTCATCACACTGCCCCCGGGCAGCTACACGGCCGAGGTTTCCGGAGCCAGCGGCGATACCGGTCTGGCGCTTGTCGAGGTTTACGACGTTCAGTAGGCTAGACCCCTATTTTGGTGCGAGAGCCGGGAGTCGAAATCGGACGGGGTGAGCCCGTAAACGGCTCGTTTCTCTGAGTGACAGAGCAGAAACCCCGCTCCTCTCCGTTCTAGGTGTCCGGCACCAACTCGCACGTAACAGCGCCGAATAGCCGAAATCGGATTGAGTATTACACGTCTTTCTCGTCATCCGAGATGTGGCGATGCAGTGGGAGGGGATCGGTTTACCGGCCGTCACTACAGGACGGCGGAAATGATTTTCCGGAGTGCCCGGTCGGGGATTTCTGGGGACCTTCCTTATGAAAGGCTTGCTCGTTCGAGTTGGCATTGACTCCACGGATGGCGGCTGGAATGCGCCGGTACGTTCCGCGACCGGCGAATTCGCATATGTAACAATGACCGAGGAGAAGCCATTGCGCGCCGGGCATGCGCGACTCTACGATGAGTTCGTCCCTGCGGTGCGCCGGTTCGGTGTGTCCCTACCAGCGGAGTTGCTGCAAAAAACCACCCATCTTGATCCTGACTTCGATCAACTCACCTATGGCGACCGCGGGCAGCGGGGAAAACGTGTTAGAGGGATTTGTCCATGTGATGACCGAAGAGAGCTTCCGGGATGTGCTGACGGAACTCGATACGATCACCGATCTTACCGAGTACCTCGCAGCGAAGGAGTCTTTTGCCCACGGTGGCACTGTCATCGTCTGCGAAGGAACAGAATCCAACCTGTTAGGCTGGTATCTGGCAAAGAATCGAACTTTCCCCGCTGGCATGGATTTAGCCACATTCGATGCTACCATCTGGCCAGGGTTACAAAACGACCCGGCGTTCAAACGCCGGAAGGAAGCAGATCAAGTGGGTTATGCATGGGATCGACTTGTCGATGCTTTGTCCGATCCTGATTTGAAGCCGAATGTCATCGCCTATTGGTTCATAGGGGATGACCGCATCGTAAATTCACAGGCGAAGAGGATCATTTACGGTGCATGGAATCGTCTCGGACGCGGCCGATCCCCTCGATGGGCCTACGTCTTCCTGCAGACCGGTTCAGAGGACGGCGCCGGAGCCGCTCTAGCGCGAATTCAGAATGTCCTGGACTCTGCTCTTCCCGCATTTCAGCCGGTAATACGTGGACATTAGGACTGGGCGGCAACTTGGTTTGCGACCCAACGTTTGCGCGTGCGTTCGATTGGTTGATCAAAATACTGGAATATCAGTAATGACGCAACCGTGACCACGGTCCACGCCCCCAGTAACGAGGGCAGGCGCTGCAAAGGGGGAAGGTTTTCAAAATAATATGCGTGGAGCATCATGACCGGCCAATGCATTAGGTAGAAAACGTATGTAAACTCCCCCAACGTCCGATCGAATCTACTGGAATGATTTCTTACGCTCAGAAGCGCTATAGGTGCTGTGACAATTGCCAGCAACGCCTGAAGGACACGCTTGCTATGAATGCCTGATTCGGTTGCCCCATGTTTGGCATTTTCGAAGAGTTGTCGCGCATCGGGGCTGCACCAGCAGAAAGCCACCAAGCAAAACATTGAGATCAACAAGGCGTCCGCCAATTTCCCCGACGGCCTCCAATTCCGGCGAGCGGCTGCCGCGCCGATTAAGAAATACAGGGCGTAGCAAGTCAGGTTTCTCGCCCCGATGTCGTTTGGAATGAAAAACACAGTTATTCCGACGATGCAACCTGCGCCGATCAGAACTTTCCAAAGCACGAGGGGCCGCGCCTGGGTGCAAAGATAGAAGGCAAACGGGAAGACGAGATAAAATTGCATTTCGACATCCAGGCTCCACGCGACACGAAGACCGCCCTGCGAGAAGGGAAGGTTCGCATAACCTAGGAGGAACAGATTCGATCCGGCGGCGTACAACCACCTCCATTGCGGTCCCGGGAAAACCGGATGAGTCGCCGCGAGGACAAGTGCTGACAGGAGATTCGCCAGCAAAAAGACTGGAAGGATCCGCAGAATGCGGGAGCAAATG
>PLKS01000017.1 GCA_003140665.1 Opitutaceae bacterium
AGCTTGAGCTCGGCAAGGAGCGCCTCGTGCTCGATGCCCGTGAAATTGAAGAAATGCTGGTCGAGCGGGCAGTTGTAGTGGAACTCGCCGTTCTTCCCGGTGATCGTCGCCCGCGCCTTGTCGAGGAGGCGCGGGAGGTGGGCGTAGCCCCCAAGCCTAACGCGTGGGCTGCGCGGGGGATGCTGCGTGAGGTCGGGGTTGGACAGGTTTAGCATGCGATTGCAGTGAGGCGCGTCAGTATGGCATGAATCGCCCGGGCCGCAACTCCCTCATCCCTTTGGCCGGAACACCTTCATCACCGCCTCGTTCGTCTCGAGCCTGGGGCCGCCGATGAGGTCGATGCAATAGGGGACCGCGGGGAAGACGGACTCCAGGTTCTCGCGGATGGCCTTGGGCCGGCCGGGCAGGTTGACGATCAGCGTGCTCCCGCGGATTCCCGCGGTCTGGCGCGAAAGGATGGCTGTCGGGACGAAGGCGAGCGAGGCCGACCTCATGGTCTCGCCGAATCCCGGCAGCAGCTTGTCGCAGACCGCCGCCGTGGCCTCCGGGGTGACGTCGCGCTGGGAGGGCCCTGTTCCCCCCGTGGTCACGACGAGGCAGCATCCCCCCGAGTCGGCCATTCGCCGGAGCTCGGACTCGATGAGCGCCCGGTCGTCCGGGACGACCTTGTAGTCGACGTCGAAGGGCGTGGAGAGCCATTCGAGCAGCAGGGCGACGCAGGCCTTCCCGGGCGTATCCTCATAGACCCCGGCGCTCGCCCGGTCGGACACGTTGATGACTCCGATGCGGACGGTCATTTGGGGGAATACACGGCGGGCGGCCCGGCGGGATGGGTCGGGGTCTAGCGGAGCTCGGACCGGAAGTGGTACGTGCCCGACCCCACCTCGTAGACCGCGGCCTTCCCCTCCGTTCGGAGAAACCTGGCGCCGTCGGCCTGGGCGGCGGGGTTGCCCGACTCGGTGACGCTCGCCGCGTCGTCGGCCGGCAGGTAGACGGTCGCCGTCGCGTTCGCGGGAACGGTTGCGTCCAGGGAAAACGCGGCGCCGTCGCGCTTCCATTCGCTGGAGACGAGGCCGTAGAGGGACCGGTAGCTGGCCTTGACCGACTTCAGGTCGCCGACCGGCGTCGGCCGCATCAGGATGTGGCGGAAGCCCGGCACGTCGGCGTCGGGCGCAATCCCGGCGACATCCTCGTAGAGCCAGGTGACGAGGTCGCCCACCAGCATCACATGGTTCCCCGAATTCATCGAGGGGTCGGCGGTGTCCCCGTTCCAGAGCTCCCAGACCGTCGTCGCGCCCCGGGCGGCCATGTAGCCAAGGCTGGGGTAGGTCGTCTGCGTGGCCATCGCGTACGCCACGTCCCCATGGCCGTAGCGGGTCAGGACGCGGTTGACCCATTGGCCGCCAACCAGCCCATGGGAGCCGTGGCCGTCGTTGTCCTTCATGATCTTGTCGACGAGGCGCGCCATCACGCGCGTCCTGTCGGCCTCGGGGACCATGTCGAACGCCAGCGGAAGGATGTAGGATGTGGCCGAGCCGTTGTCGTACTGGCCGAGGTCCTTCCTGTAGAAGTGCTCGTTGAGGCCCTGCCTGAGGCGGTCGGCCTGTGCCTCGAAGTTCCTCGCGTCGTCGGGGATCCCGACGATCGTCGCGTAGCGCGCCCCGAGCTGCAGGCAGTGATACAGGTAGGTGGTGGCCAGGAGCGGGCCGGCGGTCTTGCGTGCCGGGTCCTTCGAATGGATCAGCTGCGGGCTCTCCGGGGGCTCGCACCAGTCCGCATAGGTGTCCCTGGTAGCGATGTTGTCCTTGATCCCGCCGATCTGGTGGTTCAGCCACTTGGCGATGGCCGGATAGGCGCGGTCAAGGAGGCCCCGGTCCGCGTCCTGGTCCAGGAGGGCCCCGGGAATGATCGCGATGCTGCTCGGCCAGGTTACGCTGTCGTTGTAGATCGGCCAGTAGGCGGGGCAGACGTCGGGAACCGCGCCGTCGTCCCTCTGCGCGTCGGCCATGTCCTGGACCCACTTGGCGTAGAGCGCGTTGTTCCGGAAGAGGTAGGCCTCGCCCCGGGACTCGGCCGCGCGGTCGCCCAGCCACCCCTGCCGCTCGTCGCGCTGCGGGCAGTCGGTCGGGATGCTTCGGTAGTTGCCGCGCACGCCCCAGACGATGTTACCATAGATGCGGTTGAGCAGGGGATTGGAGCAGGCGAACTGGCCGGCGGTCTCCAGGTCGTCGCCGACGACGCGGCCCTCGATCGCGTCGGCGCCGGGGGTTCCCGGGTACCCGGTGAGCTCGACGTACCGGAACCCGTGCAGCGTGAAGCGCGGCTCGTGGGCCTCGAGGTCGCCGCCCCTGAGCGTGTAGACATCCGTGACCTTCGCGCTGCGCAGGTTGTCCACGTAGAGCATGCCGTCGTCGCGCAGCCGTTCCGCGAAGCGCATCCGCACCTGCTGGCCCGACGGGCCCTTCACGCGCAGACGGCACCATCCTGCGAAGTTCTGGCCCATGTCGTACACGAATATCCCGGGCTTCACCTCCTTCACCGACACCGGCTTCATCGTGCCCGTGACGCGGATGGGGTCGATCATGGGGGCCGACATGACGCCGGCGGGCGCCTCCACCAGCTGCGCCTGCTGCCACGCGGCGTCGTGAAATCCCGGCTTGGCCCATCCCTCGAACTCCTTCCGGGCGTCGTATTCCTCGCCGTCGTATTCGTTGTTGGCGACGATCGGCCCGTCGGCGCTCAGCTTCCAGGTCTCGTCGCTGAACACGTCCTCGGAGCCGCCGTCGTCGTATTCGAGGTGAAGCTGGAGCAGAAGCCTGGGAGCGCCGAAGGTCTCCGTTTTCGGCTTGGTGAGCCGGGGCGCGTAGAACCGGCCGTTTCCGAGCACGACGCCGATGGCGTTCTCCGCCTCGAAGGGCACGCGACCGGTCAGCATCTCGAAGAGGATGACGCCCACCGAGTAGAGGTCGCTCCGCGCGTCGAGCTTCTGCCCGCTGCCCTGCTCGGGCGACATGTATTCGGGCGTGCCGATCATCAACCCCGCGGTCGTCAGCGGCGCGTCGGACGTCCGCCCGGCGCCGTCGCGATACGCCCTCGAGTCGGTGATCTTCGCGATCCCGAAGTCGCACACCTTGACGATGTCCTTCGGGCGCCCGTCGTCGTCGGTGCCGCTAAGGATCATGATGTTGTCGGGCTTGAGATCGCGGTGAACGACCCCCATGTCGTGCGCCACGGCGAGGGCCGCGAGCGTCTGCATCAGGATGTCGGCGATGCGCGCGGGGCTGAGGGGCCGGTCCTCGCGGATCACACGGTGAAGGCTCCGCCCGTCGAGGTACTCCATCGCGATGTAGAGGAGGCCGTCCGGCTCGGCGCCGAAGTCGATGACCTGCATCGAGTTCGGGTGGTTCAGGCGGGAGGCGGCCTTCGCTTCGCGCTGGAAGCGCGCCACGAACGACGCGTCGTCGGCGTGCTCTCCGTGAAGGACTTTGATGGCGACGGTCTTCTCGAGGGCAATCTGCCGAGCACGGAAGACGGCGCCCATCGCTCCGGCACCGATGGGAGCTTCGATGAGAAACTTCCCGGCGATCGTGCGGCCGATGAGCTGCTCCGAGGCCGATTTCCCCATCCTCGAACCAGTCTAGATCGGCCCTGGACGCCCGCGAGCACAAGTTGCGGCAAGCCTCCCCGGTCGCGTTCGCGTCTGAATGTTGTCCCTCCCCAAGGCAACGGTTCGAATCAGGCGATCTTCCGCTGGCTCACGTGCTCACGGGCGAGCTTCTCGGCCGCGCGCTCGTCGACCTCCCCGGTAGCCTGCTAGAGCAGGAGCCCGGCGAGTTGTAGGGGCGCGATCACGATCCCCCGCTCCTCGTGGAGCCTCTTCGCGATCTGGTTCAGTCGGGTGAGCGTCTTGGGCGCTAGGGGAACCAGTCGTCGCTCGGTCCAGTGAGGATCCGTTGCGCGACCTCCCCCCTGTGGTACCTGAAATCGCGACTGGATCTCGGCCACAAGCTGCATGGCCCCGAAGTGCCCGCTCTTGGCCGTGACCCTGCCCCGGCGCTCGGCGCCGAGCACCTCGGCGATCTTGTTCGCGTCGAGCTTCGATTTGGACTTCATCGCTTCGGCTCCTTGTATTCACGGATGGCGAAGTACTCGACGCCCTTCGCTCTGGGATAGGCCGTGGCGCCGCCATATGCGTCACCGAGCGTCTTCATTGCCTCGTTTACCCAGTGGTCTTGATCGACGGGCGTCTTGCCGTCCCGCTGGACGCTCGGAATGAAGAGCACAACCAGCGTGCGCTTGCCGCCAGGAAGGAGTCCATCGCTCATACCGGTCACGTTCAATATAGATCGTTGAGCGGCGACGGCAAGCCGCGCCGGCAGCCCGAAATTTTTTTGCAATCTTGAGGCAAGGTCGGCGAGCAACTTCTCCTCGCCGCCGAACAGATGGGCTGAGCCGGCGATATCGAGGAAAAAACCGTCGGCGCCGTTGGCTTCGTTCCAGGGTGAAGCGGTCGGCGTGTAGCGCGTCGCCCACAGAGCCAGCCGCCGCAGCGCGGCA
>PLKS01000224.1 GCA_003140665.1 Opitutaceae bacterium
TTCGCCTCGTTCTATCGCACGCTCGGCGCCGAGGTCACCGTGGTCGAATTTCTCGACCGCATTTTGCCCGGCATGGACGGCGAGATTGCCAAGCAATTCCAGCGCATTCTGGAAAAACAGGGTTTTGTGTTCAAGCTCGGCGCCAAGGTCACCGGCGTCAAATCCGAACGCGGCCAGTCCTTCCTCACCGCCCAGCGCGACGGCCAGCCGCTCCAATTCCCTGCCGACAAAATCCTCGTCGCCGTGGGCCGCCGGCCCTACACCGACGGGCTCGGCCTCGAGAAGGCCGGAGTCGCGCTGGATGAAAGAAAGCGCGTCAAGGTCGATGCCCGCCTGCGCACCGGGGTGCCCGGCATCTGGGCCATCGGCGACGTCGTCGCCGGGCCCATGCTCGCGCACAAGGCCGAGGAGGACGGGGCGGCAGCCGCCGAATGGATCGCCGGCAAGGCGGGGCATATCGACTGGGGCCTCGTGCCCTCGGTCGTGTACACCGAACCGGAGGTCGCCTCCGTGGGGCTTGGCGAGGACGCCGCGAAGGCCGGGGCGATCGCGGTAAACGTCGGAAGGTTCAACTTTGCCGCGAACGGCCGCGCGATCGCGAACGACTCGACCGACGGTTTCGCGAAGATCGTGGCGGACTCCAGGACGGACCGGATCCTCGGCGCGCAGATCCTGGGAAGGGGCGCCGGCGAACTCATCGCGGAGGTGGTGACCCACATGGTATACGGAGGAAGCGCGGAGGATCTGGGGCGCACGATTCACGCCCACCCGACGATGAGCGAGGCGATAAAGGAGGCCGGGCTCGCGGTTTCCAAGTCGGCGATCCATGCTATTTGACACCGGGGCCGGGAAGTGGGATTCTTGCTGGGTTCGTCCCGAGCGTTAATTCGAGCCAATATGGTGTCGGCTAAAACCTTACCTTTCAATTCGTTGCGGTCGCAATGCGCGGCCCGCGACCGTGCGTCCCTGCCCCGGGATTCCGATGGGAGCGTTATTGCATACGGGGCGCAGTCTTGAACTTGACCCCCGCCGAACGCGAAGAGGCCCTTGCCAGGCGCGAGGCTGCAGCCGTGTCGCTCCAGGCAAAGCTTGAAAGGGACCGCGCCGCGCTGGAGGCCGACATCTCGGCCTCGGCCGCGGCGTCCAAGGCGGCCTCCGCCATCTCGCGCGCGCTCCAGGGCGACGCGGAGAAGCGCCTGAGGGATCTCGAGTCCGAGTGCGCGCAGTGGGAGGGAAAGTTGGCAAGGCTCACGGCCGAGGGGGGAAGGGCCATGGTCACCCTGCCGGATCCCGAAGTCACCCGGAGCGGCGGGGAGATCGCAGCCGAAAAGGCGGAGCTCGCCAGGGCCCGTGACGGGATCGCGCAGGAACGCGTGGCGCTCGAGGCGGAGCGGGCGACGTTTGATCGCGAAACCGCCGACAGCCACGCCAGGATCAAGACGGAGGCGAAGGCGCTTGCCGACCTGAGGGCCAAGCTCGCCGCGATCCGGACCGAGATCGAGAGCGGGGTAAAGACGCGCGAAGCCGAGGTCCACAGGAAGGAGGCGAGCCTTGAAGTGGAGAGGTTGCGGCTGCAGGAGCGCGCCGAGTCGCTTGTGCGGGCCGAGGCCCAGCTTACCGAGCAGGGTGCAAAAATGGAGGCGCAAATCGCCGCTCTCGCCGCAAAGGAAGCCGTGCTGGAAGAGCGCCACCGCCAGCTCCAGGACAGCATGAAGCATTTCGTCAAGGCATGACGCGGCCAATGACCGTCCATTGACAGCCGAACATGCCCAAGGCGGAAGAAGTCCAAGTCATCGTCGAATTGACCCATCACACGCTGCATACGCTGCGTGCCGTGAACGGGACGATCGAGGCAGGCGGCGAGTGCGTCATTGAGAACAAGGCGGCCCTCGAGGCCCTGATCGGCGCGGTGACCCCCGGAGGGTCGGCGGATGGGCTCGAAGCCACGTGCGTCTGGCCGGACGGCGTCGATTGGCACCTCTCGAACGACACCGAGGCCCTCCTGGACCGGACCGACGAGGCGCAGCGGGCGGTCGCGGCCGCCGCGAACAGCGGATCGAGGCACGCGTACGCCTTCGCGGCCTGCAGCGCGGCCAACGGGGGCCCGATCTCCCCCGACGGGACGGAAAAATGGCTTCTCGCCCACTGCACCTGCGAATCGCTCGGGCGCGTCGCGGGCGGCATCCCGGGCACCAAGTTGGAGGCGGCCGGCGAGGGGCCGGCGGCCTTCGCGAGGATTGCCGCGGTGTCACGCGCGCTGCGCGCGGCTCGCAAGGGATCGGTGGCGCTCTGGGACCTCGGCACCGACCGGTCCCGCGTGCTGCTCGTCACCGCAAACGGTGTCGAGGGCGTGGCGCCCTGCTCCGTCGGCCTCGGCGCGGTGTTCGAGGCCGTCCAGATGGCCCTCAAGCTCAAGTTCCGCGGGGCGGGCGCACGGCTGTTTTTCAACGAGGGCTATGACTTCACGGAACCGGGCCCCAAGATCTGCGCCATCGTGGGCGCGGACCTCAAGCAGGCGCTCGGCCTGCTCCCCAAGACGGAGGACCCTCCCGCGCTCGCGTGCATCGGGCTCACGGGCCGGCAGGCTTGGTTTATCCGGGATATTGCGGCCGTGGCGGGAACGTCGCCTTGGGCGCCCGATATCAAGAAGCTGGCCGGCGATCTCGGGCTCAAGTTCGCGGACGACGCGGTGGCGGCGTCCTTCTCGCCGTCTTCCGCCGGGCTTTTCGAGCTCCTCGCATCAACCCGGCGTGCCAAGGACGCGTGGCCCCCGGCCTGGACCGAGGTGGACGGTCCGGAGGAAGAGGAGGTGGTGGAGGCGCCCGCGCCGGAAGAGGAACCCGAACCCGAGGAACAGCCCGCCCCGTCGGCCACCCGTTCCAAGCCCTTCCTGGCATCCGAGGGCCCGGCGCCCCCTCCGATGCCCCTGAAATCGGCACGGGTGCCCTCCCCAAAGCCGCCGATGCCTCCGCTGATCGAGGACGGGCCGGCCCCCGCCCGACCCGCGGGACCCT
>PLKS01000069.1 GCA_003140665.1 Opitutaceae bacterium
TAGCAGACGGTCGCGCGGCTGATTTTCCTCTCGGCCGTGAATTCCTTCCGCAGCCAGCGCGCGGCGAGGCGACGGGATCCGTCGGCGGTCGCCCCGGGCTCCCTTTCGACCTCCAGCCCGATCCACTTCGCCTTCCAGTCCATGGCCTGCAGCAGACCCATGGACCATTGGGCGGAACTGCTCCAGCGCGTCGCATCGCCCTTGTCGTCCCAGACGCACACCTTCCAGTAACAGGAGCGCAGCGAGCCGAGGGGCTGCCCCTGGTAGGTCACGTTGATGGAGTCCGGTGCGTCGACCTTGCCGCTGTTCCAGAGGTCGCCGTTTCCCCGCTCGAGCATCTCGGGGGAGGACGCCACCATGACCTGGTAGGCCGTCTGGCTCGCGCCGCGGCGGCCCGAGTCGATGACCCAGCTCAGCCTCGGCTTGGCCACGTCTATGCCCTGGGGATCGACCAGGTATTCGCAGCGGAGATCTCCGACCGTCGCGGCCCGCGCGAGGGACGCCCAGAGGAAAGCCGCGAGGGTGATCGCCTGTTTCGTTCTCAAGTCAGTCCGTTGAGCCTGGCGAACGGATCCCATCCCCCGTCCCGGTGCCCCTCATATTCCGCCCGCTGCGCGATGTTGATGCTGGTTTCGTTGTCGAGCATGCGGGCGATCGGGGCGGGTGCCAGGTCCATTCCCGCCGAAACCCCCGGCGAGGTGAAGAACTTTCCGTCCTCCCACCTCATTTCGCGGGACCGACGGTTGCGCCCGACACCGCCTTCAGCATCGCCGCGAAATCCGGGCCCGCCGCGTCGTCGGTCAGCAGGCTGACGGCCGCCGACACGTCGTCGTTGAACCGGATCATGCCGATCGCGATCACCTTGAACTCGTCCTTCTTCGTCGGCTGGCCCACCATCGACGCGTCCGTGAAGAGGCAATAGGCGCCGTATCCCATCGAGACGTTGAAGTCATGGAGCACCTTCTTCTTCTCCACCGAGGCATCCACGAACTGGTCGCTGATGGTGAGGACCTTGTCCCTGACGTCGTCCTTCGAGGTCGCCTCCCCCTTCGGCACGAAGACGAGGTTGAACAGGCACTTCGCGTTCACGTCGGGCGGAGGCGAGAGCACGATGGCGTAGCCGGTGTCCTCGGCCTTGGTGACGGAATAGGTCCAGCCCTTGGGAGGGGCGATCGAGAACGTCCCGTGGGGCCCGAGGTCCACGGTGTCGGCGGGCGCGGACAGGGGCAGCAGGAGCAGGGCGAGAAGAAGGCTGCGGTGTTTCATGGTGAGGGGAGGGGTTGGCGCACGGCCGGCGATGGGGCTTCCCTGTGGCAATATCCAATTGGGGGAGCGCGTGGCAAGATGTCGTTTGGCCACGTCCCGCGGCGCTAGGCGCCTGCGGCCCACGCATCGCGGAGGGACTCGGGGCTCCTGCCCTGCGCGCGCAGCGCCCGGAGGCTCAGCGAGTCGTGGCGTTTCGAGAGGCGCGCGCCGCCGGCGTCGGCCATGAGCGGGCAGTGATGGAACCGCGGGGCCGGGAGGCCGAGCGCGCGGTAGATCAGCAGCTGCCGGAAGGTCGAGCGGACCAGGTCCTCGCCCCGGACGACCTCGGTGATGCCCATGTCCGCGTCGTCCACGGCGCAGGCAAGCTGGTAGCTCGGGCAATCGTCCCTTCGCCAGACCGGGAAATCCCCGAAGTCCCGCCCCGGCACCGCGCTCTGCCTTCCCAGCCGGCTGTCCTCGAAGAACAGCTCCTCGCCATCGGGGACGCGAAGGCGCCAGTTGACGCCTATCCGTTCCCCGAGGGGCGGGAGCGGCTCCCCGGGGCCCGGTCGGAACGCCGCCGGATACACGGGCTCGTCGTCCGGGCCGCCCTCGTGGGGTGCGCCGGCCGCCTCGATCACGTCGCGCCGCGACCGCGAGCACGGGTAGATCCGGCCGGCCGCGTGGAGCCGGGCCAGGGCGGCGCGGTACAGCGGCCCCCGCTGGCTCTGGTTGTAGGGCGCGTGGGGTCCGCCGACATCGGGTCCCTCGTCCCAAGAGAACCCCATCCAGCGCAGGTCCTCGAGCATGGCCTGCGCGAAGTCCATCCGGTAGCGCGTCGCGTCGAGGTCGTCGTTTCGCAGGACGAGGGCGCCCCCGGCCTCCCTCGCTCTCCGTGCCGCGATCCAGAACGTCCGGGCGTGCCCGAGATGGAGGTAGCCGGTCGGGGAGGGGGCGAGGCGGCCCCGGTACGGGAGTGGGGGGCTCAAGGATTTGGGTGCATTTCCGGGCGGCGGGTCCCAACATGGCGGGCGCTCCGACCATGGCAAAGCTCCTGTGCGTCTACTGCGGTTCGTCCATGAACCTCGAATCGAGGTACTATGCGGCCGCCGAGGCGGTCGGCCGCTCCATGGTCGCCAACGGATGGGGCCTTGTCTACGGCGGCGGCAACGTGGGGATGATGGGATCGCTCGCCCGCGCCGTGAAGGACGCCGGCGGCCACGTCGTCGGGGTGATCCCGGATTTCATGAGGGAGCGCGAGCTCGCCTATCACCAGGCCGACGAGCTCATCACGGTGGCATCGATGCGCGAGAGGAAGCGCATCATGGAGGAGCGAGCGTCGGCGTTCCTCGCGCTTCCCGGCGGAATCGGGACGCTCGAGGAGCTCACGGAGATCATGACGCTGCGGTACATCAACCGCATGAACAAGCCGGTCGTCGTCTTCAACCAGGACGGATACTACGACGACCTTCTGCGGTTTTTCGAGCGTATGACCCGGGAGCGCTTCAAGTCGCCCGGCCTTCAGGCCCTCTTCTCGGTCGCCGGCCGCGTCGAGGAGGTCTGGCCGCTTCTCGACGCGCCCGGGTTGTTCGAGGCGGACGCCATCTGGCAGGAGAAGCCCTGATCGATGCACCGGGCGCGCATCCTCACGCTCCTTCGCGGGCACGCAGGGGGCGCGGACGCGGGAGGCGAGGCCGCCGCCCTCGCGGAGACGATCGCGTTCGTCGAGGCCCATCCCGACTGCCTCCTGCGCTCGTGCGCGCCGGGACACCTGACGGGGTCGGCATGGGTCGTGAGCCCCGACCGGCGCAGGACGCTCCTCACGCTCCACGGGAAGCTCGGAAAGTGGCTTCAGCTGGGCGGCCACGCCGACGGCGATCCCGACCTCCTGGCGGTCGCGGTCAGGGAGGCGCGGGAGGAGAGCGGCCTCGCCCGCCTCGGGGTCGTCGATCCCGCGCTCTTCGACGTGGACCGCCATTGGATACCCGGCCGAGCCGGCGAGCCGGGACACTGGCACCATGACCTGCGGTTCCTGCTGGAGGCCGACCCGTCGGAGCCGCTGACGGTGTCGGGCGAGTCCAGGTCGCTTTCCTGGGTGGAGGTCGCGGCGGTCCCGGCGCTCAACCCCGAGGAGTCGATGGCGAGGATGGTGCGGAAAACGCTCGCCCTCGGGTGATCATTTCGGCGGCGAGTCCCACAGGAACACGGCCTCCCCCTTGGGGATCCATCCCGTCTCGCCGTTGGGGAACGCGAGGCGGAGCCAGCCGAGGAAGGCCTTGTCGGCGATCGCCGTGCTTCCCGCGGGCAGCGGCGTCGTCTTCTGGGAGACGTCGGCCTCGGTGGGAATCGACCGGAGGATGCCGGTCCGCCAGACCACGACGGCCCGGGTGTCCGCGGTGATTCCATACGCGTGGTAGGCGACGATGGAGGCGGCGCCGAGGAGAAGGGAGAACGCGAGCGCGGTGAGCGCGGCGGCCTTGGCCCACGCGCGGGTCCGCCCGCGGTAGCCGGCGGCGACCAGGAGAGCCAGCGCGCCCGCGGCCAGCGTCGAGGCCACGGCCCCCGCCCGCTGCCATCCGGCGGGAGACTCGAGGCGGGCAAGCGATTGCGCCGGGCCCGCCTGGAGAAGGATGTCGAGGGGCTCCGGGACGAATCCCGCC
>PLKS01000234.1 GCA_003140665.1 Opitutaceae bacterium
CCGCCCGCGAGGACCAGACGCTGCTCATCCGGGACGGAAGAATCGCCACGCTCGGGCCCTTCGGCACGGTTTCGGTCCCGGGCGACGCGCGCATCGTCGACCTGACCGGCAAGACCGTCATTCCCGGCCTCGTCATGGTGCACGAGCACCTCTTCTACTCGGTGCGGACCGGGGCAGGGCCTTTTCACGTGAACGAGATGGACTACTCCTTCCCGCGGCTCTACCTCGCCTGCGGACTGACGTCCATCCGCACCGGGGGCTCGATCGAGCCGGATGCCGACCTGGAGATCAAGAGGCGGATCGATGCCGGCGAGATGCCAGGACCCAAGCTGCACCTGACCGCGCCCTACATCGAGGGCTCGCCGTCCCTGATCGCCCAGATGCATGCGGTCAGCGGGCCGGTGGATGCGGCCAAGCTCGTCGACTATTGGGCGGACCACGGTTTCACCTCCTTCAAGCTCTACATCCACGTGCGCCGCGATGTGGCTGCGGCGGCGATCGACGCGGCCCACAGGCGGGGGCTCCAGGTCACCGGACACATCGGGGTCATGACCTACAAGGAGGCGGCGGAGCTTGGGATCGACAACCTGGAGCACGGGTTTTTCGCTGCGACCGATTTTGTCCGGGGGAAAAAGGAGGGCGAGCTGCCGGTCCCCGCAGCCACCCAGGCGAGCCTGGATGAGACCAAGGCCGATTCGCCCGAGGTCGACGCCCTGATCCAGCTGCTCGTTTCCAGGCACGTTGCGCTGACCTCCACCCTGGCGGTCATCGAGGGATTCGTCGCCGGCCGCCCCATTCTGCCGGCCCGCGCGCTGGAATCCATGTCGGAGCCGGCCCGCGAGAACTACTTCACATCCTGGGCTCGGACCAACGAGCACAATGCCAGCATGGTCCCGCGGTTCAAGAAGTTGATGGCAATGGAAAAGAGGTACTTCGATGCAGGCGGCCTGCTTGCCGCGGGAACGGATCCCACCGGCGTGGGCAATGCGGTCGCCGGCTATGGCAGCCTTCGGGACGTGGAGCTCCTCGTGGAGGCAGGCCTTAGCCCGGCCCAGGCCATCCAGGTCGCGACGATCAACGGGGCGAAGCTCCTGGGGATCGACCGGGAAGTGGGCACACTTGAGGCTGGCAAGGCGGCCGATCTCGTCATCCTGAAGGGAAATCCGCTCGAATCGATAGGCGATATCCGCAAGGTCGAAACGGTCTTCAAAGATGGCGTGGGTTACGATTCCGGCCGCCTTATCGATTCGGTCAAGGGCTGCGTGGGAATCGAGTAGGGACCCGCCATGCCGCCCCAGGTTCAGTGGCTGCTCTTGTAGCGCCCAGCTTCTGCGCGCTTTCGCATGATCTCCGGATAGGACCGGGTCGGGTCGGCATATCGGTTGCCGCCGCGGTCAGCACCCCGCGCGAGATAGACCTGGTGCATGCCGTCGAAGCGGGACTCGTTGAACTTCACCCGTGTCGGGCAGAAACGCAGGGTCCAGCCGCAGCGTCGAGTGCGGGAGGTATTGGGCTCCGAGCCATGTTGGATGCGCGCGTCGTGCAATGAGCACTGGTTCGGTTGCAGCTCGATATAGGCGCGCCGCGCATCGTCCCTCTGTTCGCGCAGTATTTCGGTGCTGAAGACCGAGCTGCGCGAGTCGACCTCGCCGTAGTCGCTGAACCCCTTTCGGCCCGTGTTGTGGGTGTGGGGGATCACCATCATGCAGCCGTTGGCGCGGGTCGATGGATCGATCGCGAGCCAGAGCGTGCAGACCTCCATCGGCTCTATCTGGCCGGCCCAGTAGGCGCTGTCTTCGTGCCAGGGCACCCGCTTGCCGTTGCCCTTGGGCTTGCAGACGAAGTGGGTGGAGAAGAGAGCGATGTCGGGACCGACGATCGGTTCGACCAGATCGAGAACCGCCGGGTCCAAAGCCCATTCGAGAAGATCCGGATGCATGAAATGCGGAACATCCATGGTTTCCGGGCGCTCTCCCGCGGGGAGATCGCCGAGCAGCTTCTCGAATCGTGCCTTGAGCGCGATGAAGCGCTGCTCCGGAAGCACCGGCTGCTGGCAGATCAGATATCCTTCGTCGCGGTAACGCGCGACTTGTTCGGCGCCTAGGCGCGAAGGCTTGGTTGCAAGCCCTGGGAAGGGGGACAGAGGTGTCATCTCATCCAGTGGGTTGATCGTTCATGCGGCAATGATGGCATCGCTAATCGCGAATGTCTTGCTTCGTCGTCCGGCGGCCTACGGTCGCAGGCAGATCCAATGGTGGCGAGTGCCTTTATCCGCGGCTCCTCTTCAGTCCCTGAAAAATCGGCGGCCCTTCTTAGCCCCTCGGGGCCAGCGCGTCAGTCAGATTCAGGTGATTTGACACGGGTGAATTTAGGAGCATCGGTTCGTGTCCCCATGAATCTCCAGCTGTCGGGCAAACTTGCCCTTGTGTCCGGTTCCTCCAAGGGCATCGGTCTCGCCATAGCCACAGGCCTCGCCCGTGAAGGCGCGCACGTCATCATCAACGGCCGTTCGGCCGAATCCGTACAAAGTGCCCTCGCCAAGGTTCAGCAAGCGGCGACCGGCGCGAAGCTCGAAGGGTTTGCCGGCGATCTCTCGGACGCCGCAGTCGTTGAAAAACTGGTGGGGCAATTTCCAGCCGTTGACATCCTCGTCAACAACCTCGGCATTTTTGAGCCGAAGCCTTTCGAAGAGATACCGGACGAGGACTGGCGGCGCTTCTTTGAGGTCAATGTCCTGAGCGGGGTGCGCCTGAGCCGCGCATACCTGCCGGGCATGAAACAGAGGAACTGGGGCAGGATCGTCTTCGTCAGCAGCGAGTCCGGCGTTCAGATTCCGGTCGAGATGATCCATTATGGCATGACAAAGACTGCACAGCTGGCCGTCTCGCGCGGCCTTGCCGAATCCTGCGCGGGCACCGGCGTGACGGTCAACGCGGTCCTCCCCGGCCCGACACGGTCCGACGGCGTCGATGAATTCGTGAAACAGCTCAGCGGCGGCAAGCCGTTTGCCGAATTCGAGAGGGAGTTCTTCACTAGCGTGCGGCCCAGCTCCCTCCTCAAGCGCTTCGCAACGACTGACGAGGTCGCCAATCTCGTCGTCTACGTTGCCAGCCCGCTTTCGTCGGCCACCAACGGAGCCGCCCTCCGCGTCGACGGTGGCACCGTGCGCTCGTGTTTCTGAACGCGCCAGTCCCGTTTCGATGGTGCAGCCGGGATTCGGGCTGAATCTTGGAAGTCGTTTTCCGCCTTCTTCGGCTCCCGTGAGCCCGTCCCTCAGTCCCACGCCATCGGCGCCTCTCTTGTCTTTCATTCCCGGATCGCACCATGCTGGCGCGCGAAAAAGGCGATAATAAGGCCGAAGAGCAGAAGGGCGACGAAGTTCGCGACGAGCTTGCTCGCGGTGAAGTGCGGCATCCTTCCCACGGCTGAAAGCGGCACGACCACGAAGTTCATGATGAGGAAGGTGAAGACACCGGCAACGAGGCCGCCGGCGACCCAGGCCTGCCGCAACCCGCGAAGCCGATCGACGGCAAGACTGTAGATGAGCGCGATGATGATGGACATCGCCCATTGCAGCAAAAGGCCCAGCAGCGCCGATCCCATCCCGTCCCGGAATGACGCCTCCCCGAGAATTCCGCTCGCGATAGCACGAAGTATGATGATCGGATTCAGCCAGTTGATCAGGGAGGCGGACCCCACGTCGATCGTGCCAGCGATAAAGCCGCCCATGATCGCACGCCCAAAATCGGACGGCTCCGTCCCAACGGATGCGGTGGCTTTCATTTGCTGGTAACGGTCTTAGCTCTCCTGTTCGCCCACGGGAACATGCCGGCTGCATAAGGCAACAACACAAACAAATGCAAGGACCTCTTCTCAAGGCCTCACATGCGGAGACTTTCCGAAACGCCTTTTCCGTCCTGAATCCAGATGCAAAGCGCAGCCATATCCATCCGTCCCCTTTCCTTCATTGCGACGGCCAATCGCAGCGAGCAGTCAAACGAGCCTCCCCAGCACCAGCGCCTAGGAGAACGCCATCGAATGGGCCTCCTGAGCCATTGAAATGAATGTACGCGCTATTTCGATATCTTCATCACCGGAGGGTTGGAATTCGAAACGCCAGCGCAATCATGCCGATAGAGCTCCCTCAAGTTTCCCAGACATCGCTCTAGGCGATCCAATTTTCGACAATTGCATCGCGATTGATTTCAACAGCACGGTAGGGTCGCANNTTTGTGATGATCCCGTCGACACCGAGGGCCACCAGCTTTGCATGATTTTCTTGGTCGGTGAGTCCGCTCGTAGCGAGAATCTTTATCCCGGGCTCCAAGACATGGAGCGCATGAATCAAGGTCACGCCTCCCATCACTGGCATCATCAAGTCGGTCAACACAAGGCGTATCTCTTCTCGATTCTCGACAAACACCGCGAGCCCCTGGGCCCCTTCGCCGGCCGTCAAGACACGATAACCGTGGCTCTCCAAGGTTAGGCTAGTCGCCGTACGAATGGGCT
>PLKS01000083.1 GCA_003140665.1 Opitutaceae bacterium
CCAGGCCCAGACAGCTCCGAGTCCCGCCCCGGCGGCGACGACCACGACCACCGCGACCACGACCACGACCACGACCACGCCGGCTGCCCCGGAAGAGGAAGTTCTTATGCTGTCCCCGTTCGAAGTCGAGGCCACCGGCGGCAAAGAAAGCTATACTGCGGAGACCACGCTGGCCGGCAACCGACTCAGCACCGATCTGCGCGACATCGGCGGTTCCGTGACCGTGATCACCTCGCAGCTCCTCATGGACACCGGAGCGACCGACAACACCTCGCTGCTCCAACGCATCGGCGGCGCTGAAGTGGGTGGCGTATTTGGCAACTATGCCAGTCCCGGTCCCGGTACCAGCAGTGCGCTCCTTACCGAAGACACCATCAAACCGTCCGAGGACACCCGTATCCGCGGTCTCGCTCCTGCCGATAATACTCACGATTTCTTTGCCTCAGACATCCCATGGGACTCATATAATATCGACCGCATCGATATCTCACGCGGCCCGAATGCGATTCTCTTTGGTGAAGGCAGTCCCGCCGGCATCATCAATGCCGGCTCCAAGAGTGCCGAATTCAATAATTTTGGAAACCTCGACTTGCGCTTTGGCAGCTGGGGAACCGCCCGCGAGAGCTTGGATTACAATTTCCAGGTCGTGCCTGACCAGGTCGCCGTCCGGCTCGACATTCTGCACGATGACGAAAAGTACGAACAGCGGCCAGCCTATAATGACGACCAGCGCATATCCGGCGCAATCCGCATCGCACCTGCTTTCCTGAGCAAAAACGGGAATAGCACCGTCTTCAAGGCAAACTTCGAATCCGGCCAGGTCGATTCCGACAATCCTCGCGCGCTTCCTCCGGAGGACCAAATTACGCCGTTTTTCACACCCGCCGATACGGGAGCTTATCAGGCGGGACTGAATGGTCTGAATTCGTGGGTATCCGGCCTCCCCGCTGGTTACATCGCCAGCGCCGCTAATGGTTATGCAGGCGCCGGCCGTGCCGGCAATTCGAATGACGATCCGTGGTTTACGAACAGCCAACTCGGTAATTCCAGTTTTCCGTTAAATATTATCCAGAACGGTTCCAGCGTCGGTTCTGCGGGCACGTACCGCTTCACCTCCCTGCCTCAGCCTGGTTTGGCCACGACCACCGGCCTCGTTGAGCCCTATGGCGCGTTTCCCGGCTCCTGGCTCAATATAAACGGCGCAGCGCAGGAACCAATCTATGCGGGGCTGCCTTACGCCAACGCTGGCCTCTTCACGGATACATCGCTGACCGATCCTTCGGCTTTCAATTTCTACAAGAATTTGATCGACGGCTCCATGAAATCGGAATGGCAGCGTTTCTGGTCGGCGACGGCGGATCTCTCGCAAACCTTCCTCNNAGATCAACCCCTTCGGCGGTGCCGTCCCCTTGTACATTGACGTCATGTCCACCAACAACGACGGAACGTCGCTTGCAACCGCGAGCGCGAATCCGAACTACGGCCGCCCGTATATCGTTAACGGCGACTACCCAACCAATAACGAATATACCAGCAATCGCGAAGATTCGCGCGCCACGGGCTTTGTCACACATGACTTCAGGAAGGACAGCGATGCATGGTGGGCAAGGATCCTTGGCATCCAAACCCTGACCGGCTTGGCGGAAGATGCGAAGCAAACAACCGACACCATGGCTTGGCAGCAATATGGTTATCTCGGCGCAAATACCGCTCTCGCCGATACTCTCGACGGCGGATACAGCGGTAGTAACTTCGAAAGTGTAAACCCGCAACAGGTCATTTATCTGGGGCCCTCGTTGGTGGGCAAGTCGCTCTCGGGGGCTAATATTCCCAGGGTCACCGGCAACCCGACGATCGGCAACCTACCGATCAATTACTTCGATTTCACTCCGAACCCGGCGAACTCATCATTGAGCCCTACCAACCCTGCGTACTACAACGGCTGGGCGGGCGAGCAGACCTTGCAAGTTACCAATTCTGAAGCCGACCCTTCCGTCAACCGCGACCTTTTGGCGACCTCCGATAGCATTACGCGCTCGGTGACTACCACTCAGGCGTTGGTCTACGAAGGCAAGTGGCTGGACGACGCGCTTGTGGGTATCTATGGCTGGCGCAAAGATATCAACACGAGCTATGCAGATCAAGCCACTCTCGGCGATGCGAACGACCCGCAAAGCCTCAACTTCAATAACGTCAACTTTTCAAACGGCACACAGGGTCGTGTAGAAGTTCAATCCCGCTCCTATAGTCTTGTAGCTCACCTTGGGGAACTCCCTGGCGTGAAAGAGATTGCCAGGAAGCTTCCCTTCGATGTCAGTCTGTCCTACAGCACATCGAGCAACTTCGAGCCGGACTCAAGCCGCGTCGACATTAACGGGGATCCCGTCGCGCCTCCGGCAGGCAAGACCATCGAGCGTGGCATTCTGATCGAAACGCGTGACGGCAGGTTCTCCTTCAAGGTCAATCGCTACGTGACCGGCATCACGAACGGTTCGAACCCAGACGGTACCTCCTTCGCCGCCGAGCTGGCCAATTTCGTTGGCAACTCGGCGTACTACGGCAACGTCTTTTATTATCACACTGACCAGTCCACCCCGCTCCAAGCAGGACCCACGTCTGTTCAGTCCGCTAATCCGGGCATCGGCCCCGATGGGGGCGTCCCTGGTCTAGCTGTTGGAGGCGAGGGCTCGGGCTGGTACTTCGATAGCGATAACTACCACACTCAGGCGATGGAGGATCTACAGAATGCCTCGACCGCAGCCACCCGGGCATGGGAGACCCAGCTTAACACTGATTTCCCTAACTTCTTTAAGAATTGGGGCATGGGTAGCCTGACTCAAGTGCAGGCCGGCCTTGTCCCGAGAAGTCAGTTGCAGGGCACCCCAGGCGAACAAAACTTCGCGATTACCGAAAACTCCGTGTCCCAGGGCTGGGAGATGGAGCTCGACGCCAACCCCACCAAGAACTGGCGCATAACATTCAACGCTACAGAAACGAATGCGGTCATCACGCAAATCGGCGACGCGGCCTTGACCAAGTTCATGACGGAGACGGCGGCCTATGTTAAAGGCCCCGGCGGCTCTCAGCAGTGGTTCTGGGGCCAGGACATCGCTCCAAGCGTTCCTGACGTCGCCCAAGCCTACTACATCGCTTACAACGGCCTTCCTGCGGTAGGTGGCGCTTACGCCGAACTCCAGCAGCAGCANNNNTCGGCTATCCCCCGAGTGGCGATCCCACGCTTCCGCCTCCGTACCTCCCCAACCTATCCGCGCCGGAAATGGGCGGGAGTGAGACCTACTTCGACCTTTGGGTTGGTTATCACCGCAAGATCACCAACAAGATCAATTGGAACATTCAGCTCAACGTCGAGAACGTCGGCAGAGGGGATTATCTGATTCCGGTCAGCTATCAGGCACCGATAGACGGTATGGTACAACCTGCGTTCTACCGCATCGGTCCGACGGAGAAATGGACAGTCAGGAACGTATTCAGTTTCTGATCTCTCATAGCCTGCCGCTGAAACGCCTGCCGGCTACCGAATCGGGCCAACGGAGACATTCACATTCACAAACACCTTGAGCTTCTAATTCCTCGAATGGGTTTCAGGCACGTTCCTATTCCGAGGTAGGTACGATCGGGGGAAAGTACCAGTCGCCAGCCAATTAAAAAGGCTGGCGACTTTCATTAATCGGAGTCGACGGGGTGTCTTCCAGCGGTCGCGTGACACCAAATCAAACCAACATCTCAAGTCCGGCTTGGCCCGGCATCAAACCCTTCAACAACAACAACCAAGTGGATTTGGCAAATGACCAGACCGCTCCGATCGCCAACCGCCGTCCACTGGCAACCACCAGCCGCGGCGCCTCTGGGGAGGGCCATGGGGCGAGCCTCGGGGGCGGCGGCGCCGGTCTGTGCTTTGCGGCCGCGATTTTCGACATGGACGGCGTCGTCACCAATACCGCCGCCGCACATTCGGGCGCGTGGAAGCAGACGTTCGACGACTTCCTGAAACAGCGGGCGGCGAACCATGATGAGCGATTCACCGAGTTCAGCCGCGACGACTACCGCCGGTTCGTGGATGGCCGGCCCCGGTACAACGGAGTCGAGGCGTTCCTCAGGTCCCGGGGGATCGAGCTTCCACGCGGGAAGCCGAGTGATCCGCCGGGCTGCGACACCGTGTGCGGCTTGGGCAACAGGAAGAAAGTCCTGTTCGACCAGATTATCGAGAGGGAGGGAGTGCGCACATTCGATTCCACGGTCTCGCTGGCGCGCGAGATGGTCCGCCGCGGGATCAAAATCGGGCTTGCCACCTCCAGCTACAACTCCGAGGAAGTGCTCGGAAGGACGGGCATCCCGCGGCTTTTCGAGGCGGTCGTCGACGGCGTGGAATCGGCGAAGCGCGGGCTCAGGGGCAAGCCGGATCCCGACATTTTTGCCGCCGCGGCCGCCGATCTCGGCGTCCCGAACGGCCAGGCGATTATCATCGAAGACGCGGTCTCCGGGGTCCAGGCCGGCGCGAAGGGGGGGTTCGCCCTGGTCATCGGGATCGCCAGGGAGGGCAATGAGCTCGAGCTCCGTGAGAACGGCGCTGACATCGCGGTCCGGGACCTCTCCGAGACGAACCTTGAGCAGATCAACCTGCTGGTTCAGGACAAGCGCACTGGCGCCAGGTGACTAATTCGCCCGGCTACAGACACACCGCCATGCGCAAGAAACCCCTGCTTAGCTTNNTCTGGAACATGAGCTTCGGTTACGTCGGAATCCAGTTCGGCTTTGCCCTGCAAAATGCGAACGTGAGCCGGATCTTCGAGACGCTCGGAGCGAAGGTGGACGAGATCCCGATCCTGTGGATCGCCGGCCCCGTCTCGGGACTCCTGGTGCAGCCGGTCATCGGCTACATGAGCGACAAGACATGGAACCGCCTGGGCCGCCGAAAGCCCTACTTCCTCGTCGGCGCCATCCTGGCGTCGCTGGCGCTCCTCGTCATGCCCAATTCTCCGGGGCTGTGGTTTGCCGCGGGCATGCTCTGGATCATGGATGCCTCTATCAACGTCACGATGGAGCCCATGCGGGCCTTCGTGGGCGACATGCTTCCCGACGAGCAGCGGACGATGGGATTCGCGGTCCAGACCTTCTTCATCGGCGCCAGCTCCGTCGTGGGCTCGCTCATGCCGTTCCTGCTGACGAGGTGGTTCCATTTCGCGAACACGGCGCCGCAGGGACAGGTCCCCGCCACCGTGAAGTGGTCGTTCTACCTGGGGGGAGCCGTGTACCTCGCCGCCGTCCTGTGGACGATCTTCACGGTGAGGGAGTACTCGCCGGAGGAGCAGGAGTCGTTCCATGCGCGGGCCGCCGGCGACGAGGATGCCGCGGACCCGGAGGTCACGCTGGATTCGAAGAAATATTACGGCGTCGGCGCGCTGCTGCTCCTGGGGGGCCTGGCGGCCAGCTTCGCCATCCGGCACCTCGCCTGGGACAAGGCCCTCTACATCTTGTCATTCGGGGCCAGCTTCTACGGGGTCGTGCAGATGGTGGCGGCAGCGCGGTTCGCCGCCGGGAAGAAGAAGGGCCTCGTCGAGCTGGTCTACGACCTCAACAACATGCCGGGCGCCATGCGGCAGCTCGCGCTCGCGCAGCTCTTCACCTGGTTCGCGCTGTTCGCGTTCTTCATCTACGCGACCTCGGCGGTCACGAGCTACCACTTCGGGAGCAGCGACCCGACGAGCGAGGCATACAACGCGGGCGCCAACTGGGTGGGCGTCCTTATGTCGGTCTACAACGGGGTGGCGGCGCTCGTGGCTTTCCTTCTGCCGGTGATCGCCAGGCTGACGAGCCGCGTGACGACGCACATCGCCTGCCTCNNTCGTGTCCATGTGCGCGCTGGGGATCGCCTGGGCGAGCCTGCTGACCATGCCGTACGCGATCCTCAGCAGCGTCGTGCCCTACCGGAAGATGGGAGTCTACATGGGGATGTTCAATTTCTTCATCGTCATCCCGCAGATCCTCGCCGCAGCCCTTCTGGGCCTGCTGGTTCGCACGGTGTTTCACGGGCATGCAATTGACGCGATCGTCCTGGGCGGGGCCTCCATGGTCGTCGCCGCGGTGCTCATGCTGCGGGTCAAGGACGAACGGACAGCTATCTGACACATTATGAGGGATCTCTGGTCAATAAGCACAGCTGAGCTTGCCGACGGCAAGGAGAGCATCATGCGCCGTGGCAACGTCTATCAGATTGCAAATGGCTACATGGGCTATCGCGGCACCCTGGATGAATTCGGCCCCCAGCAATTGGTGGGCATTACGCTCGCAGGAATCTTTGACCGCGTCGGCTCGGCCTGGCGCGAGCCGGTCAATGCACCCAACGGAGGCTTCACAAGCGTGGCGCTCGAGGGCGTGGAACTCTCCACCCTGGGTAAGAAGGTCGTGCGGCATCGCCAGACGCTGCGGTTTGCCAACGCCGTGTTCGAACGGGAGACAGAATTCGCGTCCAAGGGGACGTCGCTGACAATCCGGTCGGCACGCTTTCTTAGTGCGGACACGCCAAACCTGGGCGTAATTAGGTTCAGCATCACGTGCAGCAACGCGGCCAAGGTCACGGTGCGCACCGGCATCGACGGCAACATATGGGACCTGAATGGCCCGCACCTGATTCAGATGTCCGCGGAGAGGCGGGAGTCGGTTCTGCTGCTGCAGGGTCTCACGAGCGAGGCCTCCAAGCGAGTTGTTGTCGCAGAAGCCACCGACCTCAGTTTCGGTGACGAAGTCCATGAAATCAAGGGGAACCGAAATCTTCGCGTAATCAATCTCCGCGCCGAGGCGGGAAAGGTCTACACTTTCCACAAGTATTTCGCGGTGTTCACGGACAACGACGCCGTCGACAAGCCGGTAGCGGAGGCCGCAATCGAAGCCGTCCGCCAGGCGAAGACGCTTGGCTACGAGGCCTGCATGGCCAGTCACAGTGCTGAATGGCGAAAAAGGTGGGACCAAAGCGATGTCAAAATCGAGGGCGACAATGACGCGCAGCACGCCCTTCGTTACAGCATTCTCCAGTTGCTGATGGTTGGTCCTGTCAAGGGCAGCGCAAACTCGATCCCGGCGCGCGCACTGTCAGGGCAAGCCTACAAGGGAGCGATCTTCTGGGACACGGAGATGTTCATGTTTCCGTTTTTCCTCCACACCCACCCGGAGAAGGCGATCGAGTTGATGCGCTACCGAATCAAGACCCTCGACGGGGCGCGGCGGAAGGCGAAGACCGAGGGCTCGGGCTATCGCGGGGCCTTCTACGCGTGGGAGAGCCAGGAGACGGGTGACGACGCCTGCACTTATTTCAATATTGGGGATCCGTCCAACGGCCGGCAGCTGCGCACATACTTCCGCGACAAGCAGGTGCATATCAGCGGCGACGTGGCTATCGCCATGTGGGATTACTTCCGATTGAGCGGCGACGACTCATTGCTGCTCGAAGGCGGCGCAGAGGTGATTCTGGAATGCGCCCGATTCTATTGCTCGTATATCCACTACAAGAGGGACAAACAACGCTACGAGATACTAGATGTCGTAGGGCCGGACGAATATCACGAACGAGTAAACAATAACGCCTTTACCAGCATGGTGGTGAAGGAGACCTTCACAATCGCCAATGAGACTGTTAGGCACCTCCGGAGAGAGCATCCCAAGGCGCTGCGCACACTGCTCAGGAAACTGCGCATCAAGGGAGAGCTGCCTAACTTCCGCGACGCGGCCCGCAGGCTATTTGTTCCAAAGCCAGACGCGAAGACGGGCGTCATCGAGCAATTTGACGGCTATCTGGGCCTGAGAGAGTCCACCGTCGAGGAGCTAAAAGCCCGAATGCTTCATCCCAATGAATATCTTGGTGCCGGCCAAGGGCTCGCGGTGCCGACCAAGATCATAAAGCAGGCCGACGTGGTGATGATGCTCAGCCTGTTCAGGACCCGATTCTCGGCAGAATTGAAAAAGGCAAACTGGGAATACTACGAGCCGCGCACCGAACATGGCTCCAGCTTGAGCGCATGCGCCTATGCGATGGTGGCGGCCGAATTTGGCAATCTCGACTTCGCCTACAAATATTTTCTGAAGACGGCGAAGATTGACCTCGAGGCCAAGTACAGGGTGTATGCGGGGAGCGTCTTCATGGGCGGCTCACACCCCGCCGCGAACGGTGGCGCATGGATGACCGCGGTATTTGGCTTCGGCGGCGTCCAGGCGGATGAGAACAGGGTCGCAATTAATCCGCGGCTCTGCGGGAAATGGAGGCGCCTGCAGTTCAATCTCGCCTACAAGGGGGACGCATTTCGGGTGAACATCACGAAAACCTCAGTGAGAGTCGACGCATCGCCCTCCAATTCGCGCGTACACACCGTTCTCGTTGCTGGAAAGCCAGTGAAGTGTAGCCCCGGCAGGCCTGTGACGGTCAAATATGGACGAACCAGATAGCTTTGTCCGAAGAGCGTAAGGCACGTTTGCCGAAATTCATCCCTTCCGTTCCACTCATGATGCTCCGGGCGCTCATCTTCGCGCTCGGCACCTGCGCATGCGAGGCGCTGGCGGGGGTCGGAGCAGATGTGCCCTGGACCACGTATGAGGCCGAGGCCATGAACAGCACAGGCGTCGTGCTGGGACCGAAATACGATCCGAACGAAGTCGAGACCGAATCCTCCGGGCAGAAATGCGTGAAGCTTGTGGCCGCCGGGGAATTCGTGGAATTCGCGGCGGCAGCGAATGCCAATGCGTTGGTGATACGCTACAGCCTTCCGGATTCCAAGGAGGGCGGCGGAACAGACACGAGCCTGGATCTGATCATCAACGGGAAGCATGTGAGAACGCTGGCGCTCACCTCCCGATATTCATGGCTCTACGGACGCTACCCGTTTTCCAAGCAGCCCGGCGACGGCAAGCCGCGCAATTTCTATGACGAGCTTCGCGTCAAGGACCTGAACATCGCTGCGAACGACGTGATTCGCCTCCAACGGGTCGCGGCGGATGCGGCGTATTGCATCGTCGATCTGGTCGACCTCGAGAATGTCCCTGTTCCGCTGACTGCTCCTGCAGGTTCGTTATGTGTCCTCGATTTCGGTGCGGATCGAAACGGCGAAATTGACGCCACGAGCGCCCTGCGAAAATGTGTCGCCGAAGCCCAGAGGCAGAGCAAACCCGTCTGGGTCCCGGCCGGCGATTACAAGCTCACCGGCGAGATACTCGTCCCGTCCTCCGTGACCGTCCAAGGCGCAGGCATGTGGCACACGAATTTTCTTGGAGACCCGATGCTGTACGGTCAGTCGGCGCGACGCGTGCGGTTTAAGCTCGTCGGCAGCCATATTCATCTGGCCGATTTTTCGATCATTGGCCGGTTGAATTACCGCAATGACAATGAGCCGAACGACGGAATCGTAGGCGCGGGATGCGCGAACTCGTCCGTATCGAACGTCTGGCTGGAACACACCAAGGTGGGAATCTGGATCTATAACGGAGTAAACCTTGTGATCGAAGGCTGCCGCTTTCGCAATACGGTCGCCGATGGCGTGAATCTCTGCGTCGGAACCAGCGGAACCGTCATCCAGAACTGCACCGCAAGGGGCACCGGAGACGATTGTTTCGCGATCTGGCCGGCGGCGTCGGACCAGGGCTTCGTTGGGGAGGGCCCGAAGTCCGGAAATAACGTGATTCGACGGTGCACGGGCCAGCTGACGTTCCTCGCAAACGGCGCCGCGATCTACGGCGGGGCCAGCAATAGCATTGAGGAATGCCGCTTCACCGACATCGGTACCGGGTGCGGCATTCTCATCAGCACGACATTCCCCACTTCCGATGAGAACCGCAAGATCGACAACAACTTCAGTGGCACAACGCTTGTGAAGAACTGCGAATTGGTGCGCTGTGGCGGCTATGATCACGATTGGGCTTGGCGCGGTTCGCTTCAGATCTGTATGGATCGCCGCAGCATCTCGGGACTCACCATCAGCCACGTAACAATTCAAGACAGCATCTCAAGTGGCGTGACCATAGTGGCACCGGGGAGCCCCAAAGGAGAAGGCACCCTTTCCGATGCGAGGTTCGAGATGGTGAACATCATCAATTCGGGAATCGGTGGCTCACCACACCATGATTTGTGGATCCGCA
>PLKS01000272.1 GCA_003140665.1 Opitutaceae bacterium
CCCCCGCCGTGCCCGCCAGAGTAGTCACGACCCCGGACGGCGTGATCTCGCGGATGTCAAAGTTTCTCTCCTCCGAGACGAATACGTTGCCGCTCCCATCGACCGCGATCCCGGCCGGATAAAAGAACAGCGCGGCGGAGCCCGTCCCGTTGGCGCTGCCTGCGGTCCCCGGGGTGCCAGCGATGGTCGTCACGACCCCGCCCGGCGCGATCTTGCGAATCGCCTGCCCGACCTGGTCGGTGACATACAGGTTGCCGCTTCCGTCCAGGGCGATTCCATAGGGATAGTTGAAATGCGCGGCGGCTCCCGTCCCGTCCACGGTGCCGGCGGCGCCGGGCGTGCCGGCGACGGTGGTGACGACACCGGATGGTGTGATCTTGCGGATCGTGCAATTGGTGTTGTCCACGACATAGAGGTTGCCGCTCGGGTCCAAGGCCATGTCCGTCGGATAATTGAAACGTGCGGAGGAACCCGTCCCGTCGGTGTACCCGGAGCCGGGAGTGCCCGCCAGGGTGGTCACGACGACGCCCGGGGCCATCTTGCGGATCGTGTTGTTGCCGGTGTCCGCAATATAGATGTTGCCGCTGGTATCCGTGCCGATCCCGAAGGGATAATTGTACTCGGCGGCGGTTCCCGTCCCGTCCACGAAACCCGGGGTCTGCAGAACGCCCGAGATGGTGGTCACCACGCCGCCCGGCGCGATCTTCCGGATCAGGATGTTATCGTAGTCACAGACATACACGTTGCCACTGCCGTCCACCGCCACGCCCTGCGGGGCGTAGAACCGCGCGGCGGCCCCCGTCCCGTCGGTGCTTCCGTTCTTGCCCGCGGTCCCCGCGAGGGTCGTCACCGCGCCCGACGGGGTGATCATGCGGACCGTGCTGTTTCCACCGTCCCCTATGTAGAGGTTGCCGCTTCCGTCCATCGCTATGGCGGCGGGATAGCGGAAGCGCGCAATAATTCCCTGGCCGTCGATGCTCCCGGGGACCCCCGCTGTGCCCGCAAAGGTGGTCACGACTCCGGCCGACGTGATCTGGCGGACCGTGTGGTTCACCTGGTCAACGACAAACAGGGTTCCGCTTCCGTTCACCACGACGCCGATCGGGTTGTTGAACTGCGCGGCCGCCCCGGTGCCGTCATTGTTGCCGAGGCCCCCCGCGGTCCCCGCGAAGGTGGTCACGACGCCGCCCGGCGTGATCTTGCGGATCGTGTCGTTGCTCGTGTCCGCGACAAAAACGTTGCCGCTTCCGTCCACGGCGACGCCGAGCGGACTGTTGAACTGCGCGGCCGGTCCCGTCCCGTCATTGCTTCCGATGACCCCCGGGGTGCCCGCCAGGGTGGTCACGACGCCGGCCGGCGTGACCTTGCGGATCGTGTTGTTCAGCTGGTCCGCGACATAAATGTTGCCGCTGGCGTCGGTCGCAACCCCGCCAGGGGCGTAAAATTGCGCGGCGGCCCCCGTCCCGTTCGCTCCGCCGGGCACGTAGGGGGTGCCTGCAAACGTGGTGAACGTGTAGGGCGTCGGGTAGACGCTCTGGGCGTGGGCGGCCGGCGCCGGGAGCAGGACCGCGGCGAGGGGCGCAACGAAGCCGACCAGGAACCGTGCTGCCGTCTTCAGGGGACGTGAAATGATCATGGGGGTCTGATTGATTGTCATTGGGTAGGGGGTAACGCGGAAATACCTGGGCAAAGGCTAGAGGGGCGGTCAGCCGGCGGCGAGTGGCAAAGTGAGGAGAAATGTCGTGCCGCGGGGTCCCGTGGACTCGAGCAGGAGCGTGGCCCCGATCTGCCGCGCAAGCAGCTGGCTGATCGCGAGGCCGAGGCCCGTGCCCCCCGGGCGGCCGGTGCGGCCCGGCTCGAAGAGATGCGGCCGCAACTCGTCGGAGATGCCGTGCCCCTCGTCGGAGACCGAGACGGTGGCGGTCTCGCCGCCGTTGCGGAAGGCGACCGCGACGCCGCTGCCCGCGGAGGTCGCGTCGATGGCATTCTGCACGAGGTTGCTGGTGATCAGGCAGAGCACCCCTCCCCGGTGGCTTCCGAGGCTGTGCTGGAATCCGCCGCTGACGCTCAGGCAAACGCCCTTTTTCACGGCGGCCGCCTCGTTGCGCTGGCGGACGATGGCGGCGAGCTCGTGCCCGCTGAGCTCAAACGAGGTGTGCGTGTCCGAATCGCCCAGGAGGGCGACCGCATGCTGGATGATCGCCTGCATCCGGTCCGTGTACTCGGCGACGGTCTTCCAGTCGGAAGCCGCCTCGCAGCCCGAATCGCGGCCCGCGACCACTCCGCGAAGGCTGGCGACCGGTCCCTGAAGCCCGTGGATAAGGTGCGAGGTGATCTGGCCCAAGGCCGAGGCCTTTGCGGCAAGCGTCAGCTCAAAGTTCATCTGAACGAGCCGATCATTGCGCTCCAGGATGACGCCCTGCGCGCTCCGGAGGCCGAGATAGGCCGCGGCCACGACGACCGCGATGAGCGCGGCCCCGATGCCGAGCGTGGCGGCGGTCTGGCGGTTGATGCGCTGGTCGATCAGGCTCAGCTCATCGGCAAGCGACCGGGCATAGATGTAGTACTGCGCGAAGCCGACGATTTTCCCGGGCTCGCGGCCATGGAGCGGAAGCAGCACCTCGAGCACCGGCGTGGCCTGCTGGGAGGGCGTCGCGGCGACGCCCGCGAAGTAGCGGCTGAGCGGAAACTCCGGGAAAAAGCGGCTTATCGGCTCGAACTTGAGCAGCCGGAGGTAGTCGTCCATGGGCAGCTCGGCAAAAATCAACGAGTCGGGGGCGTACCGCAGGGTGTGGCCCTTCTCGTCGAAGATGGCCACGCCGAGCATGTTTTCCTGCTGGGCGCTTTCCAGCACGGCGGCGAGCAGGTCGGACGGCCCGGTCGACGCGGCGTAGCGCTGGGAGAGCTGCCGCTGGGCCACGGGGAGCAGGACCGTGGCGTCGCGGTTGATGATCGTCTGGCGGATTTCCCCGCGAAGCTTGGAGCGGAAAAGCACGACCATGGTGGCGAAGATGGCCACGAGCAGGCCCCCGGTGAGGATTGCCAGGATCGGAGGGCGCCAGAATCGCTGATTCACTTGGCGGTGGGCTGATTATTGTCTGGGTCTGCCAAGGCAGGGACCGTCAGGGGCGGTGGGTAAACAGGGGCTGTTCTATTTCAATATCCCTCACGCTGTCGTTGAATTGCCGGACAAGGGTCTCGGCCGACTGGCCGTCCGCCGGCTGGGGGTTTGCGGCGGAGAACTTGGCAAGCTCGCCGCGGATGCTTTCCGCATCCTGGTTGAGAGCCGCTATCTGGGCTGAATGTTCCATGTTGAAGGCGTCAATGGCCCTGCGCGTCTCGTCGCCCGGCGCCTGCGCCTTGATCTTCGCGGAAAGCTCGTCCTGAAGCGCCGCCCTCTCCCGCTGGTACTCGGCGATGTGCGCCGCCAGCTTGGGCGGCATCGACGACAGGTCCGGCATGCCGCCGGCAGGCTGGCCCGACAGGAAGCCGGGGGCGGCGATAAGCGTCGTATCGGAGATCGAATCGTTCCCCCTCGAGTCGACACCGAGGGACTCCGGGGCCCCGACCTCGACGTTCCCCTCGGGAAGCGTCTCGCGGATCAGGCGTCCATGGGTCCCCTGGCCGAAATACTGGGATGCATACCTTGAGATCGCCGGGAGCACCTTTTCGAAGTCATTGCCCTGTTCGCGGATGCTGAAGCGGGTTTCCCATAGCAGCTTGTGTTTCCTCTGCTTCCACAGGACCTGGAAGTCGTAGGCCATCAACACCACGAAATAGCGGTTGTGCTCGATGTCGTCTACCAGGTCCTCGCGCCTTACGTTGTGGATCAATCCCATGCGGGGCGAATCCACGAGGAGCTCGGGACCGTACCCGAGGATCCCGGCGTTCTCATTGTCTATGATGCCACCTTCGAAGCTGACGGGGGCCCAGCTGTCATAGTTGAGGTCCGACCCGTGAGTACCGATTGCCGAGCGGGCGTGGCTGTAGATGCTGAACACGAAATTGGCCGAGCCGGGGTCGTTGGTCCCGCTGGTCATCCCCCAGTAGACCATGATCAGCAGCTTCGCCTTGTTGGGGTCCTTGGTCGGCGCGAAGCTCTGGCCCTTAAGCGGGCCCGCTATGGTCCGCGCGATGTCCATGAAACTCAGCATGTCGATGGTTTCATCGCTGATTGGCGCGCGGTAGTAGCCGCCTTCCCCGAAGGCGTAGGCCTCGGCCTGGAAGGTGCCGTCCGGGAGCTTTGTCCGGATATAGTCGTCGCTCACCTCCGAGTACACGGCCGTGATCTGGCCAACCGGTTCCCCGCGGGCGCCTGCTTGGTGGACGAACGGCGCCCCGTAGCCGAGCATGAGGAGCACCGCGGGTTTCAAGGGGCGTGAAAGGCTCATTTGGACATGAATTTGGAAATTGGATCGACTTGGGCCGCATTCCTTCGGGCGGAAAATAGGGGGGCTTCCGCCTGGGGCATCCGGCTCAGTCTTGCACGGGATCCCCCGAATGATTGCTCACCGCATGCCAAGTCTCCAGACGATAAGGTAATCCATTGATCGTAAGTTGATTAAGCGGGTTGGTTCGGGCAGAAACCCAGCGTACCGAAGCCCTGCTGGGGTGCTGCAGCAAACTTTGGCGCGCCCGGCCGGGTTCAATTGGGTGTAGGTTCCCACGTCGTTGCCACCATCGCCGGTCCCGAAGGCGCAGCGGCGCGTCATTTTGAAGGTGCCCCGACGACGCCGAGCGAAGTCGGCTCGCCCACCTCGACCTTTCCCTCACGGATCCTCATCCGCGACAACCCATGGCTGTCCTGGCCGAAGTACTGCGACGCATTCTGGGCCATCACGAGCAGGGCCTTGTCGAATTGATTGCGGCGCTCATCGATGCTGAATCGCGTCTCCCAAAGCAATTTGTGCTTCTTCTGTTTCCACAGGAGCTGGAAATCATAGGCCATGAGCACCACGAAATACCGGTTCCCCTCGATTTCCGCTATCAACTCATCCCGGTGGTACTTCATCGGGGTCCTTCGGGCCTCGAGTCCGAAATCGGTCCCGATCACCCCTTCGGAATCGTATCCCAGCATGGCGGCGTTCTTGAAATCGATGAGGTCGCGTTGGCGGTTCTCCATGTTGAGCTGCACCGTCGCGGCCGAAACCTCCGACATCACGTCATCCTGGATCTGGGGCGGCTCGGGGTTCTGCTTGTTCATGACTCGGCTGAGATCGGCCTGGGCCATGCTAAAGTTGCTGTACGCGACCGAGTCTGAGGTCGGGCCGGGAACCACGGTTGTCCCCCAATAGAGCATGATGAGCAGCCTCGTCTTTTCCGGGTCCCTCGCCGGAAGATATTTCTGGGCCGCCAGCGGGGCCGCGATGACCCGCGCCACGTCCATGAAGCTGAGCTTGTCGATCGTCGCGTCGCTGATTTCACCCGCCCATCTGCCCCCTTCCCCAAAGCTGTAATACTCCGGCGGGAATGAGCCGTCGGGCAGCTTGGTGCGGACGTAGTCGCTGCTGACCTTCGAGGACACGGCGGTTATGCCCTCAACGCCTTCGCCCGCCCGGGCGACGGGTAGCGCGCCCAGCAGGATGCCGCAGCCGGCAAGGAACAAGTCTCTCAGCCGGCGCGCACGTGATGATCTCATTTGCTTGGGTTCTCCGTCGTTGGGGCAGCGGCCTTCCCGGGGCCGAACAGGTATTCGACGAGCGTCGGCTTGCCCACGTCGACCCGCCCCTCGGGCACCCGGATCCTCAGGAGTCCCTTGCTGGGTTGCCCGAAATACCTGGAGGCGTACTCCGCCATCACCGGCAGCGCCCGGTCGAACTGGTTGCGGCGCTCGTTGATGCTGAAGCGGGTTTCCCAAAGCAGCTTGTGCTTCTTCTGCTTCCACATCAGCTGGAAATCATATGCCATCAGCACGACGAAATACCGGTTTTCCTCGATCTCCTCGATCAGCTCCTGCCTCTTCGCCCCGAACGCGGTTCCACGGATGTTGTTCCCGAAATCGGTGCCGATCATCCCTTCGGCGTCGTATCCCAGCATGCAGGCGTTCTGGAAATCGAGCCGGTCACGCATCTCGTTGTACATCGCCATGATCGTCAAAGCGGACGACAGCTCCGCCATCGATGCGTCGCTCCCGCTGATGTTGGCCTGCGCCGCGCTCAGTTCGTTGTAGGCGATCGAGTCGGAAGACGGCCCGGGAACCGCGGTCGTTCCCCAGTAAAGCATGATGATGAGCTTTGTTCGGCTTGGGTCCGTTGCCGGAAGATAATTCTGCTCCGACAGCGGTGCGGCGACGACCCGCGCCACGTCCTCGAAGCGGAGCTGGTCGATCGTGGCGTCGCTTATCTCGCCACCCCAATGTCCCCCTTTTCCAAAGGCATAGTATTCCGGCTGGAAGGAGCCGCCGGGCAGCTTGGTGCGGACGTAGTCGCTGCTCACCCTCGAGACAACGGCGGTGACGCCGTCGACGCCATCCGCAGCGCGGGCGGGCGATAGGGCGGCCAGCAGCGCGGCGCCGCTGGCAAGGATCAAGGCCTTCCTTCGGAACGCGCGCGATGCCTTCACTTGCTTCCGGTTCCCTTGGCCGGGGCTGCTGAATTCTCGGTTCCGAACGGGAGCTCGATGACCGTCGGCTCGCCGATGTCGACGCGTCCCTCCGGGAACCGGGTTCTCACCAGTCCATTGGTCGGCTGCCCGAAATACCTCGAGGCGTATTGCGCCATCGCCGGCAGCGCCTTGTCGAATGCGTTGTGCCTTTCGCTTATGCTGAAACGCGTTTCCCAGAGCAGCCTGTGCTTCTTGTTCTTCCACATGAGCTGGAAATCGTATGCCATCAGCACCACGAAATACCGGTTCTCCCGGATCTCTGCATATAAGTCGTCCCGGTCCATGCTGAGCGCCGTTCCCCTGACGTAGTTTCCCCTCTCCGTTCCTATCAGCCCCGGGGAGTCGTAGCCAAGCATCAGGGCATTGGCAAAATCGGTCCGGTCGTTCTGGCGGTTCTCCATGTTGAGCATCACCGTGGCCGCTGACATTTGATCGATCGCGGCATCGGCAGCCGCGCCGGCGACAACGATTTTCTTGCGTGGGTCGCTGGTGGACGGAACCAGATACTTGTTGAGGTTGTCTTGCGCCACCTGGAACTGATCGATCGCCACCGAGTCGGAGGTTGGCGCGGGAACCGCGGTGGTCCCCCAGTAGACCATTATGAGGAGCCTTGTCTTGTCCGGGTCGGTTGCCGGGAGGTATTTCTGATGAGCAAGTGGCGCGGCTATGACCCGCGCCACGTCGATGAAATGGAGCTTGTCGATCGTGGCGTCGCTAATTTCGCCAGCCCACCTTCCTCCCTCCCCAAAGGAGTAAGATTCAGCCTGGAACGAGCCGTCGGGCAGCCTGGTGCGAACGTAGCCGTCGCTCACCTTCGAGGCCACGGCCGTGATGCCCTCGACGTCTTCGGTCGCGAGGGCGGGAGACGCCGAGCCCAGCAGCACGCCATTGCCGGCGAGGAGAAGGGCTTTCAGCTGAAACGCACGCGATGCCTTCATTTGCCTCCGGCCTCCTTCCCCGGCACTGGCGGCGTGTCGGCCCCGAACAGGAATTCGACGAGGGTGGGCTCACCGATGTCGACGCGTCCCTCCGGGAACCGCGTTCTTACCAGCCCATGGGTGGCCTGTCCGAAGTACCGGGACGCGTACTGCGCCATCGCCGGCAGGGCCTTGTCGAATTGGTTGTGCAGCTCATTGATGCTGAATCGCGTCTCCCAAAGAAGCTTGTGCTTCTTCTGCTTCCACAGGAGCTGGAAGTCATAGGCCATGATCACGACGAAGTACCGGTTCCCCTCGATCTCGGCGACCTCGTCGTTCGTGCGCCACCCGAGCGCCGTGTGCGAGAGGTACTTCCCATGGTCCGTCTCGACCAGCCCGTCGTAGTCGTAGCCGATCATCTTCGCGTTCCGGAAATTGAGGAGGTCCCTCTGCCGGTTCGCTATCGCAAGCACGTGGAGCCCGGCCGTGAGGACGGCGTTGGCTTCATCGGGCTGCCCCTCATCCATGAGCAGCCGGTATTCCTCGAGGGCCTGGTAATATTCCTGGTACAGGGGCGACAACTGCGGCGGGTCGGGAACCGCCGTCGTCCCCCAGTAGACCATGATCAGGAGCTTCGTATTGTTTGGGTCCCTCGCGGGCATGTATTTCTGGCCGGCGAGCGGCTCCGCGATGACCCGGGCCACGTCCATGAAATGAAGCTTGTCGATCGTTGCGTCGCTTATCTGGCCGCCCCAGGTCCCCCCTTCCCCGAACGAATAGTACTCCGGCTGGAACGAGCCGTCGGGAAGCTTGGTCCGGAAGTAGTCGTCGCTCACCTTTGACGCCACGGCGGTCACGCCCTCGATGCCCTCGATCGCGCGGACGGGCGACGGGACGCCGAGCACGATGGCGCCGCACGCCAGCAACCCGGCTTTCCTCCGAGGCGTGGGGGATGCCTTCATGGCGCCTTGAGACTGGGATGGGGGGTCGACATCGATTCACGGGCTTTCCCGGTTGGGCGCGGGTCCATCTGCAGGGACACACGCGGCGGGAATTCCTTCGTCGCGCACCTATTGCTCGCCGCGTGCCAAGCCCTCCGGTCCTCCGGCCAATGCACTGATGCCACGTTGGTTGGGTGAACCAAATCGTCAAACCCCGCCATTGCCGGGCGTTGCTTTGGGTGGCTGCCGCAAATTTCTGGCGTCGGCTGCCGCCCCGTTTGGGCGTAGGTTCCCAAGTCTTCCCACGCGAGAAGCTAGGGGGCCGTTTTCCCGCCGGGGAGGCGGTAGCGGACAAAATCGCGGGTCACGCCCAGGCGGCGCGCCGCCGCGGAAATGTTGTTGCCCGTCTCGCGCAGCGCCTCGGCAATCAGCTCGTCAACCGTGGCATCGAGCGAGAAACCGGACTCGGGCATGCGCCATGCCGGGTTGCGCCAGCCGCCCGAGAGCGGGGTGGCCGGGGCGCCCAGCGCGCCGAAGTCGAAGGCCGTGCTTCCGCCGAAGATGACGGCCCGCTCGATCTCGTGGGCGAGCTCGCGCACGTTGCCCCGCCAGGGCTGCGCGAGCAGGCGGGCCTCGCCCTCAGGCGCTATCGTCAGCCCCTTCAGCCTGTGCCGCGCGGCGATCTTCGCGAGCAGGTGGCGGGCGAGCGGCAGGATGTCGGTGCCGCGGTCGCGCAACGGCGGAAGCGTGATCCGCAGGAGGTTCAGGCGATGGAAAAGGTCCTCGCGAAACACGCCCTGCCGCACGAGGTCATCGAGGGGGCGGTTGCTGGCGGCGACCACTCGGACATCCACCGAGATCTCGCGCGTGCCGCCGAGCCTGCGGATGTTGCCCTCCTCGACGGCGGTCAGGACCTTGGCCTGCGTCGCCAGGGCCAGCGAGCCCACCTCATCGAGGAACAGCGTGCCGCCGTCGGCGGCCTCAAAGAGGCCGATCCTGGCCCGCTTCGCGTCGGTGAACGCCCCGCGCTCGTGCCCGAAGAGCTCCGCCTCGGCGAGGGCGTCGGGCAGCGCCGCGCAGTTCAGGGTGACGAACGGTTCAGCCTGCCTGGGCCCCTGGCGATGCAGCCAGCGGGCGAGAACGCTCTTTCCCGTCCCGGTTTCGCCCTCGATGAGGACGGGCGGCAGCCGGTGCTCGAGGCGGCGCTCGGCCGCGACAATGGTGTCGAGCTGCGAGCGCACACCCCGGAGGCTCTCTCCGAAAAACACCTGGTCGGCGGCCGCGCCGGTCTCCGCGGCGCGATGCTCGGCGCGGCGAGCGGCGATGCGCTGGCTGCGGCACCGGGCGAAGGCGAGCGGCAGTTCCTCGGGTTCGAACGGCTTGGACAGGTAGTCGCCCGCGCCCAGGCGGATGGCCTCGACGGCCTGCTTGATGCCGCCGAAGGCCGTCATCACGACGACGCCGGTGTTCTCCGAGAACGCGCCCTCGCGCAGCAGGCCCAGCACCTCGCCGTCAGGCAGGTGCAGGTCCACCAGCGCGAATTCGAACCGAAGGTCGCGCAGCTGCCGCCGGGCGTCCTCGAGGCGGCCCGCCTCGGTCACCTCGGCGCCCAGTTGCCGCAGATACGCGGCGAGGCGCTTGCGGAACGGCGGATCGTCCTCGAGCAGGAGAATCTCGCAGCCCGGCGATAGCGCCGTTCCATCGAACGATGAACTTGGGGTGACTGACATCCGATTTTGGAGTTCGTCGGGCTACCGCCCTTTCGTGGAACCTGCAAGCCTTCGGAGCCGGCTGGGACGGATGGCCACGGCGAAGACCCGCCTCAGGAGCCCGTGCCGGGGCTGCGGAGGAGGCCCAGCGATTCCTCCCAGAGGCGCTCGGCGTTGCCGGGATCGAGGGCATAGGGTGCGACACCTCCCATGTCCCATGTGCGGCGCGGGACGCAGGCGGCCTCGTTGCAGTCCAGGAAGTAGCGGCCGCCGACGCCAGCGAGCAGCGGCGAGGTCGCGACCAGCACCGATGTCGCCGCGCCCTGCTCCGGCGTCTTCCGCCGCTCGGGCGGCGTCTTCATGCCCCCGGCGTGGCGCTGGAGGTTGGTTGCGATCGCCCCTGGAGTCAGGGCGTTGGCGGTGATGCCGTCGCCAGCCCAGCGAGCGGTCGCCCCGACGGCGAACAGCACGTTCGCGGTCTTGGACTGTCCGTAGGCCAGCATCGGATCGTAGGCCCGGAAGGCGAAGTGGATGTCGTCGAACACAACCGGTGAAAGCTGGTGAGCGCTCGAGCTGACGGACACGATTCGCGCGGCTCCATCCGCCGCCAGGGCGGCCCGGAGGCCGACGGCCAGGGCAAAGTGGCCCAGGTGGTTGGTCGCGAACTGCATTTCCCAGCCTTCCTGCGTTCGCTGCTCGGGCAGCGCCATGACGCCCGCATTGTTGACCAGCACGTGAAGCGGCCCGGCCCACCCGGCGGCGAATGCGGCGACCGAAGCGCGGCTCGCCAGGTCGAGGCTCGCGACGTGGATATTCCGGTTGCCGGTCGTGGCGGCGATGTCGGCGGCGACCCGCTCCCCGGCGCCGGTGTTTCGCACCGCGAGCGTGACGTCGGCGCCGGTCAAGGCCAGCGCCCTCGCCGTCTCGATGCCGATGCCCGAGGGGGCGCCGGTGACAATCACCCGCCTGCCGGAAAGATCGATTCCGGCCGCCACCTCGGCGGCCGTGGACCGCGTTCCGAACGGTGTCGTGATGCGTGTCATCGTGGGCCTCTACGTCGGAATTGCGGAAATGGCGAATCCTGCGCCGCCCCGTCCCGGCGCGAGCGGCCCCATTTGGAACCCCCAGGGATGAACGCACCAATTGACCGCGCGCCCGCAAGCTGGCATTCTTCGTCGCAAACCCCATGCCGAATACCGATGGCCAGGCGCACCGCTCGCAGCTGCAACGGATAGCCCACCGCGTGATGCTTGAGCGGGGCCTGACGCCGGACTTCACGGCCGCGGCTCTCGCCGAGCTCGAAGCCATCCATGGGCCCGCAGTGGCGAATTCCGCGCCGGTCCGCGACCTGCGGAATCTCCAGTGGTGCTCGATCGACAACGATGACTCGCGCGACCTCGACCAGCTCTCGGTGGCCGAGGCCATGGCGGGCGGCTCGGTCAAGCTGATGGTGGCCATCGCCGAGGTGGGCGCGCTGGTCAGGCAGGGATCGGCCATCGATGACCACGCCAGAACAAACACCACGTCCGTCTACACCGCCGGCGGGATATTCCCGATGCTTCCCGAGAAGCTCTCCACGGACCTCACCTCGCTCGGCTTCGATTCCGACCGCATCGCCATCGTCATCGAGATGGTCTTTGCGGGGGACGGATCGCTGCAGCGCTCGGACATCTATGAGGCGACCGTGAAAAACCGTGCCAAGCTGGCCTACGACGGCGTCGCCGCATGGCTGGATGGCGCAGGGCCGATGCCCAAGGCGATCGGCGCCGTCGCCGGCCTCGATGAAAACCTCAGGATTCAGCATCGCACGGCCCAGCGGCTCAGGGCGCTCCGGCACCGGCGCGGCGCCCTGTCGCTCCAGACCGTCCAGGCGCGGCCGGTCTTTGACGGGGACGTGCTGCGGGACCTGAAGGCGGACGAAAGCAACGTGGCCAAGAACCTCATCGAGGAGCTCATGGTCGCGTCCAATGGCGTGACCGCGCGGTACCTCGAGGCAAAACAATTTCCGGCGGTCCGCCGCGTGGTGCGCACGCCCGCCCGCTGGGACCGGATCGTCGCGCTGGCCGCGGAACGGGGGACCACCCTGCCAGGGAAGCCCGATGGCGTCGCCCTGGAGCAGTTCCTGGTCGCCGCGATGAAGGCGGATCCCGCCTATTTTCCCGACCTGTCCCTCTGCGTCATCAAGCTGCTGGGCAGGGGCGAGTACGTCGTCGAGTTCCCGGGGGGCGACACGCCCGGGCATTTTGGGCTGGCGGTCAAGGATTACGCGCATTCCACGGCCCCGAACCGCCGTTTCCCCGATCTCCTCATCCAGCGCCTGCTCAAGGCGGCCCTCGCGGGATCCAAGCCCCCCTATGGGAACGACGAGCTGGTGGCGCTCGCCCGGCATTGCACGGAGCAGGAGGACGCCGCCAAGAAGGTCGAGCGGCAGGTCGTCAAGTCGGCGGCCGCCCTCCTGCTTGCCCCCAGGATCGGGGAGAAGTTCGACGCCACCGTCACGGGCGCCAACGATCGTGGCACGTGGGTGCGCATCTACCATCCGCCGGTCGAGGGAAAGCTGGGGAAGGGCTCCGAGGGGAGGCAGGTCGGCGACCGCCTTCGCGTGCAGCTGGTGCACACGGACGTCGAGCGCGGGTATATCGACTTTGTCCGAGCGGGGTGACGCCGGACGGCATTAGGCGGCGCCCTATCCCGTATCAGAACGCACCGCAGATGTTGCGGTTTTGCCGATAGCCTGTCACCTTTTGCCGTGGTTGGCGTCTCCATATCCAGGTGAACGAAGATACGCAAACGGGGCCTTTGAATAGGAGGCATTTGCAGGAGCATTCGCCCCGGCGCCGCCGGGGGAGTCCCCGTCAATTGTCTGGAACAGCGGGCCGCCATCCCGGGTCCAACATGAATGGGGAATCCGACCTCCAAAGCCTTTAAGACCATGAACACAAAAATTCGAATTATCCTGTCGGGAGCGGCGTGCATCGTCGCGGGCTCACTCGCCTGCCTTGCTCCCTCGACCGCATACGCCCAGAACCCTCCGCCACCCGCCGATAACCAGATGATGGGGGCCGCACCCTCGCCCGCCTATGTCTGGATGTCCGGCCATTGGAACTCAGAAGGCGGCCAATGGAAATGGATGGCCGGGCACTGGGACCTGCCGCCGACCCGGAGCGCGATCTGGGTCGCGGGACACTGGATTCAGGGTGGGAGCGGATGGGTGTGGGTGAACGGCGCATGGAATGTCGCCGAGGCCCCGCAATCTTCCGCCGTGCCGCCACAGCCCCCGGGCGAACAGACATCCGCGGCAATGCCGGCGCCTTCCACGCCTCCCCCCAACGTCGCGGGCCAGTATTCGGCGGGCGGGCAGGTTCCGGCGCTCTATCAGCCGCCGACCGACACCTATTATCCTCCCATTGACTATGGCGCGGCGGATCCCGGGTACTATTGGACGGGAGACGCCTGGGCCTGGGGAATCTACCCGGCCTTCGGATTCGGCCTCGGCTGGTGGGGCCCGGGATACGTGGGCTGGGGCCGCGGCTATTACGGACGCGGCTTCGGAGGATATCACCACGCCGGCTTCGCCGGGCACGTTGGAGCCGCCCATTTTGGCGGCGGCCACTGGCGCTGACCGCAATTCCAAATTCGGCCCGGGTCGTTTCCTGACCCGGGTCTTTTTTTTGGATCGGGGAGGCCCAGATATGGGATTGAGCTTATCCCCGTCCCGCCGGTGTTATTGCACGATGCACCGCATCCGCCGCCGTATCCTGCTTGCCGTGTTGGCGGCGCTTTGCCTGCCGCCCTGCGCGCCGGCGCAGGCTCCCAGCGAGCCAGCCATGCCGGCCACCCCGTCATTGCTGGCAGACGCCTTCAACAAGCTTATGGAAAACCAGGGCCATTGGGCGTTTACGCAGACGCAGGCCTTTGACGGGCTCACGGCGAAGCTGAAGCGCGAGACGGTGCTGCGGGTCGATCCGTCGATCACCTACGCCGAGCAGATCAAGCCGCTTGTGATCGAGGGCGAGCCCCCCACCCCTGGGAAACTTGAGGAGTTCCGGCGAATCGGGGAGCGCCTGGCCAGACGAAGGCTTCGGGACGAGCGGGACACCTCTGCGCACCGGGGAGATGAGTTGCGGATCAGCCTGAACTTCCGGACCGTCACACCCGACCTCGCGCACGCCGCCGTCGTGTCGCAGGACGAGAAAAGCGTGACCTACGAGGTGCCCCTGCGCACGAGCGACGAGGGCGGCGGATCCGCCTTCGACGAGTTTCAGGTGACCGCCCGCGTGAACAGGGCTCGCCGTGAGTTCGAGCATGCCACGATCCGGCAGCGCTCGCCGATGCGGGTCGAGCTCGTCGCCAAGGTCTCCGACGCGGAGATCGACTGCGAGTTCACGTCCGTGGACCCGAAGTTTCCGGCGGTGATCACCAAAGAGACGCAACAGGCGACGGTCCGCATCCTGTTCGTCAAGCGCGTCCTCAAATTCGCGATGAAACGCAGCGATTTCAAGCGGGTCACGCCCTACGACGAGCGCTTCGGCGTCAAGCTCGGGCCGATCCGGACGATCCAGTTCTGAGACGGTGCTATCGTTCGCTCGGGTTTCCCCGGACGATGCCGAACAGCTCCATGTCATGAAAGCCGTCATGCCGATGGTGGGACTTCCTCAACACTCCCTCGCTCGACATCCCGGCCTTCATGAGGACAGACCTTGAGGCTGAATTCGCGGGCATGCACGTCGCCTCAATCCTGTTCAGCAGGAGCCGGTCGAAGCCAAAGGCGACGGCCGCCCGGGCGGCCTCGGTCGCAAGCCCCCGGCCCCACCAGGAGCGGCCGAGATTGAACGCCATCTCCGCCCTGCGATGGTGCCTGCTCAGCGAGTGAAGGAAGATCATGCCGATCAGCCCGGCGTCCTCCTCGGGGCAGATCGCCCAGCTCAGGACCGTGGGGTGGAGCAGAACCGCCAGAAAGTCCCTGGCCTTCTCCTCCGACGCATGCGCCGCCCACAGCGTGAAGCGGGAAACCTCCGGATCCGACGAGTACGAGAAGACGCTGGCCGCGTCGGCAAGGGTGAGCGCCCTCAGGCGCAGGCGCTTGGTCTGGAGCGACTCGGCCGCAATATCGAACCGATCGCTCATTTGGCTTCCATGCGGGACGCGTCCAGGGCTACGACAGCCGCCCCAGGAAAAGCTCCGTCTTGTAGTCCATTCGGACAAGGCCCCGCTCCTGGCAGCGGTCGTACAGCGACCCGAGGGCCTCCATCATCGCGCCGTGCCGGGGATGCCCCTCGTTCGGGGCATAGGACGACGAGAGCAGCCGGCCCTTCAGTCCCTCGTAGTCGAGGGTCTGGGAAATCTCGAAATTCTCCGCGTTCCACGCGCCGGCGCCGAAGAACGCGTCGAATCGGGCCGACTTCCCGATGTTCTCGTGGCGTATGCGCTGAAAATCGGTGCCGAACTCATCCTTGATCCGCTCATAGCCGATCGCGAAATCCGTCCCATCCGCGACGGGGGTGTTCCAGATGACGGCGCACCAGCCGCCGGGAACGAGGATGCGCCTGAATTCCCGGCGGGTCCCGGCGGGTTCGAACCAGTGAAAGGCCTGGGCGCAGGTGACCAGGGAAACGGAACGGTCCCGGAGCCCGGTCGCCTCCGCGGTCCCCTTGATGCTCGTGAAGTTGGCGCGGCCTCGGAATTCCGCCTCCGCCGCGCCCCGCATCGCGTCATTTGGCTCAACCGCAAAGACGCTCGCGCCCGTCCCGAGGAGCAGGCGCGTAAAAATGCCGGTTCCCGAGCCCACATCCGCCACCACGCTCGTTTCCGCCAGTCCCGCCTTCGCCATTAGCAAGCGGACAGCCGCCTCCGGGTAGCCCGGCCGGTACCGGACGTAGTCGTCAACCCGGTCCGAGAAGCGCCGCAGGGGATCGAGATCTGCCGGCCCCTGCGTCATTCGACCGTCACCCGGGTCTTTATCGAGTTGGCGATGAAGCACTGCTCGTGCGCGAGGTGGTGAAGCCGTTCCTTGTCCGAGGCCGTGGGCAGCGTATCCCCGCTGTAGGCGATCGCGGGATGCAGCGTGACCGCGCTCACCCAGGGCACTCCATGCTCGTTCTTTGTCATGACGCCCACAGCCTCGTCGTCATAGCTGTCGACCTGGAAGCCCTGCCGCGATGCCAGGAACAGAAACGTGAGCATGTGGCAGCTCGATATGGCGGCCACAAAGGCCTCCTCCGGGTCGACGTTCGCGGGATTGGAATAGGGCTCCGGGACCGAGGACGAGGACGGCGAGGCGGGCACGGTCAGCCCCCCGTCGAATTTCCAGCTGTGCTCCCGCGAGTACCTGCCCTTGAGAAAGTCGGGGCTCGTCCGCCGCCAGGTGATGATGGCCTTGTGGGTCGACATGGTTGGGAAAGGGGACTCTTGGCGCCGCCGGCACCGGGTCCACAAAAAATGATCCGGGGACGGGATCCGCGGGTGGGCCCTCGGGGCGGCGCTCCGGCCGGACGACGGCGTCCCTTGGCACCCGCTGGCGCGGGCCTCGCCAATTCACTATTGCGTCGCCCCCGCAAATAATTCACGCACGTGCGTGCCAATGAGCATCCCCATTGAAGTCAAACAGCCCGCGCGCGTCGGCGCCTGGAATCTCATTGCGAAGGACGTCCTCGTTGCGCGAGGCCACGTCGCGATGCATGGCGCGTAACCGGCAAGCAAATCGTCGAACCTAATCTAGCATAGCCAAACCAAGAATTTCGACCCTGCTTGCCGAGAGGCAAGCAGGGTTTTTTCGTCTATGACGACACACACAACCCTGCGGGCGAGCCTTCGCGCGCTTCCACCCGCCGCGTGGGTCCTCTTTTTCGGAACCTTCCTGAACAAGTTCGGGAGCTTTGTGGTTCCGTTTCTCGCGCTCTACCTCACCCGCCAGGGATATTCGCTCGCGCAGGCGGGCGCCGCGATCGGCGCCTACGGCGGCGGCAACGTGCTCGCGACGCTCCTTGGCGGCCATTTCGCGGACCACATCGGTCGCCGGAAGACGATTGTCATTTCCATGCTCTCGGGCGCGATCGCGATGCTCCTGCTGTCGCAGGCGCGCGGCTTGCCCATGATCCTCGCGCTGGCGGCCCTGGCAGGGCTGACCGGCGAGCTTTACCGGCCCGCGAGCAGCGCCCTGCTTGCCGACATGGTGCCCGCGTGCCACCGCGTGACCGCGTTTTCCGCCTACAGGATGGCGATCAATGCCGGATGGGCCTTCGGGCCTGCGACAGCCGGATTCATCGCCGGACATGGATATTTCTGGCTGTTCGCGGGCGATGCAGGGACCTCGGCATTGTTCGGCCTGGTGGCGCTCGTGGCGCTGCCCGAGACCGCGCGCCCGTCGGCCGGCGGATGCGGCTGGAAGGAGGCGATGGCCACCCTCCTCCAGGATCGGAAGCTCCATCGCGTGCTGTTCTCGGCGTTCGGGATAGCGCTGATCTTTTTCCAGATGACGTCGACCTATGGGCTTGCCGTGATGCATCTCGGCTTTTCTGCCGGCATGTACGGTGCCCTCATCTCCCTGAACGGCGCTCTGATCGTCATGTTCGAGCTCCCGCTGACGACAGTCACACGGCGTTTTCCACCCATGATCGTAATCGCATTCGGCTACACGTTGATCGGCGCCGGCTTTGCGCTCAATGCCTTCGCGCTCGCAATCCCGGGGTTGGCGGCATGCGTCGTGGTGTTCACCCTCGGCGAAATGTGCGCGATGCCGGTTGCCGCGGCATACGTTGCCGAGCTTTCGCCGCCGCACATGCGGGGCCGCTACATGGGAACCTATGGACTCACGTGGACGCTGGCGCAGGTCGTGGGCCCCGGGATCGGCATGCGGTTGTTCGCCGCCCACGCGACGGCATTTTGGTTCACGGGCGGAGCGCTGGGCGTCGGCGCCGCGCTCATCGTTCTCGGGCAGCGGCGCCCGGACGCGGCCCTTGCGCAGGCGGCCTGACCAACGTCGGTGCGCGCGGGCCGCCATGAGCCAGGCGTCCGAGAAAAGCGAATGGCCCTCCACCCCGGCCTCAATTCCCCAGCGGGCCGTTGTCGGCGTTCGCCACCTATTGCCTCCTTGACAAGGCGTCGCGCAGGTTTCTCTGGGCGCCGGCGTTGCCCGGATCAATCTCCAGGGCCTTCCTGATATGCTCGATGGCCTCGTTCGCCCGGCCCATTTGCAGCAGGCAATACCCGAGGTTGTTGTGGGCCGCCGAGGAATCCGGGTCGAGCTCGACCGCCCTGCGGTAATGGGCGAACGCTGCCTCCCTGCGGCCCGTCTGGAGGAACGCGTTGCCGAGGTTTGTCTCGGCGATCGCGAACCTCGGGTTGATTTCCAGGGCCCGCTCGAAATGGGATATGGCCTCCTCCACGCGGCCCTTTTGAATCAGCGCAATGCCAAGGTTGGCGTGGGTTTCGGCCTCGTCGGGGTCGTTCTCAAGGGCGCTGTTGAAGCGGTCGATGGCGTCATCCACCCTGCCCGATTGCAGCAGCGCGTCGCCGAGGTTTGCGCTCGCGCTTGCGAAGTCCGGCTTGAGCACGAGGGCCCTTTGGTAGTGGGAAACGGCCTCATCCAGGTGGCCGGCCTGCAGCAGCGCGTCGCCGAGGTTCGTATGGACGAGGATGTTGTTCGGCTCGATCTCCAGCGCCCTTCCATACTGCACGATGGCCTCGTCCACCCGGCCCCTCCTGCGCAGCGCGTCGCCAAGGCTGCCGTAGGCCGCGGCATTGCCGGGCTCCAACTTCAGGGCCATTTGGATGTCCGCCATGGCCTCGTCGACGCGCCCCTTCTCAAGCAACCCGGCGGCAAGATTGTTGTAGGCCATCCAGCACGCGGGGTTCCTAGCGATCGTCGCCCGCCAGAGGATTTCCGAATCGGCGTAGATCGCGCATTGCCGCCAGCTCAGCACGCCCAGCAGGGCGGCGATGCCAAAGGCCGCGATCCAAGCGGCCACGCGGGCGGGCGGCGCGAGGAGCCCTGCGCCCAGCGCGAGCGCGGCCGCCGCCGCCGCCAGCATGATCGCGGCCGCAAGGTATTGGAAATGGTCGGCGACAAAGGAGTAGACAAAGGGGAAGACATTCACGAACCCCAGGGCTGGAAAGAGCGTGCCCGCAAACAGGAGGGCGGCGGCCAGCGGCCCGCGATGGCGGCCTCGAAATGCCCACAACGCAGCCAGGACGCCTGCGGCTGCGGCAGGGAACAGGTATTGCCGAAGGTCGCCGGAGTCGATCGTCCACCGCGGATAGATGAAGGTCAGGCCAACGGGCCAAACGATCTTGCCGAGATAGAACCAAAGGGCCCGCCCCGCCACAAGGAAGCGGCCCGCAAGTCCGAGGTCATATGCGGCTCCGCTCGCGCCGACAAATGTCCGCTCCATCCACGCCGTCATGGCGCCGGCCCCGGCCCCCAGCGCGAACAGCGGCACCAGCGGCAGGACGTCGCCCCTCCACGAAAGCCGCCCCCGCTTCCACCAAAAGACGACGAGGAGCGCCGCCGGGAGGGTTGCGGTCACGCTCTTGGTCAGGACGGCCAGCACGAAGAGTCCCGTGCCCAGGGCATACCACCCGAGCCCGCGCACACGGTCATATCGCAGATACGCAAGTCCAGCGGACAGGTAAAAGACAGCGGACAGCGTGTTCTTCTGCTCCGAGATCCAAGCGACCGACTCCACGCAGACCGGATGGAGGGCGAAGACCGCAGCGGCGAGGAACGCGCCGGGGACCGCAAGGCGCCGCAGGATGCGAAAGAGCAGGAGCGTCGTCCCCGCATGCAACGCGACATTGAGCAGGTGATACCAGAACGGCGCATCGCCCCAGATGCGGTGCTCCAGCCAGAAGGCGCTCCCCGCCACCGGGTAGTACTGCTGCGTCGCGCCGGGCTCGAACCAGATCCGCCAAAGGCCGTGGAGCGAGCGCAAGCCGGAGCGCGTGACGTGGGCGTCATCATCCCAGATGAAACCGGCGCGAAGCACGGGCTGGTACGCGATCAGCGTCGCGATCGCCAGCGCAAGGCAGGCCAACCCATCGCCCTGCCACCACGATTGCCCCGGCCTCGAAAGGCCAGGGGCCGACCGGCCGGCGTCGCCGGAAGGCCCTGTCGCGGCCTTCGCCCGATGGAACTTTTGCTCTGGCCTTCGGCTCATCCGGCTCTCGTTGACCACGCCCCAGCCCATTTTTCGACACAATTATGTCCAAATTCCGCCGGATCCCGCCTTGGGCCCGAGGCCGCCCTGCCGGCGAAACCGGCCCTCCGAACGCAAGCCATGCGCCGCCTTAGGCCGGTCGCCGCGGGCCCCTCCTACTTGCTCGGCGTGATGCCGGGCACCGTGATCTTCGTCGAGTCGCCGGACGTCGGCGCAGGCGCGGCCCCTGGGGACCCGGCGGCGGGACGGTCTGCGTTGATCGCCACCATCACCTCGTCGGTGATGTCGAGCCTCGGGTCAGAATAGAGGATATTCGACACGCCGGCCATGGTCGGCCCCGACTTGTCGAGCAGGAACGTCGCGCCCTTTTTCTTTGCGATGTCGACCGCGATCTTGGAGATCTCCTCGACCATAAGGGTCTTGAAGGTCTGGGTGCGCTTCCGGAACGAGCCTTGCGTGCTTTGCGCGAATGAGTCCAGCTCGCTGCGCTTCTGCTGGATCTGGTCGTACATTTTCTGCGCGTCAGCCTGGGCCTTGGCCTTTGCATCGGCGGTCGCCGCCGGGTTCTTGGCCTGCTCGTTGAGCGCCTTGAACTGCTCCACCAGCGCGTTGCCCTCGCTCTGGATCTGGGCCACCTGCTCCTTGGCCTTGGCCGCGTCCGCCTGGAGCTTTGCGTTCTGCTCCTGGGTCTTCCAGTGGCTGTCGAATAGCTTGGAGAGATCCACGACGAGGATCGTTGGGGCGGTTTCTGCACGCGTGGCCAGCGTCGTCAAGGCGATTGCAGCTACGGCCACTAGGGACTGAATGGATTTTTTCATGGGTTGTTGGATCGTATACGGGAATGGGGAGTCCCCCCAAGGAGCAAATTGGCAAATCGGACCTTCGGCGGCGCCCTGGGGATGAGGGGGATTTCCGCTTACTCATTGTCTGCACCTGGCGCAGCTCGAACGAGCTCTGGGATACTGGCTTCCACAAGAAGGGTGGTGACATGGCCGAATTCGGAGCGTTCCCGCGTACCGCCCGCATCCCCCCGCGCTTTGCCTAGGACGCCCGCAGGCGCGGGGCGATGTCCGGACGTAAATTGCTTGCGCCCGGCCAAGAGACGTGGAGGAACAGGTTGCGCGTGAAATCGTACCGTAAGGAACTCTGGTTCGAGGTGCCGCAGCGGCGACAGCTGATCAACATCACGGGCCAGGTCGAGGACGCCCTGGCCGAAAGCGGGGTCATGGAGGGGCTGTGCCTCGTCAACGCGATGCACATCTCTGCCTCGGTCTTCATCAACGACGACGAGACGGGCCTGCATGCGGACTTTGAGAAATGGCTCGAGAAGCTTGCCCCTGAGAACCCGCACGGCCAGTACGCGCACAACCGGGGTGAGGACAACGCGGACGCCCATCTCAAGCGCACCATCATGGGCCGCGAGGTCGTCGTCGCCGTGACCGGCGGGGAGCTGGATTTTGGGCCCTGGGAGCAGATATTCTACGGCGAATTCGACGGGCGGCGCCGCAAGCGCGTGCTCGTGAAGATTGTCGGGGAATGAGGGCGGCCGGGCCAGGCGGTGGTCGACGGCAAGCCAGCCGCCCGTAAAAAATCGCGTTTGTCGCGGCTTCCGCCCAGCCTTGCGAGGTGAACAAGCTCTGCACCCTCGCCGGCTCGCTGCTCGGGGGATATGTCGGCTGGTATGTTTGCGAGGGATTCGGGATGACCATCGCCTTCATCGCGAGCGGCGTGGGCAGCGTGGTGGGGGTCTACCTCGGCTGGAAGCTGGCCAGGAAGATCGAGGAGTGACGGCGGGCGCGGGGATTCACTTGGGCTCGACGTGGACCGTGACGTCGCTGACCCGGAGCCTGGAGGCAAGGAGCGTGTCCTTCACGACGTGCGCGATCCCGTGACCATCGCGGACGCTCATGTTGGCGTCGACGCGGATCTGGATGTCAACGAGGTAGCTCAGCCCGCTCTTTCGGACCCGGCACTTGTCGAGGCCGGCGACGCCCGGGACCGCCGCCGCGATCGCCCGCACGGCATTCTCGAGCTTGTCGGGCACCGCGATGTCCATCACCTCGTCGAGCGCCCGCATGAAGATCTTGATCCCGTTGAAGCCGATCACGGCTGCCGCGACGAGCGCCGCCCAGCCATCGGCCGCGGCGTACCCGGGGCCGCCTATCACCGCGATCGATATGCCAATGAATGCGGCGGCCGACGTCATCGCGTCCGAGAGATGGTGCCATGCCTCCGCGCCGAGCGCCGTGCTCTCCGTGTCGCGCCCGACCTCGTTCAGGCGCCATGAAAAGGCGACCTTGGTCGCGACGACGCCGGCCAGGATGAGCAGCGTCCACCATTGCGGGACGCGGCGCGGGTCCCGGATCTCGTTGACCGCGTGCCACCCTATCCCGACGCCGGCCCCGAGCACCACGAGCGCCGTCAGGAGGCCGGCCACGGCCTCCGCCTTTCCGTGCCCGTAGGGATGATCCCTGTCGGGCGGCCGGGCCGCCCACTTGAAGCCGGCCCAGATCAGGATCGATATCGCGATGTCGCACAGCGATTCGACGCCGTCGGCGACAAGCGCATAGGCGTTCCCGAGGACGCCGCCGCCGACCTTTATCAGCGCGAGGACCGCGTTCAGCGCCATGCCGCGCACGATCAGGCGCGCGCCCTTGAGCGCGCGGTCAACCGTGGCCGCGTGGTGTGCGGGCAGATCGGGGTCCATTGCAGCCGGGAAGCTGGGCACGCCCGCGGGAAATCTCAACACCGCGCCGTTGACCCGAAAGCGGCAGGGGCCATGATCCAGGAGAGCCATGGCCGCACAGACGAGCACAACGCCGCACGACCCGGTGAAGCAGTTCTCGGTGTTCGCCGAGAACCGCGTCGGCCGCCTCTATGACCTGACGTCACTGCTCAAGGGCAACAACGTGCACATCATGGCGATAACCGTCCTGGACACGACGGACAGTTCGATCATCCGGGTGGTCGTCGACGATCCGGGCAAGGCGCGCGAGTTGATGGTGAGCAATGACTTCCCCTATGGGGAATGCAGCATACTGGCGGTCGAGGTCGGCGACGAATCGGAGCTGAGCACCGTGCTGGCCGCGCTCCTGGAGGCCGAGATCAACATCCATTACGTCTACAGCTTCATCAAGCGGCCCCGCGAGCGCTCGGCGCTCGCCATCAGCGCGGAGGATCCCGACATCGCGTCCCAGGCGCTCGCGAACCGCGGATTCAAGGTGCTTCAGCAGGGCGACATCTCAAGATAGGGGCCCGCGACCGGCCGCCGGCGCCCTACTCCGCGATCTGCCCGGGGCCCTCGGCGTCCAGCTCGTAGATGCCCGTCATGTATCCGCTCTCGAACATGGGGCTCACCTTGAAGGTCCCCCGGAACGATATCGGCACGTCCTGGGTTATGGGCACGCCCTTGGGTATCCTCACGATCACCCAGTCGTTCATGTTGGGCACGGTGCCGTAGCAGCACGCCATCTGGTTGGCCATGAGGAGGAACTCGATCGCCTTGCCGCTGCCGTTCTCGAGCTTGGTCGGGAGCATGAAGCCTGTCACGATGGCCTTCTTGCCGCTCCAGCCCTTGACGGACGCCGGGATCTGCTCCTCGCCCGTGGGCGGCGCGGCCTTTGGATTGGCGAGGGGATCGTATTCCGGGGCGATGAACTTGAAGTTCGAGAGCAGGTCGAAGCCGAGCTTGAGATAGCCGCCATCAACCTCGGGGGCCTGGGCCTGCGACGGCGCCGCAGCGCCGTGGGCGGCGAGCGAAAGGGCGGCGAGCGCGATGGCGAAGAGCTTCATCCCCGCAACGCTACCACAACCGGGGGATTCGTCAAAGGGCCGATTGCGCCGGCTCCGCGGCCCCCGAGCCGCGGGAGATCTCGGCGCGGGATTGCATCGGAGGTCGAAACTGACACCATGGTGCTCCCTCAATGCCAAATGCCGCGATCGAGCTGCTGATCCTCGGACTCCTCATCGTCGCGAACGGGATCCTCACCGCGGCGGAGACCGCGCTCGTCTCGGCGCGCCAGGCGAAGCTCAGGCGCATGGCCGACGCCGGCGGCGAGGGCGCCAGGGCTGCGCTGGCGATCGCGGAGCACCCGGGCCGCTTCCTCGCGCTCGTCCAGTTCTGGCTCACGCTGAGCACCGTCATCGCGGCCGTCGTCGTTGTGGCATCGGCGGCCGACTGGTTCTCGTCGCTATTCTCGCGGTGGCCCGCCGCCGCCCCTTGGGCGGAGACGATCGGGATGGCCGCCGCGACGCTGGCGCTCAGCGCGGTCATGCTCGTCTTCGGCGAGCTTCTTCCAAAGCGGATCGCCCTCTCGAACCCGGAGCGCGCGGCGGCCGTCCTCGGGCCCGCGATGCGCACCGTCATGCGGGTCATCGGCCCGTTCTCCTCGGCGCTCGGCGCGATGAGCGACAGGCTCGCGCGCTCGATGGGGTTCAACCCGAGGCCGATCGCCGACACGGTGGGCGACGAGGATGTGCGCGCGCTCGTCGAGCGGGGACTCCACGCGGGCGTGTTCAAGCGGGCGAAGAAGGAGATGGTCGAGGGGGTGCTTTCGCTCGACAACCTGCCGATCACCGCGATCATGACGCCGCGCTCGAAGATCGTGTTCCTCAACATCGACGACAACGAGGAGACGAACTGGCGCAAGATCGTCACCAGCGGGCATTCGTACTTCCCCGTGTATCAGAAAAACCGCGACCAGGTGGTCGGGATGGTCTCGGTGAAGGCGCTCTGGGCGCACTCGGCGATCGGGCTGCCCACGACCCTCAAGAACCTGCTCGTGCCCCCGCTCATCGCCCCGGAGTCGATGACCGCGACCCAGCTGCTCGAGCAGTTCAAGAAGACGGGCCGGCACACCGCCGTGATATCGGACGAGTTCGGCGCGATCCAGGGTCTCGTGACGCTGATCGACGTATTCGAGGCGATCGTCGGCGACCTTCCCGAGCCCGGGCAGCGCAACCAGGACGGGGCGAAGCGGCGGGAGGACGGCACGTGGGTCGTCGATGCCACGCTCCCGATCGCCGAGTTCAAGTCGGTCCTCGGGATCTCGGCGCCCCTTCCCGACCAGGCCGAGGCGGAGTACCGGACCGCCGGGGGGTTCGTGGTCACGCAGTTCGGCCGCATCCCGGCCGTCGGCGACCATTTCGAGTGGGGAGGCTGGAGGTTCGAGGTGGCCGAGATGGACCGGCGCCGCGTCGACAAGGTGCTGGTCGCGAGGACGGCGCCGGATCCCGCGAAGGCGACCGCATAGCCGCGTGCGGACGCCGGGAAGGCATGACGCCTCGCCCCTGCGAATAACTTGTGGGAAAAGGAGCGTTGCGTTTGAGTCCTCCGCCATCGACGTTTCGACCATGCCGGACCCATGCAAGATGCCTTCACCGGAATCCCGACCCGAATCCGCGGCCGCCACCTCCCGGACGCGGCCGGGCGAGCCGCTCTTCAGGACGATCACGAGCGACGACTGGACGCGCTCGCTCAACTCGGCGCGGCGGCAGTCCAATGCAATCTCCGAGCAGATACGGACCGTGATCTCGTCCTCCTTGCCGAAGACGAAGTGATCCTACTGGAGGGCGCGGGCGCCGAGTGGGCCGCTCTGGGGGCGGCCATCCGGGCCTTCCGCGCCCAACTGCCGCTTCGGCCGCTGGCCGACTTCGGGTTCTCAACGACCGAGGGCAACCCGCTGGAGGAGCCCAATCCGCGCCTTCGACGGATCGGTGTCGGCGTGGAGGCGTGGGCCTTTGCAGCGGACGGCGACGCCTCGGTGTACAAGTTCTACCTCCCCCGCGAGGAGAAGCGCATCGGCAGCGAATTCGGCTTCCAGCGCGGGGACGAGACCCTGGTGCTCGCCGAGGCCCGTCTCGGCGACTACCGCGCGCTCCTGGAAAAGCTCCTGATCATCCATGCCCTCGGCGGCATGGCGACGGAGGTCGTCGCGGTGACGCCGGAGGGCATCCTCGTCGCGAAACAGGCGCTCGGCGATCCGCTGCCACAGGGCGATGATATGTCACGCGACCTGCCGCCAAACCTTGTCGAGATCCCGTCGCGCTTCCTGCGGGCGAACCGCGACCATCCCCGCCTCCTTTTCCTCGGTGGCAGGCCCTACCTCGTCGCCGACCTGCATGCGCGAAACTTCGTCCGCGGGAGCGACGGGGCCCTGCGCGTGATTGACCTGGTGGCGGGCCCGTGGCCCGGCACCGACTCCCTTGCGGATCCCCTCGCCGCCCAATGGCTTGACCGGGTGCGGGCCGACCCGCTGGCCTCCGCCCTCCCCGCCGCGCCGGACGAGGAGCTGTGAGCCGGAGGGCTGCTCAACCCTTCTGCTCGGCGATGACCTTGAGGACGTCGTCGGCCTGCTCGGTCGTCTTCGCGCTATAGTCCGCCCAGACGATCTTGCCGTCCCTGATCAGGAAGGCCTCCCGTTTCGCGAACTTCCCAAAGGTGGGCACGTCCTTCACCGTGACGCCAAAGGCGTCGATGACCGTCCTGTCGGGATCGGCCATCAGCGTGAACGGGAAATGATACTTCTCCTTGAACGCCTTCTGGGCGCCCACCTGGTCGAGGCTGACGCCGATCACGGCGACACCCTCTTTCGTCAGCTTCTCATAGGCGTCGCGAAGCGAGCAGCCCTGGGCGGTGCAGCCCGGCGTGTCGGCCTTGGGGAAGAAATAGACCAGCGTGTAGGTCTGCTTGGAATAGACGTCGGCGAGATTGAGCTGCTGACCGGTCTCGGTGATGCCGGTCACCTCCGGGGCCTTGTCGCCCACCTTGAGCTCGGCTTTTGCGGAATTGGTCATGGCAAGCACGGTTGAAAGGATGATGAGGGGAAGGATCGTCGGTTTCATGGGGGCGGGAAACCTGATCCCTAAGTGCCGGATTTGCAAGCTGCCAAGGGAATCAGGAAATCAGCGGGTCCAGGGCCCCTTTTCCGGAACTTTCTGGGGTCCGCGGACGACTAAAACCGGCTCATAGGATGCGGCCGCGACCCGGCATTGCATTTGTCCGCTTTCTCTGTAAGCAGCTTTCTTCTTCATGCCATTCCCTTCGTCCCCAAGAACCCGCCTGCGCGGCATTAGATTTGCGGGTTTCCTGCTGCTGGCGGCCACGGGCGCGGCTCTCAACGCCCAGAACCCCAACCCCGCCAACGATGGCTTCGATCCCAACGCGAACGGCATCGTCAACACTCTGGTGGTGCAGCCGGATGGCAAGATCTTGATGGGAGGGTACTTCACCCAACTTCAACCCTTCGGCGAACCGGTCTCGGGCCATGCCTACGTCGCGCGCCTGAACCACGACGGGTCGGCGGACACGAGCTTCACTCCAAACGCCAACGGCGTCGTCCGCACCCTGGTGCTCCAGGCAAACGGCCAGATCCTCATCGGCGGCAATTTCACGACGATCCAGCCCTCGGGGGGCGGGACGGCGGCCGCCCGCATGTACGCGGCCCGGCTCAACGCCGACGGAAGCCTCGATCCGGTCTTCAACCCGAACACCAACGGCACGGTCTACGCGATCGCGGTCCAGCCGAACGGCCAGGTCGTGATCGGGGGGTCGTTCACGACCGTCCAGGCCGGCGGCGCGTCGGCCGCGACGACCCGCAACCACATCGCGAGGCTCAACGCGGACGGATCGCTCGACACGAGCTTCGATCCCAACGCCGACCGGACGGTGCTTTCGCTCGCGGTCGAGGTCAACGGGCAGGTCGTCGTGGGCGGCGGATTCACCAAGCTTCAACCCAACGGGGCGTCCTCCGCGACGACGCGCAACTGCATCGCGCGGCTCAATTCCGACGGCTCGCTGGACACCAGCTTTGATCCCGAGGCGAGCGGCAGCGTGAACGCGATCCTGGTGCTCCCGAACGGGCAGATCGTGCTGGGCGGGGAGTTCGTCAGCTTTCAGCCGAACGGCGCGACGGCCCCGTTCCAGACCGACTTTCTCGCCAGGCTCAACGCCGACGGCACGGTCGACGGGACCTACATCGTCAATCCGCTGGCCAGCGTCGAGGCCCTCGCCCTCCAGACCGACGGTAAGCTCCTCATCGGAGGCACCTTCACCTCGGTCTACGCCCAGAACAGCCCCGCCCCCGAGATCCTCAACTATGCCGCGCGGATAAACACCGACGGGTCGGTCGACGGGTCCTTTGACCCGAATCCCGACCAGGCGGTCAACGCAATCGCGGTTCAGCAGGATGGGAGCGTAATTCTCGGCGGGTTTTTCGAGGCGATCCAGACAAACGAGGTCGGGGCTTCCATCACCCGCAATTTCATCGCGCGCGTGAGCGGGGAGGGCTCGCTCGACGCAACGATGGCGCCGGATGGCGCCGGGACCATTTTCGCCGCCGTCCCGCTTTCCAACGGGCAGTTCCTCGTCGGGGGAAATTTCCAGAGCATCGCGGGGGTCACACGCGCCTATCTCGCCCGCCTGAATGCCGACGGCTCGCTGGACCCGACGTTCGCCCCGACGCTGAACGGCAGCGTGCTCTCCATCTCGGTGATGACGAACAACCAGATGATCATCGGGGGCGACTTCACGACTATCGATGGGATTCCCCGCGGCTATGTCGCGCGCCTCAACAGCGACGGCACGGTCGACGGCCCGTTCAATCCCAATGCAAACGGCGAGGTGACGCTGGTCGTGCAGCAGTCGAACGGCCAGATCCTCATCAGCGGCTTCTTCTCGGTGCTCACACCCAACGGGGTGACCACCGGGATCGCGATAGGCGGATTTGCACGGCTCAATACCGACGGCTCGATGGACCTCACCTTCAATCCGAACCCCACGGGGGGCCGGGTGCTCGCGATCGACATCCAATCGGACGGCAAGATGCTGGTGGCCGGCGAATTCACCCAGATCGGGGGGGTGGTGCGGGGCTACGTGGCGCGGCTGCTCTCGACGGGGGCGATCGACACGGTGGACTTCGACCCCGAGGCAAACCTGCCGGTGTACGCGATGGCGGTCCAGTCGGACGGAAAGATAGTGATCGGCGGCCTGTTCACGTCGGTCATCCCCCAGACGGCCACGCCGGGGAACATCAACAATAACACCACGACGACAAACCAGTACGGAGAAACCGTGACGCTTCCGCCCCCCGGGGACAGCGCGACGACGCCCATCTACATCAACAAGCTGGCTCGCCTCAACACGGACGGCACGCTCGACACGACGTTCTTCCCGGACCCAAGCGCCACCGTCCAGGCGATCGCCATCCAGTCGGACGGGTCGATCGTGGTGGGTGGCTCGATGACCTCCTTCGCACAGAATGGCAACCCGACCGGGACGATCCGAAACTATATCGGCCGGGTCGAGACCGACGGCACCCTTGACCCGGGGTTCGACCCCGACGCGAACGCCCAGGTCAATGTCATAGACCTGCTTTCAAACGGGCTCATCCTGATCGGCGGGAGCTTCACGACGCTGCAGCCGAACGGGGCCGCGGCGCCGGTGCAGGCGAACCACGTCGCGATCCTCAATGTGGACGGTTCCATCTCCCCCTCGTTCTCCGAGGGCGCGAACGCGAGCGCGAACGGCCAGCAGGTCAACGCGTCGGCGCTGCTCCCCGGCGGCCAGATGCTGATCGGCGGCTCATTCAGCCCGATCGGGGGCGCCCCGGCTTCCAACCTGTGCGTGTTCAATCCCGACGGCACGCCGGACACCGCGTACAACTCGGTCTTTGACGGCCCGGTGAACGCGATCTCGGTCTCGCCGAAGGGCGCCTCCACCCCCACGTCCACGAGCTACGCCGTATGGCTCGAGTCGACCGGGCTGGTCCGGTACCTGTACTCGGCGGCGTCCAACGGGGTGGTATCCGCGGTCCTGCAGCAGTCGGATGGAAAGGTCCTCGTGGGGGGGCTCTTCAGCAGTTTCTCGGGCGCCGGTGGATTCCAGAACCTGGTGCGCCTCAATACCGACGGGACGCTGGACACCACGTTCAACCCGGCGCCAAACGGTCAGGTCGCCGCCCTGGCGTTGCAGGCGAACGGCCAGATCCTCGTCGGCGGGTCCTTCACCGCCATAGAAAGCGCCTCCGGCACCTCCTATCCCTATGGCTACCTCGCCAGGCTCAATTCCGACGGGAGCGTGGACACGAGCTTCAACCCGTCCCCCAACCTGCAGGTAAGCAGCCTCGCGGTCCAGTCCAACGGCCAGATCCTCGCCGGCGGGTATTTCACCGCGGTCGAGACCGTCTCGTCGACGACGCTGGTGCAGCGCAGCTTCATGGCGAGGTTCAACGCGGACGGGACCCTCGACACGAATTTCAACCCGGATTTCAACGGTGTCCCATTCGCGATCATCGCCCTCGCGAACGGCCAGATACTGGCCGGCGGGGCGTTCACGGAACTCACGCCAAACGAAACGGGGACCGCCATCACGCAGAACGGCCTGGCCAGGCTCAATTCCGACGGGACGCTGGACACCACCTTCATCCCCAACCCGAGCGGAACCGTGTATGCGATGGCGGTGCAGCCGAACGGCCAAATCCTCGTCGGCGGCAACTTCACCGAGTTCCAGCCGAATCCGACCTACACCACGGTCAACGGCATCCAGACCCCCAGCGGCACCATCTATACCGAGTACTACCTTGCCCGCCTCAATCCCAACGGCCTCCCCGACACCACGTTCAGCCCGTACCCGAACTCGTCGGTCACGGCGATCGCGCTGCAACCAAACGGGCAGATCATCGTCGGCGGAAATTTCAACGGGTTTTCCCCCAATGGGTCCACCATCCTCACCAACCGCAATTTCATCGCGCGCATCAATGCCGACGGCACGGTCGACCCGGCGTTCGACCCCGAGCTGAACTCCGCCGCGAACGCGGTCGAGGTGCTGTCGGACGGATCGATATTCGCGGGAGGAAACTTCACGGCCGTCCAGACGGGCGCCGCGATCCTCGTGGGGGGCTCGTTCACCCACGTGGGCGGGTTCGCCGCGCCCTACTTGGTCCGCCTGAACGCCGACAGCACGGTCGACGGGACGTTCACCTCGACGCCGGACGGCCCCGTGAATGCGATCACCGCGCAGAGCACCGGCGGGGTGTATGTCGGCGGGTCCTTCGCCAACATCGCCGGGCAGGCGAGGTCCGATCTCGCGCACCTCAACCCCGACGGGTCGCTGGACACCTCGTTCAGCGCCAACGCAAACGCGGCGGTGAACGCGATCGCCCTGCAGCCGAACGGCGAGGCCGTCGTCGGCGGGGCGTTCACGTCCATCGGAGGGCAGCCTGCCGCCTATGTCGCGAGGCTGGGGCCGACGGGAACGCCCGACACCTCGTTCGCAGCCTCGGTCAACGGCACCGTCAATGCGATCGTGGTCCAGCCCAACGGCCAGATCGTCATCGGCGGGGCGTTCACGAGCGTCGGTGGCCAGCCGGAAGGCGGGATGGCGAGGCTCAACAGCGACGGATCCCTCGACACGACCTTCAGCCCGAACGCAAACGGAACCGTCCAGGCGGTGACGCAGCAGGTTGACGGCACCTTCTTTGCGGGCGGCTCCTTCACGACCATCGGGGGGCAGCCCATCGCCTACATCGCGCACATCGAGGCCAGCGGCGCGGTCGACACCACGTTCAATCCCGTCCCCAACGGCCCGGTTTACGGCATCCTTGTCCAGCCCGACGGCAAGGTCGTACTCGGCGGGAGCTTCACGACGGTGGGCGGCCAGACCCGCTATCTGCTGGCGCGCCTTTCCACGCAGAACGCCGTGACGCAATCCCTCCTGGTGAGCGCGGACGAGACGACCATCACGTGGATGCGCGGCGGCGGATCCCCCTCGCTCGCGTCGGTCGTGTTTGAGGAATCGACGGACGGCACGCACTTCACGACCACGGCCCAGGCGACGTCCCTCGACGGGTCGACATGGCAGGTCACGGGCGTCACCCCGGAGGGCCCGACGTCCTTCTACGTGCTCGCGATCGGCGTCGCACCCACGTCCCGGTACAGCTCGTCCGGCCTCATCGAGACGACCGCGGCGGTGAATGTCCTGGCGATCCCGGTCGTCAACTCCGCGGCGCAGGCGTCCGGCAATTCGGGAACGCCCTTCAGCTTCACGGTGACGGCCACCCAGTCGCCGACGTCCTTCGCGGCCTCGGGCCTTCCGCCCGGGCTCAGCATCAATTCGTCGACCGGCCTGATTTCCGGGACCCCGACGGGGGTCGGAACCTACAACGTCACGGTGACGGTCAGCAATTCCAGCGGCTATTCGACGTCCAACCTGACGATTGCGATCGGCCCGTCGAGCGGCACCTCGTACGCCCCTTCCCCGTCCTCCTCCAGCGACCGGCTTCTCAACCTGTCATGCCGCGCCGACCTGAGCGGCAGCAGCGTCCTGATCGCCGGGTTCGTCATCTCGGGAACCGGCCAGAAGACCCTGCTCCTAAGGGCCGTGGGGCCCGGCCTTTCGGCCTTCGGCGTCCCCGGCGTCATGGCGGCACCGGAACTGCAGCTTTATTCGGGGACGGGCGCGCTGCTCGCGCAGAACAGCCTATGGGGCGGAAGCGCCAGCCTTTCGGCGACGTTCGCGCAGGTCGGGGCCTTCGCGCTCTCGCCGACCAGCGCCGACGCGGCGACCGTGGTCAGCCTTTCCCCCGGCCCCTATACGCTCCATGTGTTCGATCCCTCGGGAGCGGGAGGCGTGGTCCTCACCGAGATCTATGACGCGAGCGCGTCCCCGCTCGCGGCCGCGCAGCGCCTCGTGAACATCTCGGCCAGGGGCTCGGTGAGCCCCGNNCCCCGGGGCGGGTGCCCTGATCGGCGGATTCGTGGTCTCGGGAAGCGCGACCAAGAGCGTCCTCATCCGCGGCGTCGGGCCGGGGCTCGCGGCCTTTGGCGTCGCGGGCTGGCTCGCCGACCCCGTCCTCAGCGTGTACGACTCCAATGGCAACCTGGTCGCCCAGAACCTCAACTGGGCCAACCAGACCGTCTCGGGCCGCTACCAGGCAGCCGTGAACGCCACGAACATCATCACCATGAATGCGAGCGTCGGGGCCTTTGCGCTCACGGCGGGAAGCGCCGACACCGCCCTCATAGCCAACCTGCCGCCGGGTGCGTACACGTTCCAGGTGACCAGCGCGGGCGCCTCCACCGGCCAGGCGCTCGGCGAGGTGTACGAGCTTCCGTAATCTGAGCCTCGGTCACCAATCGTCGCTTCGGAACGGCGCCGCGGGAAGTCCGGCGCCGTTGTAAAGGTTCGCCTCCGGAGCGTCGCGCCAGGCATAGCGGACGGCGACCGGCTGGGCGACCGCGNNGGGCCCTCGACGGCGATCTCCCTGTAGACCGGCCCCGAGTAGTCGACGGGGATCGAGTAGACCTCCGCCTTGGCGATGAGCGCAAGCCGGCGGCCGACCTCACGGGTGTTGACGGCGCGGGCGTTTCCGGCGTCCCCGATGTCGATCGCCACCGCCTGCCTCGTCGAAGGAAGCGCCAGTGCCCTGGATTGCGCCTCGCGCAGGTAGGCCCAGGGGGCCGCCGCGCTCTCGCCGCGCGGGCCGACGCCTCCCAGCTGGACCCAGAAGAAGGGGAAATCCCCCTGACCGAAATGGGCGCGCCATGCCGTTATCATTTCCGGGAAGCGGACGGCATAGTCGGCCGCGCTGCCCCCGTCGCGCTCACCCGGGTACCAGAGCGCCCCGCGGATCGCGTACTGGAGCAGCGGCTGGATCATTGCGTTGAACACCGATCCCGCAACCGGCGGGTCGCCCTCTCCCGGCGCCTTCGGCAGTCCCTGAAGCCCGGCGAGCGCCATCGGGCTCATCCACGACTCGAGCGGAGTCCCGGCCCGCGCGCTGTCGATGATCCCGAAGGGCACGTCGAGCCGCGCGACGAGATCGCGCGCAAAGAAATAGCCGACCGCCGTGAATCGCCCCGCTGTCTCGGGCGCGCAGACCGCCCAGTCGCCACGGACCGCGTCCAGGGGGCGGGCCGAGGATTGCGGCGCGACCTTGAACTGCCGGATGAGCGGGTATCGCGCCGCCGCGACCTCGGCCGCGGCATCACCCGTGCGGGGCGGGGATGGGCGGCTGGCATCGACCTCGAGTTCCATCCCGGACCCCCCGGAGCACAGCCAGACCTCCCCCACGAGGACATCGCGGGCGGCAACCGACCGCTTTCCGGCCACCGTCAACTCGGTCCCCGCGGAATTCGCGGGCATGGCGGAGAGGACCACGATCCAGCGCCCGTCGGCATCGGCGGTCGCGCCCACCGTCTGCCCCCCGAAGGCGACGCTCACGTGCTCGCCCGGGGACGCGCGTCCCCACACGGGCACCGGCTTGTCGCGCTGGA
>PLKS01000207.1 GCA_003140665.1 Opitutaceae bacterium
TCCGTCAGCTCGCCGCTGCTGAACGAGGGGCTGGCGGAGGTGAACACGAGGTCGCCGATGTGGGGAAGCGTCTCGCCCTTGCGTATTCCGAAGTAGACCTGGCAGGAGCTGGAGTTGATGCGGACCGCCTGCGCGGCGGCCGCGTAGCCGGCCGGGAAGTTCTCGGCGCCGGCGAGCCCGAAGACCGTGTTCTTGATGTTGGCGTTGGAAAGGACCGCCTTTGCGCGGACAACCCGCCCGCCCTTGGCGACGATCCCGCAGGCGACCTTCACCCCTCCCCTCTCCTCGACAAGGATCCGCTCCACGAGCACCTTCTTGCGCAGCTCGACGCCGTTCTTGCGCAGCTCGGCCGTCATCTTGTCGATCAAGAGGTCCGAGCCGCCCCGGAACGTGTAGACCCCGGAACCCATGAAGTTCGAAAACACGATCCCGTAGGTAATCGCCGGGTCGTCGAGCGTCGAGCCGTTGGCGTAGGCGATCGGCTCCATGAGGAGGCGCTTGACGTCGTTCCTGCCCGGAAAGAACCGCTCGAGCATCTCGCCGGTCGTCTCGGCGCTGCTGTCGTAGAAATTCATCCCGCGAAGGTAGCCGTAGAAGCCCTCCACCTGGGCGCGCGCGAGGCCGAACTGCTCGACCAGGACGCGGGTATAGTCCTCGCGCGTGAAGGTGGTCCAGACGTCCATCTCGGGGTTGACGAAGCGGATGTTCTTTAGCTGGACGATCGAGTCCGCAATTTCGCGCGTCCAGTACTTGCGGCAGGACTTGATCATCCCGACCGGAAACCCGTGGAGGGATATGTCGAAGATGTGGCCGCCCTTGCGCGTGAACCAGGTCGCGAGGCCGCCGTACTGGTAATGGTGCTCGACCAGCAGCACGCGGTGGCCCGCCTTCGCGAGCACGTTCGCGCCCGTCAGGCCGCCCAGGCCGCTTCCTATGACGATCACGTCATACTCGTCGGCGACGCCTTTGAGCCAGTCATAAGCCATGGAGGGACAATGTTGGATCAGCGCCGGGGGTGCCCGCAACTGGTTTCGCGGCGGGGCTCTGGGGCGCGGATCGCAGGCCGGCTTCCGCAAGATCCATGCAACTAGACTGCGATCCGGGGCCCAAACCGCAATTCTGAGTGGCGGTCCGGGCCGCGTTGCCACTACTGTCGGCCAATTCCTCATGAAGATCCTATACAAGGCGCGGGCGACGGCGACAGGCGGGCGTTCCGGCCATTCGCAGACGGACGATGGCGCCGTGTCGGTCGACCTGGCGCGGCCGGACTCGGGCAAGCCGGGAGTGAACCCCGAGCAGCTGTTCGCGGCGGGTTACGCGGCCTGCTTCGACAGCGCGCTGCAGGCGGCGGCCCAGCGGCTGAAGCTGGCCCCCGCCGGCACCAGGACCTCCGTGGAGGTCGGCATCGGCCAAAACGCGGCGGGCGGCTACGCCCTGGACATCGACATCTATGTGGAGGTGAGCGGCGTGGCCGAGGAGCGGGCGCGCGAGCTCATCGAAACGGCGGACCAGGTGTGCCCTTACTCAAACGCCGTGCGCGGAAATGTCGACGTGCGCCTGCACATCACCGCGAGCTGATCGAGGCCGGGCTGCGCGCGGCCCCTTGGTCGCGGGATCCCGGAGCGGCCCTCGGGGCGCGATCCCCGGGCGGCCTTGCTCTACGTGAACAACCTACCTCCCGTTCTGCCGGCGGCGATGCATGGGACCGTGATGGGTCGCATCTACGGCCATTTTTACCCGCACGACACGTCCGCGGGGATGCGCGTTCTCCTGATTGTCCTGCTTGCGGTCCTGGCGAACCTGGCGGTGAAGGTGATCCATCGCGTGAGCGATTGGATCCTGAGACGGAGCCACGCTCCCAAGGGGGCGCTGGCCGCCATGGCCGGCAAGCCCAAGTTTGAGACCGTTACCCGGCTCGTCGTCAGCACCGTCACCGTCGTCATCTATTTCATGGCGATAGGCATGATACTCGAGGAATTCGGGTTCAGCCTGACCGCCTATCTCGCCAGCGCATCCGTGCTGGGCCTGGCTATCAGCTTCGGCTCCCAGGGCCTGGTGCAGGACATCGTGATCGGCCTGACATTGATTTTCTGGGACGCCATGGACGTAAACGACATGGTCGAGGTCGTCGGCCCGTCGAGCACCGTGGTCGGCCGTGTGGAGGAGATCGGGATGCGGTTCACCAAGATCGTCAACTTCTACAACCAGAGAGTCTATATCCCAAACCGCGGCATCGGCAATGTGAGCAGGTTTCCGCATGGGGGCGTCGACGCGTACGCCGACCCGCAGATCCCGATCGGCGCTGACCAGCAGAAGGCGGTCCAGATCGTTGAGACGATCGCCGTGGGGATGTGGGCCCAGTTCGGGGCGATCATCCTCAGCGAGCCGATTGTGGGCAAGGTGGAGACGGCGCCCGGCGGCGCCTGGCAGTTCGTCCGCGCCCACTTCAAGATATGGCCGTCGCAGGGAAGCCTGATCGAGACGACGTTCCGCCAGGAGGTGGTCAAGGCGATGAGGGCGCTCGACCCGGCCTATGCCGACTGGCAGGTGCCCGTGACCTACCGCGCCGGCACGGTCACCAAGAACCTGAAGTAGCGCGCGCGCCTAGGGGTCGCCCGGATTGGCGCTGCCCCGTGCCGGGGTCCTTTCGGGCTGGGCCCGCAGGATATGCTGGTTCGCCATCGTTATCCCGCTGAGCATCGAGCCGACGATTCCAAGCATTCCCTGGTCGGTGCCGCAGAGGTAGAGGTTGGAAAGCGCCGTCCGGCCTCCCGGGTTCTTCACCGGGGACCCGTAAATCGCGCCCCGCAGGTGCCCGGTGTAATGCTCGACCGTCGTGGGCGTGAACATGTCCGTCGCGACCGTCGCCCGCCCGAGCGCATCCGGCGGACTCAGCGGCGGAAGGAAGCGCATCGCCGAGCCCTGCATCGCGCCGAACCAGCGCAGCTTGTCGGCGCGGTAGGTATCCTCGGGGAGGTTTGACCAGGCGTCGTAGTTCGCCAGGCAGGTGACGCGGAAAAAGCCCTCCTTCAGGCCGCGGCCCGGCCCGTATTCGAAATTGTTTGGAAAGCAGATGATCCCGCTGCGCACGTCGACCTGGCCGGGAGGATTGCGGTAGCCGAACCTTTCCGAGTCGTTGTAGAACACGATCGTGTCATCGCCCCAGCCCAGCTCCGAAGGGGGGCGGTCAAGCACGGATATCGTCTCCACGTACCCGAGCCGCGGCGGCTCGGCGCGGGAGCTGCCCATGAGGGCGTCCGTCTCGGCGTTGCCGATCGAGGAAAGCACCTGCGCCGCCACGACCTCCTCTCCCGTGTCCAGGACGAGCGCCGCCGCCCTGCCCTCCCTAACGACGATGCTCCTGACGCCGCACTTCATTCGCCTCTCGCCGCCCGCCTCGCGGTATTTCTCGAGGAGGACGCGCATCATGACCCGGACCCCCTCCAGCGGCCGGGCGAAACCCTCGAGGTACAGGGCGCGGAACATGATGGCGAACTGGTCCAGGTCCATGTCCTCCTCCCTCGCGCTTCCATAGAACATCAGGGGGCAGAGCAGCATGTCCTCAAGAAGGGGGTCGCGCACCAGGGTGCGGATGAACTCGCGGGCCGAACCCTGCGTCCCGCGGCCCGCGAGAGGGGTCTCGCGCACGAAGCGGGCTATGCCGGCAAATCCATCCGCCTGCCGCGGAAACAGCGAGGCGACCCCGGCCTCGAGGACGGAGAAGTCGTTCGTGAACCTGAGCGCCGTCTCGCCCTTCGGGCCGAACGCGACGCGCGATCCCTTCTGGGGGCAGAGCGCAAACTCATCCCTGTCGATGCGCAGCTGGCGGAGAATCTTCCCGAGCGGCGTCCCCTTGACCCCGCTTGGGACGAAATTGGTTACGGCGTGCAGCCCGACGTCGTATTTCCGGCCCCCGAGGCTGTAGAAGCCGTTCAGGCCGCCGACGGCATTGTGCCGCTCAAAGATGCACACCTTCCTGCCAAAATGCGCCAGCCTGATCCCCGCCGCCAGGCCGGAGAGCCCGGCTCCGATGATCGCAACGTCGTAGTGCGAGCCTGAATTCAACTCTTCGCCGCAAGCGCGTTGAACTTCGGCGTAAGGTATTCGGCGCAGCTGTCGAGCGAGGCCAGGCGCATGTAGTCGGCCTCGGGGACCTCGATGCCGTGGCGTTTGCGCAGCTCCATCACGATGTCCAGAAAGTCCATGCTATCCAGCTGGAGCTGGTCGCGAAGCCGCACGTCCGGCTTTACATTCGACAGGTCCTCGTCGGGGGCGATGTCGGCGATGATATCCAGAACCGCCTTCTTGCATTCTTCGTTGGTCATGGGTGAGTCGGCACTGCTGGATGCTATGCCACGAATCGCTTCACAATCAACGTGGAATTTATTCCGAGCATTCCGAACGAGTTGTTGAGGATAGTGTCGACCCTCCCGGCCTTCGCCGGCGCATTCAGGACGAGTCCCGGCAGCGCGCACGCCGGGTCGAGGTCGTCGACGTTGATCGTGGGGTGGACGACCAGGTCGTCGAATGACGGAAGGTTGCCAGCCAGCTCGAGCGCCCCGGCCGCCCCCATGCAGTGCCCGATGAAGCTCTTGGTGTTGTTGATGTAGGTGTCGGGGCATCCTTCGCCAAAGACCGCCCGGATCGCCTCGCACTCCTGGATGTCCCCCAGCGTCGTTGCCGTGGCGTGGGTGTTGACGATGTGGATGGCGGACGGCGCGAGACCCGCGTTCTGGAGCGACTTGCGGATGCATTCCGCCTGCCTGACCGGGTTGGGAAGGACGTAGTCGCTCGCGTCGCTGTTGACGCCGTAGCCGGCGATCTCGCCGTAGATGCGGGCGCCTCGTGCCTTCGCGTCGTCCAGCCGCTCGAGCGTGTAGAGACAGCCACCCTCCGAGACGACGATCCCGTTCCGGGCCCTGTCGAACGGCCGCGACGCCTTTGCGGGGACGTCGTGGGTGGCGAGGGCGCCCTGCGACTTGAAGCCGGCAAAGATGCCGAAGGTGTGGATGCTCTCGCTCACTCCCCCGCAGACGGCGAGGTCAACCTCCCCCAGGCGAAGCATCTGGGAGGCGTGGATGAGCCCCAGGTTGCCCGCGGCGCATGCCGCCCCGATCGTGTAGGCAGGCCCGGTGATGCCGAGATTGAGTGATGCCTCTCCGGCCGGGTTGTTCGCGACCGTGCGGGGATTGTGGTAATGGGACCAGTACTTCGTGTCGTAGTTGAACTTCGAGATGGCGTATATCTCGTTCTCAGTCTCGACATTGCCGTGCTCGGTGCAGCCGATGTAGATGCCTACGCGGTCCTTCGGGAAGGTCTCGAACAGCAGGCCGCTGTCGGCGATTGCCTCATGCGCGCACCAGATGCTGATGCTGCCGGCCCTGGTTCCCACGCGGACCTCCTTCTTCTTCTGGTGCCTGAGCGCATCGAAATGGCAGACACCCGCCAGAAGCTTGCCCATGTAACGCACGTCCAGCCACCCGATCCCCGCCACGCCCTCCAGCAGGCACTTGCGGAACTCCGGCAGGGAATTGCCGTTTGGGGCCGTCAGCCCGACGCCGGTGATGACGATTCGCGGGAGGTTCATTTGCTGCACAAGGAGGAAATCGCTAGCCAACAACGGTCCGAACGCAATAAAAGGTTCCTTTCCATGAACGTTCTTGTGGTCGGAGGAGCAGGCTACATCGGAAGTCATTGCGTTCGGCAGCTTTCCGCGGAGGGCCACCGGCCCGTTGTCGTCGACAGCCTGGTGTACGGGCACCGGGGCGCCATCGCCAAGGGGGTTCCCCTTCACGTGGCGGATCTGGGGGATGAAAGCGCCATCGCCCATATTCTTATCAACGAGAAGATAGACGCCGTGATGCACTTCGCCGCCTTCTGCTACGTGGGTGAGTCGGTGACCGACCCCCTCAAGTACTACCTCAACAACCTTGCGTCCACCATACACCTGTTGAACGCCATGCTCGGGGTCGGCGTCCGAAGGTTCGTTTTTTCGTCGACATGCGCGACCTTCGGCGTCCCCGACCGGCTCCCGATAGCCGAGACGGCCCCGCAGGCGCCGATCAACCCCTACGGGCAGACCAAGCTGGATGTCGAAAACGCGCTCCGCGCGCTTGCGCACGCGGGAAAGCTCTCCTTCGCGGTTTTCAGGTATTTCAACGCGGCGGGCGCCGCCGAGGACGGCTTGATCGGCGAGGACCATCATCCCGAGACGCACCTGATCCCGCTCGCCATCGACGCGGCCACCGGCAGGAGGCCCTCTCTCCAGCTGTTTGGCACCGACTACCCCACCCCGGACGGCACGTGCCTGCGCGACTACGTGCACGTTGACGACCTGAGCCGGGCTCACATCGCCGTGTTCGACAAGCTCTCGGAGCCAGGCACGGCCTGCTTCTACAACCTGGGGACGGGCGTGCCCTCCTCGAACCGCGAGGTGATCCGGGCGGTCGAGAAGGCCACCGGGAAAAAAATCAAGGTCGTCGAAAGCCCCCGCCGCCCGGGCGATCCCCCCGCCCTTTATGCCGATTCGGCGAAGGCGAAGCGGGAGCTCGGCTGGAAGGTCAGGTTTCCGGACATCGACTCGATCGTGGCGACGGCCTGGAACTGGCACCGCACCCATCCGGATGGGTATGGCGGCGCCTAGAGGCGCTTGCGAAGGGCGACCTTTGTTATGCCCAGGCGCTTTGCGGCGGCGGCCTCGTCCCCGTTCGCGGCCTTCAGCACCCGTTGGGCTATCTCGCGCTCCACCTGCGGCCACAGCGGCCGCTCCGACGCCGTCACCCTGTCGGCCACGAAATCGAGCGCGGCCTCCAGGGTCAGTGCCGCCGCGGGCGCGGCTTCGCCGGCGGCCCCGCGGATCTCCGGCGGAAGGTCCTTCACCAGGATCGCGTCGCCCTGTGCCACGACGGCGCTGCGGTAGACGACGTTCTCGAGCTCGCGCACGTTGCCCGGCCATACGTGGCGCGTGAGGACGGCCATCGCCTCGGGGGACACCCGGGAGGTGCGTGCCTTCCGCTGCCTGACCAGGTTCTGCAGGCAGAAATCCACGATCTGCGGGAGGTCCTCGATGCGGTCGCGCAGCGGCGGCATCTTGATGCGGACCACGTTGAGGCGGTAGTACAGGTCCTCCCTGAAGGCCTTCGTCTTCACGATGGCCTCAAGGTCCTTGTTCGTGGCCGCGATGATCCGGACATCCACGCGGATCGTCTCGGTCCCGCCGACCCGCTGGATCTCCCCCTGCTGGAGCACCCGGAGGATCTTTGTCTGGGTCGCAAGCGCCATGTCGCCTATCTCGTCCAGGAAGATGGTCCCGCCGTCGCAGAGCTCGAACTTGCCGATGCGCTGTCCCGTCGCGCCGGTATAGGACCCCTTTTCGTGCCCGAAGAGCTCGCTCTCGATCAGGTTGTCGGGGATCGCCGCGCAGTTCACGGCGATGA
>PLKS01000108.1 GCA_003140665.1 Opitutaceae bacterium
GCTGCCGCCCGAGCCCGGCGCCGGCGCGGCGGCCGTCGCCTCGATCGTCGCCATCCTCGGCGTCGCGGGCCTTTCGCTGGGTGGCGCCCCCTCGCTCCGGGCCGAGGCAGGCGCCCCGCCGGTTCCCTGGCTGAAGGAAGGGGAGAAGGCCGCCCAGGCGATGGTCCAGACCTGGACGATCCGCAATGACCGGCTGTACGCCGACGTGGACCTGACCGTGAGGGGGACCCCGGGGGACAGCTTCCTCCTGCTCAGTCCGCCGGCGATGCTGACGGAGTTCAAGGGGGACGGGCTGCGCGTCGGCAAGGTCGAGCGCGATGGAAGGACCTCGTACTATGTCGCGCCCGAGCGCGAGGGGATCCTGACGGCGCACGCGCGGTTCGAGATGCCCGCGCCCGACCTGACCCGCGGCATGGTGGTGCCGACCGGGCCGGCCGCGGCCCAGCGCATCACGCTCGAGCTCGACCAGGGGGGCTGGGAATTCATCTCGCCGGCGGCGGTGCAGGTCCTCCCGACGCCGGGACTCGGCGAGGCCCGCAGCGGGGCGACGCTGATCCTCGGCCCGCAGGGCGCGCACACGATCCTGCTTCGGCCGCGAAGGCGCGACGCGGCCGCGGAGGCGACGCAGTTCTATGCGGAGGCGGCGAACCTCTATGTGCCGGGACCCGGCGTCGTGGACGGCTACGCGCGCGTCACGGTGCGGCCGGCCCAGGGCCGCGTCTCCGAGGTCGAGCTTGACGTGCCGAGGGGGTTCACCGTGGGAGACGTCGTCCGCGGGCCGGTCGGGTCGTGGCGGTTCGACCCCGGGACGCGCCGGCTCCACGTGTCGGTCGAGCCGGCCCAGACGGAGGCGTTCACGTTCGACGTGGAGACGCAGCTGGGGACGGGCGCGCTGCCCTTCGACCTTTCCCTTGAGCCCCTCCTCGTCCCGGGCGCCGCCGGGCAGGTGGGCATGATCGCGATCGCCTTCGGCGCCGAGGCGCAGCCGGAGGCGGTGGTCCCCACCGGGCTTTCCGCGGTCAACGTCCAGGATTTCGACGCGGACCTCGTGCCGCGGGCCCGCGGGGACAGGCCGCTCGCCATCGTGCAGCAGGCATGGCGCTACGGACAGCCGGGCGGCCGGGTGGCGCTCAGGGTTGTGGAGGTGGCCCCCGAGGTGCGCGTGGCGAGCAAGCAGCTCATCACGCTGGATGACGACCGGCTGGTGATGGCGGTGGACCTCAGCGCCACGATCACCCGCGCGGGACTCTTCAAGCTGAGCTTCGCGCTGCCGGAGGGCCTCGACCTGGAGGCATTGAGCGGCCCGTCGCTCAGCCAATGGACCGAGGCGCAGGAAGGCGCGCTGCGCGTCGTGACGATGCATTTGAACGGCCGGACCATGGGCGAGCAGACGTTCGCCCTCACGCTTGCCGGGGCTGCGCCGCGGGCGCAGGAATCCTGGTCGGTGCCGCGCCTCCTCGTGCGCGAGGCCAGGAGGCAGACCGGGGATGTCCTTCTCGTGCCGGGAAGGGGGCTGCGGCTGCGCGTCGTCGACCGCGAAAAGGCGACGCAGGTCGATCCGCGCGCGGCCGGAGGGCTCCAGCCCGGGACGCTCGCGTTCCGCCTGCTCGAGGACGACTGGGCGATCCGGCTGAGCATAGACGCGCTCGAGCCGTGGGTGACCGTGCAGTCCCTCCAGGAGATCACCGTCCGCGAGGGCCAGACGCTCACGCGGATCGCGCTGCGCTACCGCGTCGAGAACGCGGCCGTGAAGCAGTTCCGGGTGCGCCTGCCGGGCCTTGGGGAGGACAGGGGCCGGACGGTGCGCGCGACGGGGTCCGCCGTAAGCGACATCGTCAGGGTCCTGGACGCCGCGGACCTCTGGGAGATCCGCTTCCAGCGCGGCATCGCCGCCGAGACCGACGTGCAGATCGAGTACCAGGGGACCGCCGAGGGCGGCCGGGACAGGGAGTCGGTCGCGACGCCCGAGTTCCCGGGCGCGCGCCAGACGGTGCAGTTCGTGGCGATCCGCGGCAGCGGCCGCCTCGAGCTCGAGGCGGAAAGCCTGCCGCGCGGCTGGACGCGGGCCGACTGGACCGCGGTTCCCCTAAACCTGCAGGGCCGCGGCGACCGCAGCGTCCCCGCATTGTGCTTCCGCGTGGCGGAGCCCGAGGGCGCGCTGTCGGTGATCGTCCGCAGGCACGATGTCGCCGAGTCGCTCAAGCTTCGCGTCACCCAGGGGGACCTGACGACCGTGTTCTCGGCCGAGGGCTCGTTCCTCACCGCCGTGGAGCTCAAGGTCGACGTGCTCGAGAAGAGCATGCTCCGCGTCCGGCTCCCGCAGGGGGCGCGGCTGTTCAACACGTTCGTCAACGGGGAGAGCGTCCCCGTGGTGCGCGAGGGCGACGCCTATCTTTTCAACGTCGCCTCGAGCGACGACGCGGCCCACTCGGCCGCGGTTCGACTCGCCTACTTCGTCCCGGGCGCCGGTGCCGGCACGGTCGGCCTTGTCGGCCCGGGCCTCAGCGTCCCCCTCGAGAACGTGACGTGGCGCGTCGTGATCCCGCCCGGCTACGAGCTCAAGCGCCACGAGGGCGGCTTCCGCCTAGTCGGGGAGCGGGCCGCCGGCGCGTTCGGCATCGAGCAGTACGAGTCGCTCGTCACGTCGAGGCACTCGGCGGAGGCCCGGAAGGCGGTCGCGCTGCTCGAGGAGGCCAACACCTTCCTGCAGAGCGGGGACCAGCAGAGGGCCGGCGAGATGCTGAGCCGCGCCTCGAACGCCCAGGCGCTCGACGAGGCCTCGAACGAGGACGCGCGCGTCCAGCTGCGGAACCTGAGGACGCAGCAGACCGTGCTCGGCCTCAACACCCGGCGCCAGCGGCTCTACCTCGACAACCGCGTCGACGCCGCCCGAAACGAGCAGCTGGAGCAGGCCGCGAGCCTCAACCCGTACATGCAGGGCAAGGTGAACTTCGACCCGCAGCAGATCGACCAGCTCCTGATGGGCAACACGGTCGAGGAAAATGCCGCCCTGCGGGGAATCGCGGCGCGCCTGGTCGACCAGCAGCTCGCCGCCGCGCCGGCGCCCGGCGCGATCGACGTCACGCTCCCGGAGCGGGGGCGGGTGCTCACGTTCACCCGCAGCCTGCAGGTCGACGGCGGCATGCCGCTCGAGCTCACGCTGACGGTCCGGAAGATCGCGTACACGAGCGTGCGCTACAGCCTTTGCCTCCTGGCAGCCGTCGCCGTCATCGCCTCGATCCCCCTTGCCCGCAGGCGCGGGGCCGCGGCCTAGCCCGGGCCGAACGCCTCCTTGAAGTGCCGGCGGCACATCGCGACATAGCGGTCGTTGCCGCCGATCTCCACCTGCGCGCCGACCCTGACGGCCTTCCCATCGGCCCCGACCCGCAGGTTCATCGTCGCCTTGCGGCCGCAGTGGCAGATGGTCTTGAGCTCGATCAGGTTGTCCGCGACCGCCAGCAACTCGGCGCTCCCCGGGAACAGGCGGCCCTGGAAATCGGTGCGGAGGCCATAGCACAGCACGGGGATGCGCAGCGTGTCCGCGATGTCCGTGACCTGGCGCACCTGCGGCACCGTGAGGAACTGGGCCTCGTCGATGAGGACGCATGCCACCGGCGTCTCCCCATGCGCGGCGCGCACCCGCTCCAGGAGGTCGTCGGCGGCCCCGAGGGCGATGGCGTCGCCGGAGAGGCCGATGCGCGACTCGATCCGGCCGGGCCCCGCGCGGGTGTCGAGTGCCGGCATGAACAGCAGCGTGCGCATCCCCCGCTCATGGTAGTTGTAGCTCGACTGGAGGAGCACGGTGCTCTTCCCGGCGTTCATGGCCGAATAGTAGAAGTAAACCTTCGACATCCCTGCGGCACGCTTGGGGCCCCCCCGCAAAAAGGCGAGTCCGCGGGCGCGGATGCGGCGATCCGGGTTCGGGCCTATCCGGGGACCGCGGGGTCGGGGCGGCTTTCCGCGGGGACATTCCGGCTCGAATTCGGCAGAAAGGATTGAGCCGGCAGCGGTGGGATGGACAATGTTCGGCAGGGAGGCCGATGAACGGCCGCCTGCACGTCATGATCATTTCGAGGAGGAGCAAATATCTGGCCATCTCAAGCGCCGCGGTCTTCGCCGTTTCATTCCTGCTTCCCTCATTCCAGGGCATCTCCGGATTTGAATGTTTCAACGTATGTGTGGGCGCCCTCATAAAGCTCCGACCGGAGGACTCCTATTTCTCGGGTTTTGTCTTCACCAACCTGATTTTTGTTGCCTGCCTGATGCTCATTCTTGCGGGTCGCCTGCGGCTGATATGGGCGCGTTGTTTGCTGGCCCTGGCGTCCTTGCATGTCCTTTCGTGGTTTGGCTGGGGCCTGTACAATGCCTCGCTGGGTGATCTTGGCATCGGATATTACTTCTGGCTCAGTGCCTACGTGATCTTGAACCTCGCATTTTACCCGCACCGGCAGAACCACCCACCGGATCCGATGCCCGCGCCTGTCACACCATCGGCGGGGCAGCCGTAGGCGCGGAACGTTGCAATTTTTTGGGCCTGACGGGCCTCGGAATCACAGAGAATACGCTGACACCTTTCGCTCCTAATCCCGTGCCCAACGCAGGTCCAATGCCCAAGATAAACAAGGAGGAATTCATCCGGGCAGCCACCGTCTTTCTCTTCTTCGGCGCCGTCATCCTGCTCATCAATCTCGCGGCGCTCACCTGGCCCGTGGGCGTGCTGCTGGCGATCGCCGCCGGGGTGAGGCTGACTGCGCGCGCCTACGACAGGAGGCGCAGCTCCAAGGTGGCAAAGGCCGTCGTCAGCGTGACGTTTCCCTACGTCTGCGGGCTCGCCTGTGTCACGGTCCTCCAGCTGGTCTTCAACCTGGCGCGAATTCGTGCGGCCAACGTGGCCAATGTCGAGGACTGGCTCCTGGCGCAGTCGGACAGGATCGCACGGCTCAATCGCATGACCTGGTGGGAGTATGTGGCCATCCTCATCCTCCTCGGGGCGGCGGGCGTGGCGGCCCCGCGGCTCAGGCTCCTCAGCCGCTTTGTCGGGGCGGTCAAGATCGTCGAGGCGGTCTCGGGCGTCCTCGCGACCATCACGGCCTTCACGTTCGTCACGGCGATGGTGGGCAGCAGCTATGTCAGGGACTCGGAGGCCCATTTCAGGGCCCGCCTCGCCGACAAGGTGAGGGAAAAGAAGAAGGTGATGGCGGACACGCTCGTGAACGAGGCCGTTGCGCAATCGATTGAACGCCTGCCGCCGGCCTCGGTCCCGATCCTTGCCGCCATCGAGATCCGGCTTCATCCCTCCAGGGCCGCCCGGTCCCCGACGGACGAGCTGCTGGATCTCGAGCTTGGGGAGCAGTTGCGGTCCGGCGAAAAGCCGCCGGCCGCGGCGGCGCCCCCGGCCGTTTCGCCCGCGGACGAGGTCCACGGCGCCGCGCTGCTGAAGCAGCCGGCCGTGGAGGACAAGGAGACCAAGGACGCGGAGGAGGCGAACAAGGCGTCAAAGGAGGCGGTCGAGGCGGCGCTCGACCGCGTCGCCGACAGCGCCAGCGGCGCGGTCGGGGGGCGCGTCCGCGAGGTCATCGAGCGGATCGTCCGCGACGAGATGGGCCCGCTTCTGTCGTCGATGATCGAACTGGGCAGCAGCTTCACATCCGAGTACGTTTCGCAGCTCCGGGAGCCGCTGATGAAGAAGGCGGACGATTATTGCGACCGGATGGCGGATCGGATCGCGAAGCTGCGCCAGCCCGGGGCCGCTGCGTCGATGATCAGGGCGCGCGCCCGCTCCGACGCCATCGACGAGGCCATCCGCCTCGAAAACGACGAGCCCGGCAACGCCATCGTCGAGCGCCTCGGCGGCACGGCCTCCTTCCGGGATGCCCCCGGGTCGGCCGACCGGACCGGCGACGTCACCCGCGCGATCGACATCGCGATCAGCCTCACCCCCGGTGCGGGCAGGATGGATTGGGGAACGCTGCTGCCGTCGGCCGGTCCTGGGGATCGCGAGCCGGCCGGTGTGACGGCCGGCCGTGTCTCGTCCCCGCCCGGTTTCGCCGATCACGGGCTCGAGCGGGCCGTCGAGGGCGTGGCGAGGTTTCACATGCACGAGGTGGAGAGGATCGAGATTGCCGCGCGATTGGCGAAGGCCCAGCGGGACAAGGACAGGCTCAGCGAGATGGAACATGACCGGGCCGAGCCCGCGCCGCATGAGTGATTTCGGGGGGCCATCGAGGGACGAGTTGCGGAAAATCCAACATCCCCCAACGTTAGCCCTTCCCCAAATGAAACACCCATTGCCCGCGCTCGCCCAGACCGGCCTTTTCATCGTCATGCTCGGCGCGCCCTGCAGGGCTGCGGACCCGGCGCAAGGTTCCGGCGATGCCGCGCGGGGGAAAATCCTGTTCCAGCAGAGCTGCGCCCTGTGCCACGCGACGGTCCTAGGTCCCGGGAACACCGCCGTCTCGGGCCAGGGCCCGAATCTGGTCGGCGTCATGGGCCGGCGCGCGGCCTCGTTCCCGGGCTTCCACTACTCGAGGGCCCTGATCGGGTCGGGGATCACGTGGAGCCCGGCGACCCTCGAGCACTTCCTCGCCGCCCCCACGGCGGACGTTCCCGGGACCACGATGCCCATCGCGGTTCCCAATGCCGCCGACCGCCTCGACCTGGTCGCATACCTGGGGACCGTGACCGCGCCCGGGGGCGTTTCCGCGCCGGTGAGCGCGGCGCCGGTTCAGGCCGGGCCCCATGCCCCCGAACCCGGCGACTGGATGAACGACGCCCCGGGACTGAAGCACTCGGTCGACCTCGCCGCGCTGCCCGCTCCTTTCAGCACCGTGTCGGCCGGCAATGGTCCGGAGGTGGTCGCGCCCCCCGCGGGCGCTGTCCCGTCCGTGCCGCAGGGCTTCACGGTGAAGCTCTTCGCCTCCGGCCTGTCGGCGCCGCGGCTGCTCCGCGTGGCGCCGAACCACGATATTTTCATCGCGGAGACGCGCGCCGGCCGCATTCGCATGATGCGGGCCGCCGACGGGGCGGGCGCCCCCTCGCAGACCGAGGTCTTCGCGGACGGCCTGAACGGGCCGTTTGGCGTCGCCTTCTATCCGGCCGGCGACGATCCGCAGTGGCTCTACGTGGCCAACAACAACTCGGTCGTCCGCTTTCCCTATCGCAACGGGGACCTCCGGGCGCGGGCCGCCGCAGAGACGATCGTGCCGGTCCTGTGCGCAGGCACGGGAGGGCACAGCACGCGGGACGTGGCCTTTTCCAGGGACGGCCGGCGCATGTTCATCTCGGTGGGCTCCGGCTCGAACGTCGCGGAGGGCCTGTCCATCAAGAGCGTCGCGGAGATCCGCTCCTGGGAGGCCGAGCACGGCCGGGGCTCGGCATGGGGCGCCGAGACCAACCGGGCCGACATCCTGGTGACCGACCCTGAGGGTCGCCAGCCGCTGAAGACCTACGCGACCGGGGTCCGCAACGGGGTGGGCCTCGCCGTCGACCCGCGCACGGGCGACCTGTGGGTCTCGACGAACGAGAGGGACGCCCTCGGCGACAACCTGGTCCCCGACTACATCACCCACCTCAAGGAGGGGGGCTTCTATGGCTGGCCCTGGTACTACATGGGAAACCACGAGGATCCCCGCCACGCGGGCGAGCGGCCGGATCTCGCCGGGGTGGCCATCGCCCCCGATGTCCCGGTGCAGTCGCACTCGGCCTCGCTGGAGATGGTCTTCTACACGGCGAAGGACGGCGTTGCGGCGTTTCCCGCGGACTATCGCGGCGACATCTTCGCGGCCTTTCACGGCTCCTGGAACCGGAACACCCGGACGGGCTACAAGGTCGTGCGCGTGCGCCGCAGGGACGGCGTCGCGACCGGGGAATATGACGACTTTCTCACGGGATTCGTGGTCGACAACCGAAGCGTCTGGGGCAGGCCGGTCGGGGTGGCGGTGGCGCATGACGGCGCGCTCCTGGTGACGGAGGACGGGAACGGCACGATGTGGCGCATCGCCTACACGGGCGCCCCGGGCCGTCAGTGAGCCGCGGCCGCCGGGGCCGGATTGCGGCCCTGGGAAGGGCATCCTTTTGGCCTTCCCTAGAGGGTCCAGACAGGGCTGGATGGTAGGATCATGCCATTGTCATTTGTTCGCTCCATGACCCTTCGGCCCGTCGTTGCAGCCGCTCTCCTCTGGGTGGCGGCTCCCGGCCTCCGGGCCGATGCCACCCCTCCCGCCAAGAAGACCGTCCAGACGGCCGATGATCTCCCCCGCCACACCTACAAGGTCTCCGAGGCGCCGTCGGCGATCCTGACCGATGACGCGGCCTTCGCCGCGCTGGCGGCCGAGGTGAGGCGGGACATCGATGCGGACCTCCTGAACTACGACATCAGGGACCGCTCAACGCTGCAGGGCTACAAGTCCGTTCAGCTGGCGCTTGCGATGCTCGCCAAGGACTATGACGCGACCGACCGGCTCATCGGCGAGCTCAGGGCCATGGAGGAAAAACCCAGCCTGAGGCTGACCACCGGGATCGTCGCCGAGGCCTGGGTCGCGGCCCACCGCGCCCATGTCGGGCCGGAGGATTTTGGGGGCGCGCTCAGGGCCAGCCTGGCGGCGGCGGCGGGAAAGCTTCCCTGGGACGTGGTCCAGGACGAGATCAAGGGGACCAAGGCGGCGTATGAGGTGCGCAGCAGGGCGCTCATGATCGGCATCACGCAGCAGGAGATGGACCCGGCGGCCCAGAAGACGGGCGAGATCTCGGCTACCGTCGCGCGCAGGCTTGTCTCGATCCACAACCAGCTCGTCAACTACCTGCCGTACAAGGAGCAGATCGTCGCGGCCCTCGAGGGCGTCGTCGCCGCCCACCGCGTGGTGAAGCCGGACCGCTGGACGCCGCGCCTGGTCACCCTGCCGCCGGACGCAAAGGCCGTGCCGGTGCGGGTGGGAATCTGGGACTCCGGCGTGGACATCGATATTTTCAAGGACCGCCTGGTCACCGACGCCGACGGCGGCCATGGGATCGCGTTCGACCTGCACTCCAACCCGGCGCCCGACCTCCTGTTTCCGCTGGGCGACGCGAAGGCGCACCTGCCGGAGACCCTCGCCCGCGTGAAGGGCTTCGAGGACCTGCAGTCCTCGGTGGACAGCCCGGAGGCGACGGAGATCAAGAAATACATGTCGGGGCTCAGGCCCGAGGAGGTGAAGCCCACCCTCGAGAACCTCGACCTGGTGGAAAACTGGCTGCACGGCACCCACGTCACCGGCATCGCGTTTGCCGGCGACCCCTTCGCCCGCCTCGTGGTGGGGCGGATCACGTTCGACTACCACCTTGTGCCCGAGCTCCCGACCATGGAGCAGGCCCGAAAGGACGCGGTCGCCAACGCGGCAACCATCGGATACTTCCAGCGCAACGGCGTCCGCGTGGTGAACATGAGCTGGGGCGGCTCGCTCAAGGACGTCGAGAGCGCGCTCGAGGCCAACGGCGCCGGCGGCACGGCCGCGGAGCGCAAGAAGCTCGCGCGCGCGATCTTCGACGTCGGCACGGCCGGCCTTCTCTCGGCGCTCAAGGGGGCGCCCGGCATCCTCTTCGTGGTCGCGGCCGGAAACAGCGACAACAACGTCACGTTCGACGAGTTTGTCCCGTCATCGTTCCAGCTGCCGAACATGATAACAGTCGGGGCCGTCGACCAGGCCGGCGACGAGACGGCGTTTTCCAGCTTCGGCCCGATGGTCAACGTGCACGCCAACGGCTTCGAGGTCGAGAGCTTCATCCCCGGGGGCCAGCGGCTGAAAATCAGCGGGACCTCCATGGCCTCGCCGCAGGTGACGAACCTTGCCGCCAAGCTCTTCGCGCTCGACCCCGCGCTCACGCCCGAGGACGCCAAGGCCCTGATCCTGGCCGGCTGCGAAAGCAGCGGCCGCGTGAACCTGATCAACCCGGCGAAGAGCGTCGACCTCCTGAGGCAGAAGCTCGCCGCCGGCGGCAGCTAGGCCCCGGCTACTTGTCCATCGACGCGGGGACGACGATGTCGCTGCGCATTTCCTTGTGGAAGCGCGGGCGCATGTCCCCCTCCCAGGGGTCGATGAATCGGTCCTGAAGGTTGATCGAGAGGGTCTTGTTCACCCCGGAGTCCTTGGTCGCGAAGAGGACCTGGCCGGTCGGGTCGATGATCGACGACTCGACGTCGAAGCCGGAGGAGACGACGTAGAGATGGTTCTCCAGCGCCCGGGCCTTGAGCAGGGTGAGGTACCCCCCCGCGGCCGGGACGAGCAGGATCTCCGCCCCCTGGACGGCGAGGGCGCGCGCGGGATCGACGTATTCGGCGTCCCAGCAGATCATCATCCCGATCCTGCCGAAGTCGGTGTCGAACACCGGGCAGCCCGTGCCGGGGGTGAGGCCCCCCTCGACCTCCTCGCGCGGCAGGTAGAGCTTGTGGTATTTTCCGGCCACATTTCCATGCCGGTCGATCAGGACGGCGGTGTTGTAGATGGAATGGCCCTCCCGCTCGATGAGCCCGGCCACGATGTACATGCCGTACCTGCGGGCCCTCTCGCCGAGCCTGTCCGTGCTCGGGCCGGGGATCTCCTCCGCCGTGCTGAGATAGGTCCTGGAATTCCCCTCGTTCAGCAGTTCCTCGCCCAGGCAGACGATGTCCGGCTTTTCCTTGGCGATCTCGTCGAGGGCCTGGAGGAAGGCGCCCACGTTGTCCGGGGAATTGCGCGGGTGCAGGGAAACGGTGCCGATGCGGACCCATCTGGCGGGCGGCGGCGATGCTTCCTCAAAGAGGATGTCATCCCACCACACGGTCCCCTGCGGGGCCCAGCCCAGGCTCAGCTCTATCGTCGCGGACGCGGCCAGCGGCGGGGCCGGCACGCTCATCGTCACCCGCGTCCATTCCCCGTCGACCGAGGTCTCGTACGCGTAGTCGGGCTGGGTGGTGCGCTTTCTCGCCGCGTCCAGCCAGTCGAGCCGCGCCACAACCTGCCTTCGCTCGTCGGGAACCGACTGGGCGCGGTAGTAGGCCGTCAGTCGGTAGTACCGGCCGGGCTTGATGCCGCTGACGGGGTAGGCCCATCCCCCGTATTCGGAGGCATTGCCGTTTCCCGAGATGGCCAGCGCGTCGGGCGCCGACCGAAAATGAACGGAATCAACAAAGCACCTCGGCTGGACCTCCTCCCTCGCGGCCCACGTCGACCAGCCGGGCGCGGTGCGGCCCTCCTTGGCGAAGTCCTTCAGTTCTATCCGCATCCCGGCCCCTTGCTGGGCAGCGCAGGGGCCGGCCAGCGTTGCCAGCAGGCATCCGACGAGGACGTGGCGGGAAACGAGCACCATGGGGCGAGGCGTAATCATGCCGGCGGCAGGTAGGCCTGCCCGTTGATGGTGACGGCCGAACCCTCCAGCGCGATGCTGGCGCCGTCCCCGTTGCTGATGAAGATGCCCTTGCTGTTGACGATGATCGTGGAGCCGCCGGCACCCTTCAGCATGATCCCGCCCGAGGCCGGCGTCGGCGACGAGTCGCTCAGCATGAGCATGTTTCCCAGCGTGGTCTGCATCACGATATTCTGGCCGGGGGGAATGGGTTGCAGCGCCGTCGCCAGGACCGGGACCTCGGGGACGGACGTCCAAAAGCCGCCGGTCCAGATCGGGTATTTGGGGTCGCCCATCTCGAATTCCACCCACACGGACGAACCGACGGGCGGCAAGATGAACATTCCCGACTGGTAGCCGGCCGCCGGCACGCAGGGCATCGCCCAGAGGTTGGTCGACTCGCCCAGGACGTCCGGCACCCGGGCCTGGATGCGCCCCAACCGCTGCGGATCGATGTTGCCGACCACGCTGCCGCGGTACTTCCCGAAAAAGCTGGCCGGTTTGAAGGCCGAATCCAGGCCGATGGGTTTCATGGCGGCGTCGCCGGAGGGGGGTTCCGCCGGCGTCCCGCGGGACCCCGGGCAGCCTTTGTGTTCACGGGCATAGGATGCGGAGTAGCGCGGCCGGGCGATCCGCTCAAATCCAAAATGAGGGGGCACGGGACCATTCCCGCCGCATGTTGTCTATTGCCGGATCGCGGGTCCGGCCTAATATCCCGCGATTACCCCATGTTGCAACATTCCATGCCCCACCTCGGCGTTCGCCTCGCAATCGCAGCAGCCTTCTGTGGCGTCGCCACGGCGGCGCTTGCCAAGTCCCAGGAGTGGAAGAAGGCGAACGGCGAGGTTTTTGAGGCCGAGGCGTCCGACGTTGTGGGTCCGTGGGCCCTGTTCGACGACGGCACGCTGGTGCCGCTGAACGTCCTTTCAGAGAAGGATTGCGTCCGGTTCCACGACCAGCTGAAGGAGAAGCCGGCGCGGGCGACCGACTGGAAGAAGGCGACAAGCGCGATCAGCGCCGAACTCTATGGCCGGCTTCTGCATTACAAGGGCAACGACCTGGTCCGCGACATCGAGGACGGCAGGATGGAGCCCGAGTTCTACATGATGTTCTACACCACCAGCGACAGGAACCAGTCATGGAACCTGCTCAGCGGGGCCAATCCGGGGCGCTACGCCAAGATCATCAACGACCATCCGGACCTGATCCAGGGAGTCGTCTATGGCGTTTCGGAGGATCCGCAGGACTACTTTGACGTGGAGGCCAACACAAAGGGCGACTGGCTGTTCGCGCAGTTCGACAACGAGACGTTGATGCGGCGGATCCAGAAGATGACGCCGACCAATAGGTACGGCCTCCTGGTCGTGACCCGCGACGGCGTTCCCCTCTTCGGCCCGGACGCGGCGACGGACGACCAGATCAAGGCGACCTTCGACAAGTTCAGCGCGATGCTCGACCACATGCGGCCGGACGATCCCGTGGTCTGGCTGGCCCGGGCCCATTACCTGCGGGCGGTTCAGCCGGTGGAATACGCCAGCGGGCGCTGCGATCCCCTCCTCATGGGAAACCCGCTTGTCGAGGCCAAGCTGCGGCAGCTCAAGATCTACCAGGTCGACGCCACGTTTCACGTCGCGGCGGACGGAAAGATAACAAGCGTCGACATCAAGCCGGGCGAGATGTCCCCGGAGATGGCAAAGATGTTCAGCGGCGGCTTCCAGCGGGGGTGCCTGCTCGTCCCGGCGGTGGACCATGGGAAGTTCGTCGACGGCACCTACCATTACCACATGGATGTTTCGCATTAACGTGGCGCCGCAGGCGCGGCCCGTGATCGAGCCTCCTTTCTGGCGCCTCGCCTGCCTCCGCCCGGGATGCGTTGTCGTCGCGCACCGACGCCCGGGCGGCTCCCCGGATCGGGGGAGCCTGCCGCGGGTGCCGGCGAGCGGGAGATCAGTTGATTGAATTCTTGAGGTCCTGCGCCATCATCAGATGGTGCTGCAGCGTGGGCAGCGTCTTCTGCGCGAAGGCCGCGACATCCGGGTCGCTGCTCTTGGTCGCCTTCTCGAACAGCTTAACGGCCTCCTCGTGGTCCGAGACCATCTCCTTCACATACTTGCGGTCGATGTCGTCCGTCTTCTTGGACCAGTCGTCGGAGAGCGACGATTCATCCTTGGCCGCAAGCTCGACGCCCTTCTGCGAGGCCAGGGCCATCAGCTCGGCGTTCGCAGCCGTGTGGTCCGTGACCATCTGCTGGGCGAAGGCCTTGAGCTGCGCATTCGACAGGTTGCCCATGACGGCCTGGGACACGGTGATCTCCTTCATGCCGGCCTTTGCCGCCTTCTTCATGAAGGCGCGGTCGGAATGGGAGACGGTGCTTTCGGTCGTTGCGCTGGGCGTCGGCGTGGCAGTCGGCGTCGGAGTCGGCGTCGGATCCATCTGGGCCAGGAGGGTGCCACCGGTGCCATTGGGCCGGGTGAAGACGTCGGAGCCGAATGCCGTCGTCCCGACGGCGTCGGCCAGCCGCGGCAGCCCGAACAGANNAGGGAGGCTGCAACGACAAGCGCTGCGCAGCCCCGTGAGAATCTGCAGGGATTTGGTTGTTTCATGCCGTACCATTGTCGCTCCCTTCAGGGAACGGTTCCTTCAGATGGGGCAAAGACCTGACCGGCCCCGACGATCGACCGGCAAAGCCGCGAGGAAAGCTTCCTAAAAGCTTATATAGTATCCGGTTAAAAATTCCTCGGCATGGCGAATCCTGCGAAATCCCCCGCCGAACGGCCTCTCCTTCTCCGTCTTCCTCGGCAAAGTCGGAACCCATTGTAATGTAAGAAATTAAACCCCGCTTCCATGGCAGGAAGCGGGGGTTGTGATTGCCCTCGATGCGGGATCCCCGGTGCCTATCGGTCGGACCGAATCGGGGTCCGGGAATTCCGTATCGGCGTGGCAAGAAAGGCGTGCCAGATTTCATCCGAGTCCTGGTATTCGCCGGAGATGAGCCCGGAGATGTCCACGCCGTCGAGGTAGGTCAGGACGGCGCCCGTATAGTCGAGGATGGACATGTCGCCGTCCACATCGATGAAGCCGTGCCCGGTCGCCTGCGTCGGATCGTCGGTCGTGAAGCCGACGATCACCCCGGTGTCGCTGATGCCATACGCCTGGGTGACCACGTTCCCGTGATAGTTGAACTGGGAGATCACGCCGGTGCGGCTGTTGAACTCGAACCCCTGCACCGCGAGCGGGCTGGACGGATCGCCGAAATAGCCCACGACCTCGCCCGAGTTGTTGATGCTCATCGGGTCCGTCGTCGGGCCGGGCGTGCCGACCGTGGTGCTGGTCGCCAGCACGTCGATGAGCTTGAAGGTGCGGCCGGTTCGAATGTAGCCCTGATCGCCGGTCCCGGTGTTGTTCACGCCGACGACCACCCCTTCATCGTTGATGGCGGTGGCCTCCGACACGAAGGCATCGGGCGTCGGGGGCATGTAGTTGTCAAAGGAGTCGCCCTTGCTGGAATACACGAAGGATTGATACGGAGCCCAGCCCGCCGTCACCGCCCAAGGCGGTATGGTGTGCGTCGTCGACAATTCCAGGCCCGCAAACTGGCCCAGGTCGTTGAGGCCGTTGTAGATGGTGTTGATGCCCGCCGCGGCGTCCGGATCCTGGGGCAGCAGCGTGTATTTCTGCGTGCCGGAATCGTAGACGCAAAAGCCGTCATTTAGGCCCGTCACCGGATTCCAGAAGACGATCAGGACCTGGCCCGAATTATTGATTCCCAGGGCGCCCGAATAGTCGCCGGCCGGCATCTGCGGCGGGACGAGCGTCTCGAGGCGGTATTCCGCCCGCGCGGTCGCGCAGCCGATCGACAGGGCGATTATGGCGGCCGCCAGGGTGGCGGGCCTGAAGGATGGAGAGGATAGGTTCATGATGGGTGGGTGGCTGATGTTTTCTCTGGTGAACGGGATTCCCGTGGTGGGTTGGCGAGTTTCAATGTTTCAGGTCTCGGCCCGAGGAGGGCCTTGATCCCCCTGTAAACGCGGCACCCCATCCCGATCTTTCATCAAAGTCGCGGCGCCTGCCGGGAATGCGCGGGGCCCGCGGGCATCGGCGGGAGGACTGCACCCAAACAAGGGCGAATTACGCGGATCTCGCCGGGGGATTGGGATCCCTGCGCCCGAAAGCCGCCCCTTTACGCCAGCCCGGCCGCCACGGCGGCCTTTCTGCACCCTTGGAGCCAATCAGGATCGGGACCCGATGCCCGGCCCGCCCAATCGAAATAGGGGCCCTCCCGCGGACGGGGCCAAACAAGAATCGCGCGTGGCCTGTGATATCGCGCGGGGGAAACGGTAGTAAGCAGTGACGGCATCGGTTCCCGCCACACTCCGCCACCCATGGAGCGAGGCGGACGACCGCGGCCGTTCTAGCAGCAACCATCAACTCCCATCAAAATGAATACTCGCATTGCATCTGCCCTGATCCTCGCCGCTGTCCTCAGCGTCTCCTCGTCAACCACGTCGTTCGCATCCTCGAAGAGCGACTCCCCGATCGGCTATCCCGTGAACACCGTCACAGCGTCGTCCAATGGCGACATCAAGATTGTGCGCGGCATGTCCCGGGGAGACGTATCGTGGGCCATGAAGTACAAGTCCCACGAGGAGCTCTCGCCCGACGTCTGGGTCTTTTCGGGATTCCATGCGAATCTTGACCAGGCCAACGACCAGGAATGCGGGACGCTGGTCATCACGTTTGCCAACGACCGGGTGGTCAACCTGCAGCTTGTGAACAAGCCTGCGGTCAGCGCGATCGCCGCAAACCTGAGGGTCGGATCCCCGGCGAAGAACATCGCCAGCCGGTAACAGCCCGGACGGCCAGGCATCGCACGGTGCCTGGTCGTTCCGCGTTTGCAGGATGGCACTCATTTCCGCAGGGAGCCACGGCCACGGGGCCCGTGGCTCCCTGCCGCGTCGGTCAATTGCTTCTTGTTGCCCCGGAACCCTTCCGATAGCACAGCGCCGACCCGCCCACCTTGTGACCCCGTCCAGCTCCGATGAATCGTTGATTGAGCGGCTGCTCGCCCTTCCGGCGGCCGAACGCGGGAACGCCCTGGAGCGGGCATGTGCCGGGGACCCGTCGTTGAGGGACCGGGTGCAGGAAATCATGGAGGCGCTTGCCAAGTCGGAGGACCTGTCGCGGACACCAAGCGGCGGCCGGCCCTCGCCCGACTCGGTGGTGCAGGCCTTCAACCTGGCGCTGGAGGCCGCGCCGAGCGAGGCCGCCGGCGCGCGGATCTGGCCCTACAAGCTGCTGCAGGAGATCGGACGGGGCGGCTTCGGCGTGGTGTGGATGGCCGAGCAGGAGGGACCGCTCAGGCGCCGGGTGGCCCTGAAGATCATCAAGGCGGGCATGGACACGAAGGAGGTGATCGCGCGGTTCGAGGCCGAGCGGCAGGCGCTGGCGCTGATGGATCACACCAACATCGCGCGCGTGTTCGACGCCGGCGCGACGGAGGCCGGCCGCCCGTACTTCGTGATGGAGCTGGTGCGCGGCGTGGCGATCACCCATTACTGCGACGAGAACCGGCTGCCCGTCGAGGCGCGCCTGCGGCTCTTCATGACGGTCTGCCAGGCGGTGCAGCATGCGCACCAGAAGGGCGTGATCCACCGCGACCTCAAGCCGACGAACATCCTGGTGACGCTCCACGACGGCGTGCCCGTGCCGAAGGTCATCGATTTCGGAATCGCGAAGGCCACCATATCGCAGCTGACGGAGAAGACGCTCTTCACGCAGTTCCACGCCTTCATAGGCACGCCGGCCTACACGAGCCCGGAGCAGATGGAGATGAGCGGGCTGGACGTCGACACACGCAGCGACATCTACAGCCTCGGCGTGCTGCTCTACGAATTGCTCGCGGGCCGCCCTCCCTTCGACTCCGGGGAGCTCATCAAGTCCGGCCTCGAGGCGATGCGGCGCACGCTCCGGGAAGTCGATCCGCCGCGCCCATCGCAACGGCTGGCCACGCTGGCGAGGGAGGAGCGCGTTTCGGTCGCGCAGCAGCGCGGCACCGATGCGGCCAGGCTGCCGCTTCTCATAAGCGGCGACCTCGACTGGATCGTCATGCGTTGCCTGGAGAAGGACCGCACGCGGCGCTACGAGACCGCGACCGGCCTGGCGGCTGACGTCCAGCGGTACCTTGAAAACCAGCCGGTCGCCGCGCGGCCGCCGACCAACGCGTACCGGCTGCGGAAGTTCATCCGGCGCCACCGGCTCGGCTTCGCCGCCGCGACGGCGATCGCCGCCTCGCTCGTGGCGGGGCTGATCGCCTCGTCGGCGCTCCTTGTGCGCGAACGCGCCGCGCACGCGCGCGCGGTCGAGAACCTCCGGCGGGCGCAGGCTGCGGAGGCCGCGGCGCTCGATGCCAAGTCGGACGCCCAGCGGAGCCGCGAGCAGGCCGACACCGCGCGGCGGGAGGCGGAGCAGCTGCTGACCTACCTGCTCGGCGAATTCCAAGGCAAGCTGCTCGACACCGGGCAGATCGAACTGCTCGAGCAGCTGGCACGCCGCACCGTCGGCTATTACGAGCGCCTCCCGGCCGAGCTCATCACCGACTCGACGGATCGCAATCATGCGCTCGCGCTGGCATCGCTGGGGTCGGTGCTCAACCGTGAGAACCGTCTGGACGAGGCCGCGAAGCTGGATGCCGAGTCGGTCGCCGTTTTCCGCCGGCGCATCGGTGCCGGCGACCGCTCCATCGAAACGGCGGAGGGATTGTCACTCGCGCTGGAAACCGAGGCCGCCCTGTACGACAGCAGGGCCCAGGGGCAGAAGGCCCTGCCGTTGATGCGGGAGGCCGTCGCGGTTTTGCGCCCCTTCATGGCGGATCCGAGGGCGCGCGAGGCGTTGCAGCCCATCCTTGCAAGGCGCCTGCTTTCGCTCGGCTACATGCAGCGGAATTCAGAGGGCATGGGGCCGATGGAGCGGACCATGATGGAGGCGGCCGAGATGCTGGAGGCGTCCGGCGGGGCCGATGCCGAGGATGAGGATGTCGCGTCGGACTACAGCGCCGTGCTCCTGGGGCTTTCCTATGCGGCCGTGGCGCGGCACGATCTCACAAGGGCGACGCAATGCGCCGAGCAGGCGATTGCGGTCCAGAATGCAATTCTGAAGAAATCCCCCTCAAGGGTGCAGATGTTTCAACAGCGGGCGGGCGCCTACTCCGCGCTTGGCTACACCTTGTATTTCGATGGAAAGCTCAGCGAATCCGTGGCGGCGTTCGAGCAGGCGATTCGTGACGATGACTTCTACCTTCACCTGAACCCGGAGGACGCCAAGGTCAGGCAGGTCACCATCCAGAACAAGACCGCGCTGGCCACCGAGTTTCGTGAATTGGGCCGGCTTGCCGATGCGCGGGCAATAGAGCGGGCAAGCCTGGCTGGGAGCAGCGCGCGGAATAATTCAGGCGCGATATCCATCCTGCTGGCGTTGGGATATCGTTTTCTCGCATGGGATGCCGCCGAAATGGGCGATCGCAAGGGCGCTGAGGACGGCCTGGCCGAGATGACGCATTATTTCGGATTGTTTGGCAAGGACGCCCCGGCGGCTGGATTTCCCGCGATGGTCGCAACCGAGAACCCCCGTATTTCAAGGCTGGTCGCGGACTATGCCCTGGGCGAGCCACCCAAAGCCATCCAAGACGAGGCGCGCGCGATCGCCGCCGAACTCCAAGGCGTGAAATCCGAAAGTTGGGGCGGTCGCGATCGACTCGTGCTGCGATCCATGCTGGAACGAGCAGACGATGCCATTGCCCAGACAGCCCTTGACCTCGGCCAATTTGCGGATGCCGAAGCGGCGGCCAAGGAGGCAGGTGACCTCGGTCGTTCGGTCCTAGGGGAATTGCCCCCTGATATCGGCGGACCCGACTTGGCCGGATCCGAGCGGCGCCAGGCCGAGGCAGTCGCCAGGCAGGGACGGTGCGCGGAAGCCCGTGCGATCATCGATCCCCTGGTCGCCGCCGCCCGCAAGGGGGCGGAGGCGGAGCCTGAAAACGTGTCCAGGCGTCAGGACCTGGCAGACCTTCTCATGACGCAGGAGATTGCGCAGGACCCCGCCTCCCGCGCGGCGCGCCGCAGCTTGCTCGACGAGGCGCAGGTGCTGATCGCCGGCATGCCGGGCGACGTGGCTGGCACCGCATCGTTCCGCCGCGCCGAGGCCCGATTGGACGCGGAGCGCGCGAAGGTCGACCGGGGGCCCTGAAAGGGATCGAACGCAGCGGCTCATCTCGCGGGAAGCGCGATGAGCCTCCCGTCAAATCCGGCGGCGATGACCTTGTCGCCGGCGAGGGCGAGCGAGCCGGCGTAGCCGCCAAACCCGTTTTCCGGCGGAACGGCGGCGAGCAGCTGCCACCTGGGCGCGCCGGTGGAGCGGTCAAGGGCCATGATGCCGCCCACATGCGCGATCACGGTGCCCTTGATGTTCTGCGAGGCGGTGCCGGTGAACACGCTGTCCGCCGTCACCAGGGGCGTGCCCCAGTTCATGCCATGCACGGGCGTGGCCCAGCGTGCCCTGCCGGTCGCCGGGTCGAGGGCCGTCACCCGGCTGAAATCGGATGCGCCGACGTAGACAAGGCCGTCCACGAGCACGGGCGTCGACTCGATCCACGAGAACCAATAGGAATATCGCCATGCCGGCGCCCCGTCCGCGAGATTGAAGCCGTAGAGCAGGTAGTCGCGGCTGCCGACGATGAGCCTGCCCCCGGCGACGATGGGCGTCGTCACGACGCCCCCACCGGTCCCCACCCGCAGGGTCTCCCGGCGCGTGAGGCGATCAAGCATGACGACGGAGCCGTCCATGGTGCCAAACATGAGCGTGTCGTCGCCCAGGAGGCCGATTCCAGAGAACACCGGCGCCTTTGCGTCATGCCGCCAGAGCTTGGCGCCGGTGGCCGCGTCGATCGCATAGAGGCCGCCGTCGCTTGAGCCGCAGTAGATCACGTCGCCCACCAGGAGCGGCGTGGCGGCGCGATGGTTGAAGGTCGGGTTGTCGGGCGGCTTCGTGCCGGCGATCCGTTGGTCGTGAAGGGGAGCGATCCATCGCAGCGAGCCCCGGGCCCGGTCCAGGGCGACGAGGTTTGTCCCCGTGTCGACCACGTACACCGTGTCGTTTCCCACGACGGCTCGGGCGTCGATGCCATTCTCTCCCTTCCAGCTCCACACGGCTGCGCCGTCGCTGGCGCGCACCGCATGGAACAGCCCCGCGCTTGTCCCCACGAAGACGACTCCTTCGGCAACCACGGGGGGGGCCCAGGTGCCTCCGCCCATGTCGTATTGCCAGAGCAGGGCGGGGGCCGCGGGTAGGCGTTCCTCGACCGGCCTTGGCGGGAACTCGCCTCCACGCTGAAACCTGACGGGAAGCTTGCCCTTCCCGAAGGTGCCGGTGAGCCGGTTGTCCGCGAACCGCAGGTCGAGGTCGAGGGCCGGGGTGATGACGTAATGGCCGCGGCCATCCGCGACGACGGGGATCCCGAACGCCACGGCGTAGGTGAACATCGCCGGGAAGTTCAGCTTGAACGTGAGGGTGCCCTTCGTGTCGCGAAAAAACTCCAGGCCGATGTCGGCGACCGAACCCTGCGGCGCCACGATCGTCCCGAGCCAAACGCCCTCGATGGGGTCCGCGTTTCCCGGAGCGGGCGGGGTTCCCGCGCGCACGGCCATTCCGAGGCACGGCGCCGATAGGCAGATCGCCGCGACGAGCAGCCACGCGTTGCCGCTCCCGGGAACGCGTCGATGGATCGCGCGGCCAGCGTTCGAGGCACCTGGGGGAAAGCGCATTATCGGGACCGTGTGACAATCCTGCCGGTCGGACATCTGCGTTGCGACGAACGTCGTGCGGCACGCGGCCGGATGCCGCTGGCGGAGGATGAAGCGCCTGCCGGGCGATCCGGGAATTGAAGGGCAAGAGCTGGGTCGGTGATCACCGGCTATTCCGTTCGTTTGCGGAATTCACCGGCAAACTGCTCCAGTTCGGCGGCGGGAATCTCGGACACCGCCAGGAAATTGAGCCCCCCGTGCGTCCAACCCTGCGCGCTGAAGCCGCTCTCGGTTGCGCTGCGGGGCGGGGAGATCGCCCCGCGGGCGGGCCAGACGAAGACATTGATGGCGTGAAGCCGCCTGCGAAACACGAGCGCTGCCGCCGTATGACCGTCGATTTGATCCAACCGACCCCCAACCAGCGGAAAGCCTAGGTCCGCCAGGTCGACCACCGGCGGCGAGAAATCCAGCTTCCCGGCAAACCAGGGCTTCACGGTGTGCCTGTCCGTGGAGGTCACGTCGGTCAGATGGCTGGCCTGCAAGGAACGCATGTGTCCGGCAAACGCCTCGTCCGCCAGGGAGGTGGAGCGAGCGTGGTGGCTTCCCCAGGAATACCCTGCCAATAGGGCGACCGTCACGGAGGCTGCGAGGCCCGCGAGGTTCCAGCGCCGCCATGCGACCGGAAAGGGGAGGGGCCCTTGCCGCGCGGCCCCTCTGGCCTCGGCCCGCAGCGAGGCATGGATCCTTCCCCTGAGCTCTTGCGAGGCGGGGAAGCGGGGCAAGGAGTCACGGATCCGGATCCGGCGCGCGGCGATGGCCTCGGAGCGGCGCAGGCAGGTGGGGCACGCCTTCAAGTGCGCTTCGAGCTCGATGTGGCGGACGAGGTCGAGCTCGCCGTCGGCGTAGGCATCCAGCAGGAGCCGGCTTTCGTCGCAGTTCATGGGCTCGTGTTCTGGCTCAGGCTCGCCAATTCCGCCTGAAGCTTTCCGCGTCCCCTTGCCAATCGGGACATCACGGTGCCGAGCGGGATCTCGGCGACGCCGGCGATCTCGCGGTAGGAAAGCCCCTCGACGTCGTGGAGCACGATCACCTCGCGGTATTCCGGGGGCAGGCGTTCAAGGGCCTGGCGGAGCAGCTCGCCCTTCACCTCGAGCCAGGACTGGGCATTCGCCTCGCCCGAGTCCTCGGGGGAGCCGTGGAGGTCCTCCTCAAAGGCTACCTTCAGGGACTCCCGCTTTCCTTGGCGCAGGTGCGAATAGCATACGTTCCGGACGATCGTCAGGAACCAGGCACGGCCATCGGCCCCGCGAAACCCTCCGAAGGCGCGAAATGCCCGCAGGCAGGCGTCCTGCACCGCGTCCTCGGCGTCGTGCGGGTCCCTAAGCAGCCAGCGGGAAAGATTATAGGCGGAATCCAAATGGGGCAGCATCAGCTGCTCGAAAGTCGACGTCTCTGTGGGAACGGAGGCTTCCATTAGGATGATAACGCCAGGAGGGGTGGGATTATTCCCGGTTTGGCCGGGAAAGTTCTTATTCGCCTTCGGCGGAATAATTCCGAGCGGCCCGCAGTATACAACGGCAAAGGCGAATTGCGCCCCTTCCCCGGAACCCATCAACACGAAATCAACGCCACCATGAACGATCACATCCTGCACGACCACAACCGCGACGGAATCGACCGCAAGGGATTCCTCAAGTGCATGGCATGGGCCGGCACGGGCGTCCTCTGGACCCTGAGCGGCGGCGTCCTTACGTCGCGGGTCCTCGGCCAGACACCCCCGCCCGACCTGCCGGCCAAGCCGGTGGGCACCCTCAACTTCGTGCAGATCAGCGACAGCCACATCGGCTTCAGCAAGCCGGCCAACAAGGACGTGGCCGCGACGTTTCGCGAGGCGATTTCACGGATCAACGCGATGCTTGTGGCGCCCGAATTCCTGATCCACACCGGGGACCTCACCCATCTGGCCGAGGACGATGAGTTCGACGGCCTCGAGCAGATGCTGAAGGACTGCCGGACGAGACAGGTGTTTTACGTTCCCGGTGAGCACGACATCCTGAACGACAATGGTGCGGCCTACCGCGCGCGCTTCGGCAAGGGAAGCCTTGGCTCGGGTTGGTACAGCTTTGACCAGAAGGGCGTGCATTTTGTCGGGCTGGTCAACGTGGACGGGGTCACCGAGGGAGGCCTGGGCATCATGGGAGAACAGCAGCTTGCATGGCTCGCCACGGACCTTTCCTCGATCTCGGCGGAGACTCCCGTGGTCGTCTTTGCCCATGTGCCGCTTTGGGAGGTCTATCCGAAGTGGGGGTGGGGTACCGCCGACGGCTCCCGGGCCCTGGCCCTCCTCAAGAGGTTTGGATCGGTCACCGTCCTGAACGGCCACATCCACCAGGTCATCCAGAAGATCGAGGGGAACATCACGTTCCACACCGCCCGCTCGACGGCATTTCCCCAGCCCGAGCCTGGAACGGCGCCCAAGCCGGGCCCGATGCTCGTCGACGCCCCGAGGCTCCGGTCCTTCCTGGGCCTCGCCAGCGTCTCCTATGTCGAGAGCCACCCCACGCTCGCGATCGTCGATTCAACGCTTGCCTCCGCTTGAGCGATGAACTCCGAGAACTGGGCGAAGATGCATGGGGCGACCGTGCATTTTCCGATAGCGCTGATCCTGTGTTCTGGAGCGCTGGACGCGTTAGGATTCTTCTCTCCCGTCCCTGCGATCCGTCGAGGGCTTCACGCGGCGGGCTACTGGACGATGATTCTAGGCGCTGCCGGGACTGTGCCTGCTGTCGTCTCCGGGCTCGTCATGAGCAAGGGAGTCATGCTCGGCCATGACACCCTGAGGCTTCATCACCTGTTTGCGTGGCCAGCCTTCGCGCTGATCATCGGGCTCGCGACCTGGCGGGTGCTCGCAAGCGACTTCACGGCGCGGAAGGCTCCCGGCGGCTATCTGGTGGCGGCGGCCTTTGCCGCGGTCCTGGTGACGGCCGCCGGCTACTACGGCGGCGAGATGATGCTCGGGCATTAGCAACATGGAGGATTCCGCCAAACCATCGCCCGGAATCGGCGCAGGCGCGGGGAACTCCCTTGCCGTTCTCGCCGCGGCCATCGCGCTGGCCTCAGCCTACGGGCTCTCATTGGGCCTGCGTCACCTCGAATCGAAGGCCTCGCATCAGCAGCCGACGCCGGAGACCTGGTTCGAGACGCCCACGCCGAGCTCGCCAGCCCTCCTTTCGCAGGGACGCGCCTTGTTTCTCTCAAGCTGCGCGCATTGTCACGGGGCTGACGCCACGGGCGACGAGGGACCCGATCTCCATGATGTCGGGGTGAGCGACCGCTACATCTCGAATATCATCACCCACGGGATCAAGGGCGAGATGCCGTCCTTCAGGAAGAAGCTGGGGCATGACGAAATCGCGAGGCTAACGGCCTACGTCCGTTCCCTTGAATGATCCGGCGCATCCAAGGGCGCGCGGTGGTCACGGGACAAGGACGGGTTTCCCCTTGATGGCCGACGACGCGATGCCGCGATAGATCTCAGGCGCCTGAACGAGAGGGTACGTCTCCACCTTGGGCAGCGGCAAGTCCCCGCTCTCGATGGCGGGCGTCAACGAGCGGAGGATCTCGGCCGTCTCTTCGAAATCCAACTTGAGGGAGTCCACGCCGAGCAGGCGCGATTCGTTGTGATAGAAGTCGACCAGGTTGAAACTCACGCGCGGGTCAGGGTTGGAGGCGATCACCACCTGTCGTCCGCGCCAGGCGAGCGACTGCAGGCATTTCTCAAACATCGCTCCCCCGACGACGTCAAAGACGACATCGACTCCTCTTCCCGCGGTCGCGGCCCTGACTCCGTCGGCGAGTTCCGTGGCCTGCAGGTCGATCCACGCCTCGACGGGCAGGTCGCCCACCTTGGCGAGATCGGCCGTGGACCGCACCGTGCCGAGGACCTTCGCTCCCAATCGATGGGCTATCCGGGTCGCGATGCTGCCGACGTTGCCCGTGGTTCCGGTGACAAGGACGGTTTCCCCTTTCCGGATGCGGGCCGCATTCACCAAGGCGGCCCAAGCAGTCATGTAGGAGACGCCGATGCCTGCGCCTTGTTCAAGGGTTGCGTTCTGCGGCAGGGGCAGGACCGCACGCGCGGGCACGGTGAGAAACTCCGCATGGCTCCCGTCGCGTCCGAAGCCGAGGTTTCCCCCCGACCCGAAGACGGATTTGCCCATCAACTCCTTGGGACCCTCAACCACGATGCCCGCAAAATCGCGGCCCGGCGTCCGCGGAACGGTCGTCCCGCGTATCTTTCCCTGCACATTCTTGATGTCGCTTGGGTTGATCGCGGCAGCCTTCACCTGGACAAGCACTTCGCCCGCCGCCGGCCTGGGCATGGGAATGTCCCGAATGCCCAGTTCGTCCAAAGATCCTGTTTTTTCGAATCTCAGAGCATGCATGGCTTTAATCGGGCAAGTGACCCAAACAGTATTTTGGCCCGGGCGGCGAATGAGAAGGACGGCGGTATGGACCTTGGTGGCCGCCGAGATCCGCGGGCCCCTCCCATGGGGCGCGCCCGCCTATCTCGGCAGGGTTTTCTCATAGTCGGCCCAGCCGCGCGTAATCTCGTGGACCACGCGGCTGCCCACCCGATAGGCCGCCTCGAGCGACGGGAGGTAGGCCGAGTAACCCTTGTCGAGGCTTTCCCCGGAGAGGCTCTGCGCGGCGCTCACCCCCGGCCACTGCATGTCATAGTTGGATGCCGTTCTGAGGACGAGCGCCCGCCGGACGTCGACCCGGCCCGCCCGGGAGAGCCACGTCAGCGCCTGCATTGTCCCCGTGTCCTCCATGGCGCTCGTGGCAAAGGTCCCCTTTCCCCCTGTGTAGTAGGCCACCCAGGCCTCCGCCCATTCATTCATCAGTTTGCCGTGCCAGTAATTCATCGAGGCCAGGTTGTCGCCCTTCAGGACGAACGGGGGCCTGAGCGCGTTGGGGTAGCCCGCATAGAGCGCGCGGTGCCTGCGCAGCGGCTCGCCGTCCGGCAGAGGTGTGTCCCGGGTCAGGCGGTAGGCCCAGTCGACGAGCGCCGGGTCCAGATGGAACACCTGCCCCTCGGGCGGGACCACCGGCTGCTCGTAGGGGGATTTCTTCCGCAGCGGGATGTGGCCCGTCGGCCAGCCGGCGGGCGCCTCCCGGGCGTCGATTTCGTGCCCCAGGTCGCCGTCGACCACCCACTCGGCCCAGGCGGCCGAGCCGAGCGACATGACGTCGGGATTGGCCCCGGCGATCCCCGCCACCACCCAATAGGCCTTTGTCAGGTCGAAGCGCGGATCCAGCCCGAGGGCCATGATCGTGGCAGCGCTGTGGATCGTGCCGACCCCCGTCACGACTCCGAGCACGCTCCCGTCCGGCGTGGAGCGGAGCTTCCGCTCGCCTTGGGGAAAGTCCCAGGTGCGGTCCAGCCTTTCCCGCTCGACCCAGTATTGGAATTCGCCCGGAACGTCGCCCGTATCCTCGCCGACCTCGAACATGGCCACCACCACAACCTTGACCTTGACCGGGAGGTCGGCGGCCCTGGCACCGCCGGCAAGGAGAAGCAGGGAGAGGGCGATTCGTCGGCTCATGTCCGCGGAACAGCAGCTTCCGCACCTGCCGCGGAAAATGCGGCTGCGGGTCATGCGGGGCGATGGGAAACCCGCTTCAATTCGCGAATTTCAGGCTCCTCGCCTAGAATAAAGGATGCAGATAGGCATAGACAGCTTCGCCGCCTCGATCCCGGACCCCGTGACGGGCGTCACGACCAGCCATGTCGAGCGCATGAAGGACCTCCTTGCGGAGATCGAGCTGGCCGACCAGGTGGGACTCGACGTGTTCGGGATCGGCGAGCACCACAGGCGCGAGTTCCTTGACGCCGCCCCGGCGGTCATCCTTTCCGCGGCGGCGGCCCGGACGAGCCGGATCCGGCTGACCAGCGCCGTCAAGGTGCTGAGCGCGGACGATCCGGTGCGGGTGTTCCAGGACTTTGCGACGCTTGACCTGATTTCCCAGGGCAGGGCCGAGATCGTCGTCGGTCGCGGCTCATTCACGGAATCGTTTCCTCTCTTTGGGCTACGGCTTGACGACTACGACGAGCTCTTTGCCGAGAAGCTCGATCTCCTCCTGAAGATCCGCGCCAACGAGCAGGTTCGCTGGTCCGGCCATCACCGGGCGCCGTTGACGGGGCAGGGCGTCTATCCGCGGCCCGTGCAGAATCCGCTTCCCATCTGGATCGGGGTGGGCGGGACTCCGCAGTCCTTCATCCGCGCGGGCGAGCTTGGGTTGCCGCTCATGGTGGCGATCATTGGCGGCGAACCGCACCGGTTCCGGCCGCTGGTCGACCTCTACCGGGAGGCCGGACGCCAGGCGGGCCATTCCGAGCAGCAGCTGACGGTCGGGGTGCACGCCATCGGGTTTCTCGGGGATACCACGCGCGGGGCGGCGGATGACTTCTATCCCGGCTTCGCCCAGACGTTCACGAAGATCGGCAGGGAGCGCGGATGGCCTCCCGCGACCCGCGCCGGGTTCGACGCGACACGGGGCCCGACCGGCGCCTACCTGATCGGCGACGCGGAGACGGTCGCGGAGAAGATACTGCATGTGAACAAGTCCCTCGGCGGAATCTCGAGGATCACCTTCCAGATGAGCGTATCGGCGATGCCGCACGCAAAGGTGGCGCGCTCGATCGAAATTCTCGGAAGAGACGTCGTCCCGCTCGTTTCGAAGGCGCTGCGCACCTGAGGCGGCCGAACGCGCCGTCGGTCAGGTTGGCGGAGGTGCCGGGATTTGAACCCGGTGCCCCTCCGGGTTGGGATTCGCCAGATTTGGCCATTTTACGCTCTGGATTGTCCGATATTGTCCTGACGCCGCTTGAGTCTGCTGAGATCGCCCTAACGGCTTAGCTCTGCGAGGGCCTGAGCCGGCGTAAGCAGTCGCACGCCGTTCAGAATCTCGTTAGGAAAATCCGCAAGATTGCCCGTCACGATGGTCCTGTCGGGCACAGCGAGGGCTGCTTCAACAAAAACCACGTCGTCAGGATCGGGTCCGTCGGCGGCGAGCCGTTCCGGTATCACTGACATCTGGCCGCCCAATGCCTCAAGGAAATGCAAGACTTGGGCCGGCTTCAGCTTGAGGCGCGGCCGGCAGAGCACATCGCGGTATTCAGCAAGGATGCGCGCGTCGTAGACGAGCTTCACGCGCCCTTCCATGATTGCCTCCAGAATCCGGACGCACGGGCCGTTCGCGCTCAAGAGTCCCGACACGACCACATTCGTGTCAATCACCCAGCACCTCATCGACGATTCCGGGCGGCCCGCACAGCGGCTATCTCGGCGTCGATTTCCTTCATCGAAAGGGCGTCGGTTCGGTTGGCGACCGCTTCCGCCCTGATGGCCGCGACCGCCCGCGCCAGGTCCACGCGATCGAGCAGCTCCAAATCGGAAGCAAAGGTACCCTCGGAGGTTGGGATCATGATCGCCTTCGGCTTGCCATTAGCGGTCACCAAGACCCGGCCCGCCCGGCTGACCGCTGCAAGTGCGCGGCCTGGACTTGCCGAAAACTCACGCGACGCGATCCATTTGGTCTTCATGAACGAAATGTCGTGCAAATGTCGTGCAAGTCAAGACGCTCGAAAGGCGCATTGAGCGGATTCCTGTCCGATTTCGTTCAACCGCACCCTTTGTTGGGCGCGTCCAATCCAGCGTTTCGCAATCCCTGGAATTGGGCGACCGCAACCATCCCGTTGGGAACGTGGACGCACCGACCAGCATGACAGAATCATTAGTTTCTTGCGCGGAGCCAGTTACGGTTGCAACGGGCTTCTTGGCATGTGGTAAGCGCTGAGAGCACAAAACCATGATCATCCCAGGACCATGAAAGGCCGCCTTGGATTCCGCCACCCTGCGAAGGCATTTGCAGCGGGAGTCCTGCTTCCCATTTTGGTCACTGGCAGCGCTGTCGTCTCGGCCGCGCCCGACGTTCGGGACCAGAAGCCGGTCAAGATGGACGAGCTTGTGGTGGAAGCCGCCAAGACGCACACGCTCTTCATGGGCGCTGACATCGAGATCAACCTCGACAAGGACCTCTACCCCGTGCGGGACGTCGTCGGGTCATCGTGGGTGGTCGTGATCGACGGCAAGGAACATGTCATTTCCGCCAAGAGCGCCCCGCTCAACCTGAAGATCACGCCCTCCCTTAAGCTGGCGGAGGGCTCGGCCACGATCATGGGCTTCAAGAGGACGACGGCCTATTCCTTCGGCAATGATCCGAGCGTCATGCTCACCCGGGGATTGTCGGAGACGGCGTCGTTGAATGCGGATCTCCTTTCCACCGCCGCCAACGAACAGCACTTGGCTGACACGGAAAACAACAACGCCTTGGGGCAAATGGCCGTCCTCGCCGGGTCGGACAACCAATTCGGGGATCTAGCCCTGATGTACACGGCAATGACCGCCCCCGCGGTGACACACCCCGCCGAGGCGATCCCCCGTCTCTATGGCCCCCCGCCGAACCCCACGATTATCTCTTCGGTATTCGACGTCAGCGGCACGCCTCCCCAGATATTCGCTGCCGCGGCGGCGGCCACCGCCGCGAACCAGACGGAAAATGGCAACGAACCGGCGAGCGGGCGTCTCGCGACAAAGGGCATGGACGCGATGGACATCGAATTTGAGATTTCATCGGCGAAGCCGCTGCTCAACCCCTATGTCGTGACGATGACGCGGTTTCGCACGCCCGACAGCCCGCGCGGGGTCGTCCAGAACCTCGTGTATGCCAAGTCGCTGCACCCGATATACAAGCAAGCCAGCAATGTCCATTTCACCGAGGAGGGGTTCCCCTTCAACTACGAGCTGCTCGATTTCCAGATCCACATCTACGATCGGGGGCAGGAGATCGCGACCAACATCTCGTCCAGGCGCGTTGAGCTCACGCGCGACGAGGCCTTCGAGTACGTCAAGATTGAGTACATCGGCGCCCACAGGAGCGAGACGCTGCCCGCGGTTCCCGCGATGGGCCGACTTCCCGCCGGGCTGCCGGGCCGCCTCGCCGCCGGAAGGTACAACGAGGCCTTTTTCGTGAGAGTCTCCAAGGACGGCCTGGCGGACACGCCGTATGCCGATGCCGCGTGTTCGAAGACAATCGACGACCCGTTTCTCGAGTCGGTCGTCAAGAGCATCCGTTTCAAGCCAGCGCTCGACCACGGGAAGCCCGTTGAGGGAGTGGCGACATTGAACCTGGGCAGGCTCCAGATCTAGGCGGGGCGGCCACGTGGAGCAGTCCTGGAAGCACGGTCCCTGCAAACAATCACGACTATGGCCGCTCGCTCGCCTTTTCGGTCAGTCACGAAGCCCGCGCAGGTCCCCAGCCTGGGAAGCACGGGGGCACTGTCGGCCCGACCCACCGCCAGACGCGGAAGCCCATTTGCCGGCGCCCTCCTGGCTTGGGCCGTCCTTGGGATCGGAGCTGGTTCTCCCCTTGCGGCCGTCGCGCAGACCTTGGCGGCCACGGTCACCGCGGCGCCCCTGCCCGTAGCCGTCGTCGTGAACCCGGTCACCAACAAGATCTACGTCGCCAGCCTGATCGCCAACGGCCAGGTGACCGTGATTGACGGCGACACGAATTCGACCACCGCCGTCGCGGTAGGGGCGCTTCCCTACGCAATGGACGTGAACACGGTGACCAACAGGATCTATGTCGCCAACAGCGGGAGCAACAACGTGACGGTGATCGACGGAGCCACCAACGCCACCACGACAATTCCGGTCGGGTTGAATCCCTCCGCGGTCGCCGTGAATTCGACGACCAACAAGATCTATGTCGTGAACGCGAGCCTCGACGGCACCATCTCGGTGATTGACGGCGCCACCAACACCGTGACCGGGAACATCTTCGCGGGATTCGAGCCCATCGCGTCCGTAGCCGTCGACCCGGCAAACGACACCCTTTTCGCGATAGCTGGATCCAACAACCTGTACACCGTCAACACGCCGACAGTCTACGTGATCAACGGGGCCTCGGGAGCGATCACCGAGGCGGAGCAAGGACAGAACCCCATGGGTCTCTTCATGAATCCGGTAAGCGGCCAGCTTTTCGTCGAGAACAACGGTGGAAACGCCCACGTCATCTCCTTTGTCAACTCCAGCGACAGCGAGGTCCTGGATGCGACAACCGAAGCCGGCGGAATTGCCGTCGCCCTGGACACGGTCACTGACAAGGCCTATTTCGCGGATGACGACTCCGTCCAGGTGCTCGACGGGAAGACCCTGGCGGTGACGCTCCTGCCGATAGCGGTCGATCCGCTTGGCGATGTGGTGCTGCTGCAATCCATCGCGGTGGACCCGGTGGCGAACGTCATCTACGCCGCGGCCTACTCCAAGCAGGGTTTTTTGGTGGCGATTGACGGCGTAACGGGAGCTTACACCACCGTTCCGGTGGGCTCCCTTCCCACCTTCGTCGCCGTGAATCCGGTCACCCACAAGGTATACGTGCTCAATAATGACGCAACGGGCACGGTCTCCATCATCAATGGCATTTCCCCGGCATCCGCCCCGACCATTGCCGCGCAGCCGCAGTCGCAGACAATGAACGCGGGATCCACCGTTGCCTTCAACGTCGTCGCGAACGCCAGGCCAAGCCCGGCGTACCAATGGACGTTCAACGGCGTTCCTCTTTCGGACGGGGGCGGCATCTCGGGATCCACGGACGCCTACCTCGTCCTCGGCGGGGCGGATGCGGTGAGGGCCGGGTCCTACGCCTGTGTGGTGACGAACGCCTCGGGAAGCACGACGAGCTCGACGGCGAATCTTGCCATCGTAAGCACCTCCAGTCCCGGGCGGATCATCAACCTTTCGACCCGCGCCTCCGTCTCCCTATCCAGTTCTGTGGGGCAAGGCATCCTTTTCACGGGCTTTGTCATCAGCGGCACCGGGTCCAAATCCCTAATCGTACGCGGCATCGGGCCCACTCTCGCGGATTTCGGGGTGTCGGGCGTCATCGAGGATCCCACCCTGGCCCTCTACGACTCCGCCACTCCCGCCAATCTCATCGCGCGCGTCGCGGCATGGCAGACGCCACCCTCGCTCCCGGCGACCGCCCCATGGCTGGGGGCCGTCTCGCCAACGGATGCGAGTACGGCCGACTTCGCCCAGGTGGGCGCCTTTGCCCTGCCCCTGGGATCCGCCGACACCGCGGTCAAGATCTCGCTGCCCGCCGGCGCCTACACGGCGCAGGTTTCATCAGCGGGCGGCAACTCTGGCGTCGTGCTGGCGGAGCTTTACGACGATGATCCGGGCAATCCCGCCGCCCAGTTGATCAACATATCGTCCCGCGCCCTCAACGAAGCGGGCTCCGGTACCTTGATAGCGGGATTCGAAATCTCGGGATCGAGCGCAGAGACGGTTCTCATTCGCGCCTCGGGACCGGCCCTCGCCGCCTTGGGCGTTTCAAGTACCTCCCTGGCGACGCCGCTTCAGCTCTACGATTCCGGTGGAAACCTTATCATCTCGAATCAGAAATGGGGGGGAGAGCCCCAGATAGCGGCCGTCGCGGCGCGCGTCGGCGCCTTCCCCTGGACGGATCCGAACAGCTACGATTCAGCGCTGCTCATTACGCTGCCCCCCGGGCGATACACAGCGGAAGTCGACCCGAATGGCTTCGGGAACGGCGAAGCTCTCGTTGAGGTCTACGCGGTCCGCTGACGAGGGCCGATGAAAGCCCGTCCCTCCGGGGCTTTCCGGCGCACCCTACAGGCTCGGGCGGACAGGCTGGCATGGGCCGCCAACCTCTCCGAGGGACGCTCCCGGGCGTGCCGTGTTTGCCGCCGCCTTGGAACACCACGGGCCCCCATCGAGGCGCCCGCTTTTCCCACTCGATGCTGTCCGGTTCCTGTCTGGAGAGTCGATTGAGACCCGCCGATAGGAGGTGATGGGCGAAAATAGGCCTTTGCGTAACCCCCGGGGATGCTGAATATGGGTCCCGGATGACGCCGCGGATTGTATTCTTCGCTCCGGCCGGGGTCACCCCCCTGGACCTCGTCGGACCCTGGCAGGTCTTCCAGGCGGCTGGTGTCTTTGGCCAGCCCTATCGCCTGGAGGTCTGCGCCCTCACCAGGACGGTTCCGCTGGAGGGCAACCTGCAATTTTCCAACTTGATGCCCTTCCGGCAAGTTGGGCTCGGGCCGGACGACACACTGTTTGTGGCGGGCCTCGAGACGGCATGCATCACCCCCGAGTTCATGCGTTCGCACCGGTCCGTGTTCGCCTGGATCAGGAGGGCGCACCTAGCTGGAACCACCATCTGCTCGGTCTGCACGGGGGTCCATTTGCTGGCCGAGGCGGGGATCCTCGATGGCTTGGAGTGCGCCACGCACTATGGGGATGTTGAGGCGCTTCAACGGAGGTATCCGAAAATCAAGGTCAGGAAGGGGGTCCTGTTCGTGGAGGCGGGCCGCATCTTCACGAGCGCGGGAATTGCCTCGGGCATTGACCTTGCCATCCATCTCATCGGCCTGCGGCACGGCCAGAAGTTCGCCTTCAAGATAGCCCGGTACCTCGTGATCTACCTTCGGCGCAGCGGGAATTTTGAGCAGGAGAGCATCTACCTCAGGTACCGCGACCACCTCGACGACCGTGTTCACCGGGCCCAAAGCATCCTGATAGAGAACTTGGAGAAGCCGCCGAGCCTCCACCGGCTGGCGGAGCAGGTGGGGGCGAGCCCGCGGAACCTTTCGCGCCGCTTTCGTCAGAGCGTCGACCTTTCGATCGGCGAATACCTGAGGGAACTGCGCTTGGAGCGGGCCCGCTCCCTGCTGCAGGAAACCGGCTCCAAAGTCGAGGACGTCGCCAAGGCTTGCGGCCTCAACGGGAGCCGCCAGCTTCGCAACCTTTACCATGGGCGGTTTGGCCATTCCCCGCGGAGAATGAGGGTGAAGGCGGCGGCGGACCGTTGATACGGGAAGGCCGTCCCGCAAGAAGACCTCCATGGGCTGGGGGGCAGACCCGGCCGGGGCGGTATGTCCCGAAATTGCCCATAGTTGGCCTAGATGCCTTCGGGATTCGCGGGTATGCTCGAAGCACAGGCACCTTGGCCCCGTTCGGCCAACCGGGCTTATTCGCAACGATCCAAACCAAAACGCCAAACAGTCGGACTCTCACCTCATGAAATTCTCAAGACTGCCCCTCATTCCTGTCTTGTTCCTTGCTTTCGCCCTCACCCCTTTCGCCGCCGAAATGGTGAAACCTGAGACGTTGCCGGAAGGCCAGCATATGTACGTCATAGAACGCGTGATTCCGGGCGCCGGTGCGTTCACCGCCGAAAAATTGAAGTCAATTTCCGAGAACTCCTGCGCGGTGCTGAACAAGATGGGGCCGAAGATTCAGTGGCTCCACAGCTATGTGACGGGCGACAAGATTTATTGCATCTACATCGCCCCCAGCGAGGAGATGGTGCGCGAGCACGCTAGGCTGGGCGGCTTTCCGGCCAATTCCGTGAGCCAGGTGACGACCATCATCAGCCCGGAAACGGCTAAATAGCCGTGGCCGGCAAGGGCCCGGAAATGGGCACTCCCGCGAACGGGCAGCCCGAGTCCGTCCGCAGGAGGGAAAACGAGGTCCTCGGGGACGAATGCATCGCCGAAACGAATAACGGTTACCCGATCTTTGGCGGCAGGGGAAATCTTGACCCCATGATGGACGTAGACGGAAACACCATCGCGGTGGCGTCCGCCAAGACGGACGAGTTGATCATGGTCCAATATACGGACCCTTCGCCCTAGAGCACTTTCGAGTCATATAGCGGCATATTGGGCGTGGCGGAGGAAGCCGCGGCAGTGATCGGGCTGGAACTGGGAGAGGCTGCGGGCGACGGCTCCTTGGAGTTCGTCCAGGGTGCGGGCGGCGGCCTGTCGCGGGTGCGATTTGAGCTTGGCGAAGGCGAGTTCAATAGGGCTCATGTCCGGGCTGTGGAGGGGTCGGGATTTGAACCCGGGTGCTTTCCCCTGATGAGTCCGACGAAGCCGTCAGACTAGGACCAACCCGCACAGACTGTCGTAGGTAACCATTCATAAGCAAAATGGCGGAGGTGCCGCGATTTGAGCCCGGCGGCTCCCCCGGGCCAAACATCATCAGTCATGGCTGTAGTGCGCTCGGATTTGTCCTAGATTGTCCCAGCCAGGGTCTGCTCGCCTTCTGTGAAATAGTTCTCATATTTTGCTCACATGCTGGAGGACCTTAAGCTCGGAAGGCAGTACGACGGCCTCATTTATCTCGTGGAATCCGCGCGCAACCCGCCCACGATCAGGAGCCACCACCATGTGGAGCTGGAGCTGAACCTGGTGGTGGGCGGGACGATAAGCTACGTCCTTGGCGAGCGCCGGTTTACCTTCGGCCGGCGGACGCTGCTATGGCTGTTTCCGTCCCAGGAGCACCAGCTCGTCGACCGGTCGAGCGACGCGGAGAACTATGTCGCCGTCTTCAAGCCGCGCCTGATCGCGCGGTCGTGCCGAAGCTCGGCCTACGAGGGGCTGAAGCGCGACACGGCCGAGGTGGACGGCGTGCTGCACACGGTGCTGCCGGTCGAGACCTTCGACCTGGTCCGCAGGACCATGGACGGCCTCATGGAGGCGGCGCCGGATCCCGACGTGCTGAACAGGGAGGCGGGATTTGGCGTGAACTCGGATTTCCGGTACGTTCACAGGGACCCCGACGGCCTGAACGCGGGCCTGCACCACCTTCTCCTCCTGTGCTGGCGCTGCCAGCGGGCCGGCAAGGCGCTCGACGGGGCGGTCGCCCTGCACTCGGCCGTGCGCAAGGCGCTCGACTCGATCAGCAGGGAACACGAAAAGCCGAGCCTGCGCTCGCTGGCGCTGCGCTGCGGCGCGAGCGAGGCCCACCTGAGCCGGATGTTTAGGCGGCAGATCGGCGTGTCCGTCAGCCGGTATAGGAATTCCGTGCTCCTCGCCCGGTTCATGGAGTTCGTCCGCCAGCCGGAGCATCGGACGATCACGGAGGCCGTGTACGGCGCGGGCTTCGGGAGCTACGCGCAGTTCCACCGGGTTTTCACGCAGGCGTACGGCCGGGGCCCCCGGGAATGCCTGCAGGCGTTCGAGGGGAAGACCGGCGCCCAGGGGAGCGGGCCCGGTCGACCGCACCCGCCCCTTCCCGCGTAGGTTGCCCGAGGCGTTCACCACCATGGCTGCCCGGTGTACGCGGGCTTTGGGAGGTTCCAGGCGGGCTTGGCCGGTGAAAGCTTGGCGAGGAAATCCTCGAGCCTGGCCGAGCCTGCGGGAGGGTCCCCAAGATCGGGCACCGGGAGCACCTCGCCTTCGCGCTTGGCCGATTCATGGGCGATGATGCCGGGCAGGTTGTAGCGGGCCGCCGCCCAGACATGGTTCGGGGGCAGCGAACCCGTCGTGCAGGCCCGCACGAAGTCATCGACGAGGAAATGGTGCGAGCCGTGGTGGCCGCTCGGGCGGCTGGCGAGCTCCGCCGGCAGCCGCCAGATGGGATGGACGGGCGCCATTCCCGAATAGAAGTCGTGCTGGGTGCTGTCGGTGGGCTCCCCGGCGGCCTTCCGGTCGCCCTCGGCGACCGGGACGCAGCGCAGGAGGTCGTTGAGCGGCGTGACCTCGCGGGAGCGATTCACCCACACATCGCCCTCCGGCTGCTCCTCGTAGCAGCCCTCGGTCCCGAAGAGGCTCAGGCGCACGGAGCGCCCGCCCCAGTGGCCGACGCGGCGGAGCTCGTTGATGCGCGCCGTGCCCCCGTCGCTGGTGCGGAAGAGCGCGGTCTCATTGCTGAACTCATTGTCCCAGGGGTTGAGGCCCCTGCCGAAGGCCCCGTCGCCGCTTTGGTCGACCTGGCCGAGGCAGGACACCCGTGTCAGGCGCGCGCCCGTCACGCTCACGATCATGCTGACCGTGTGGGTGGGGTAGAGCATCGGCGGGACGCCCGCCGTTCGCAACCAGTTCTTCCCGCCGCTGTGCTGGTAGGCCTGGTAGAAGCCGTGCGACATGTCGTGCATGTACTCGGCCTCCCCGTAGACGAAGCGGCCGAACTTTCCCTGGCGCCACATCTCCCGGCAGAAGATCGTCGAGGGGTAGTAGTAGCTCGTCTCGCCGAGCATGTAGGTGAGCCCCGTGGCCCCCACGGTTTCCACGAGCTCCCCCAGCTCCTCGACGGTGGTGCCGGCCGGCACCGCCGAATAGACGTGCTTCCCGGCCCTGAGGGCGGCGATCGCCTGCGGGGCGTGCAGCCCGCGCTGGGTGAATATTGCGACGGCGTCGCAGTCGCTCCCCAGGAGCTCGTCGAGCGAGCCGTAGGCCTCGGTCACGCCCGCCAGGGCCGCCTCCTCGCGCCTGCGCCCCGGGATCAGCTCCGCGATGCTGACGGCCCGGACAAGGGGATGGGCCTTGAACAGGGGCGTGAATGCCCGGGCGAACCCGCCTGCGCCCAGGATTCCGACCTTGACGGGCTTCATGCGGCGGCCGGCCGGGGTGGTCCGGGATTGGGGTGGCGGATCACGGGGCGAGCGGGAAGGTCATGCGGCGCAGGATGGCCTCGCCGCTTCCCATCGGGACAAGCGCCTCGGCCTCGGCCTTGTTCGTGCCCAGGTTGACCAGTTTCGCCTCAAGGCGGACGGGGCTAACGTCCCATGGGTACCGCGGGTCGGCCGCGCGGTTCTGGACAAGCTCGAACGCTGGGGCGGACGGTTCGTCCGGCGAGCGGGCCAGGGCATAGTGGCCCTGGGCCCATTCCGCGGGGAACACCAGGTAGTCGTGGAAGCCCGCGAGCGGGTAGTCCTTGACCGCCCTTCTTATCGCGGAGATCGGGAGGGCGTAGAACAGCGGGCCGCGCCGCACGTAGAACTCGCCGTTGTTTGCGGGGACCGGCTGGGCCTGCGCGCCGAAAGACACGTCGACGGCGTCGCCGGGCCGCCATTTCTTGGCGACGATCAGCCAGTCGCCGGCGCGGCGGACCTCGGCGCCCGCGCTCACGGCCGAGATGCTCGTGGCCCAGGCCGGGATCCGAAGGCGCAGGACGAATTCCAGCGGGCCGTCCGGGTCGACGCTGAAGTGGAAAGCCTCGGAAAAGGGATAGCTCGTCTCCTCCGAGATCCGGACCGCGGCGCCCCCGATGGTTGTCCGCACGTCGCACGGGCCGTAGAGCACCGCCGCCAGCCCGTCCGGGGCGCGCATCCACATGCTGCGGACGAAGACCGGCCCTATCTGCGTGAAATTCGGCGCGCAGCAGTTCGCCACGTCCTCGTGGGCCGGGGAGAAGATGACGCGGTTCATGATCGCCCCGTCGATCCGGTAGATGTTGTCCGTCGTCACATAGTCCATGCCGGTCCCGTCGGGCAGGCGCGAGCCCTGGACCGAGTTGTAGAACGTGGTCTCGGCCTGCTCCGCCAGCGCCGCGCGCCCGGTCTTCTGCGCCGCGCTCAGGAGCGACGTCATCCACTCCTTTTCGCCGCAGCCCTCATAGCCGCCCAGGTCCGGATCCGTCGGCTTGTTCGCGATGAACTCGTCGGACACGGGGCCGCCGGTGGGCGAGACGTGGGGCCACGACTTCGCGAACGCCTCCTCGGCGGCGGCGAGCAGCAGCGGGTCGCCGGTGACATAGGCGGCCCAGATCGGCACGCGCAGGCCCTCGTAGGTGGTCGCCCCGTGGCCCATGAAAGGGCGGTTCGCCGCCAACAGGGTTCCCAGCGCGATGTCGGTCCCCATGTCCCTTGAGTAGTCCCGGTAGAGATAGACCCCGAAGTCGCGGTAGGCGGCGTCGCCGGTCAGGTCGTAGAGGCGCTCCATGACGTCGACGAACATCAGGTTGTGGTTCTGGGTCTCGGCGCCGTAGGGGTCCTTCAGGCCCTCGCCGTAGTGGCTCATGGTCAGCCGGACGGCCCGCTCGACGGCCCGGAGCACCTCCGGCCTGCCGGTGGCCTCGTAGTAGGCGAGGAGCCCGCGGAAAATGCAGGTCTGGGTCCACAACTCGCCATTGTCCACGTCGCCGGCGGCCCATCGCACGGTCGGCCCATATATGCCCATGTAGCCGTCGGCATCCTGCGTCCTGAGCAGGTAGGCCACCTTCTCGTCGGCCGCGGCCCTCTGCCCGGGGAGGCCGGTCAGCAGCGCCATCATCGTGCTGCCGCTGCGCCAGTTGCCCTCCGTCTCGCCTTTCCACCAGGCGCCCTCGGCGCCGCCCCAGCTCCCGCCTCCCGCGTTCTGTATGTGGTCGGGCGTGTTCCGATTCACGCCGAAGATCTGTGCGCCGCAGGTCAGGGGGGCGATTTCGGGCATGTGCCCCGCAAATCCGCGGTCCAGGTCGCGGATGAACTGCTCGCGGATCCATCCGGACGGCATGACCTCGCCGAAGCGCAGGAGCCTGAACTGGGGCTCGACGGCGTATTGCGGCGCGGCACGGGCGGGCGCGGATTCGGGGGATGCCGGCGCCGAGGGCGCGCCTGCGGCAAGCAGGAGCCCAAGGGCGAGCCGGGCCCCGCGCGCGGGGGGGGAGGGCGTCCGGAAGTGCGTGGTTTCATTGGAATTCGTGGGCGGGCCAGTGACTCATTGTGAGCTGCGCGTGCGGGACCGGTGGATGGCTCCTCAACGGTGCCAGCCCTCCTCGATTTGCTCAAGCGTGCGCCCCTTGGTCTCGGGGACCAGGCGCCACACGACGAGGGCGAGCACGGCGCAAAACGCCGCGTAGAGGTAGAACGGAAACGCGTGGCTCATCTCCCGCACGAACCACGAGCCGTTGGCGTCGAGGATGGGAAACGTCTGCGTGACGGCGTAGTCGGCCGCCCAGAGGAAGAAAGTGGCGAGGCCGAGCGCCCTGCCGCGGACCGCGGTCGGGAAGATCTCCGACAGGATCACCCATACGACGGGCCCCACCGAGAGCCCGAAGGCGGCGATGTAGAGCACGATCGAGACCAGCATCCAGTCGCCTGCGGCGCCGCGGCCGGCCGTGAGCTGGGCCGTCAGTCCCATCGCAAGGAGGCTGGCGCCCATGCCGGCGGAGCCCAGCAGCAGGAGCGGCCGGCGGCCCCACCGGTCGACCTTCGCGATCGCGACCAGCGTGAAGAGCACGCAGGAGCCGTTGATGATCGCCTGCTGGAGCAGGCCGGCATCGACGCCCGTGGAGGCGCTCATCTTCCTGAAGATGGTGGCGCCAAAATACATGAAGATGTTGATTCCGGTGACCTGCTGGAGGATGGCCAGGGCGATGCCGAGGAGGAGCGGCCTTCGGAGGCCCGGCGACAGGAGCTCGGCCCAGCCCCCCTGCTCCCTGGACACCGCCGCCTTCACGCCCGAGTACTCGTCCGCGGCAAATTTCGCGCCGCCCACCCTGGCCATGATGGCCACGGCCTCGTCGTCGCGCCCCATCTCGACCAGCCAGCGCGGGCTCTCGGGGATCGGCAGGAGCACCAGGGCGAACACCGTCGCGGGCGCCACGCCCGTGGCGAACATCCATCGCCAGCCGGACGAGATGAGCCACGCCTGGTCGCCGCGCTGCGCGATGAGGTAGTTGACGAGCGATGTCGCGGCGAGGCCGACAACGATCGCGATCTGGTTGACGGCGACCATCCGGCCGCGGATCTGCGCCGGTGTGACCTCGGCGATGTACATGGGCGTGGAGATCGACGCGATGCCGATGCCGACGCCCCCCAGGATGCGGAAGAGGATGAAGACCGAGATGGTGCCGGGAAGCGCCGTGCCGATCGCCGAGGCGAAGAACATGGCCGCGGAGAGGAGCAGCGCGGGCCGTCGGCCGAACCGGTCGGAGAGGGGGCCGACGAGCAGCACGCCCGCCGCGCAGCCGATGAGCACGCATCCCGAGGCCCATCCCTTCATGAAGTCGCCCAGGCCGAACCGCGCGGTCAGGGGCTCGATCGCGCCCGAGATGACGCCCGTGTCGTAGCCGAAGAGGAGCCCCCCGAGCGTCGCGGCCATGCAGATGGGAACGAGGTAGCCCAGGTTGACCGCGGCCGGGGCCGCCGTTGGGGCCTCGGCGCTCATCGTTGGTGGGGCGGGAGGGGCCGCACCCGGGTCTCGCTCCGGTCATGCATCGGGCCAGCCCTCCTGCTCGCCGTAGTCGGGCAGCCGGGCCTCGCGGAATTCCTCGCCGTGGACCAGCCGCCGGGCGATGGAGGGCCTCGCGAGGAGCGAGTAGAGCTTGCGGGCGGAGAACACGACCATGTCGGCCGGCGAGCCGGGCGCTATCATTCCGTAGCCGGGGAGGCCCATGATCGCGGCCGGACCGGTCGTGACCACCGAGGGGGAGAAGGCGAGCCGCGCGTCGAGGTGCGCGACGCGCACGCTCTCGACGTAGACCTCCACCGGGTCGAAGTCACCCCAGCCGATGAACGCGTCGCGGACGTTGTCGCCCCCGCAGGCAACCGTGACGCCCGCGTCTATGAATTCATGCAGGAGCGTCAGGCCGCGCCACTGGGGCGTGAGCGGAGGGCCGAAGCCCGTCCCGCCGGGCGCGGGTCCGCGCACGCGCCCCTGCAGGTGGAGGTTCGTGAGCGGAAGGCAGATGATCCCGATTCCGGCCGCCTTCACGAGCGCGATGGTCTCGCGCGCCCGCTCCGGCGACTGCACCGAGAGGGAGCAGTTGTGGCCGCACGCCACGGGGTGAGGGAACTTGTTCCGCAGGACGGCCTCCGCCGTGGCGCGAAGGCATTCCGCATGGGCGATGGCGCTCTCGTCGACATGCAGGTCGAGGCCGATGCCGAGCTCGCGCGCGGCGGCCATGATGCTGTCGAGCTGGCGCGGCAGGTCGGGGTTCGGCTGCGGGAATCCCCCCATCGCCGCGGCCCCGTGCGAGGCCGCCAGGCCGACGATGCGGTCGGCTTGGCCGCCGAAGAAGTCCGCGAAGCGGAAGAGGCACACCGTCTGGATCTCGATGCGGCCCCGCCACTCCTCGCGCAGGCGCCCGACGGCGGCGAGCGCGCCGGCGCCGACGTCGCGGCCCGTGTCGATGTGCGTGCGCAGGGCGACGGTCCCATGGGCCCAGGCGCTCCTTAGCGCGAAGTCGGCGCGCCGGTGGACGTCCGCCTCGCTCCAGCGCGCGCTGTCCGAGGCCAGGATTCCCAGGGACTCCCAGAAATCGCCGTGGACGCCGGGGGCTCGGTCCCAGGTGTGGCACTTGTCGAGGTGCGTGTGGACCTCGAGGAGCCCCGGGAACACGAGGACGCCCCCCAGGTCCGTCGTGCGCCCGCCGAATCCCCCGCCGCCGGCTGCCCCCGAGTCCCGGACCGCAGAGATCCGGCCGCCGTCGACGGCGACGTCGCATTCGCGCCACGGCTCGAGGGCCGCGTCCGCGCCGTCCGGCCGGTTGAGCGGGGGCGGGAGGCAGGCGAGGGGAACGCGGGCGCGGCGGAAGAGGTGCATGTCGGGGACGGCCTGGGGTCGGGTAGGAAGGCTAGCAACGAGCGGCGCCGAGATCAACGCCTGTGCTCCGGCGGACCGATGGGTCGCGGCGCCGGCCGCCGCGGGAACGGTCTTCCGGCCCCGCGGATGGCGCCGCAGTGCCGGGCGTTGCGGCGCCCGGCGCAGCCGGCATCCTCGGGCATCCTAATAGTGGTAGCGAAGCGTGATGGAGGCGTCGATCGGCGGGCGCACGTAGATCAGGCTGTTGCCGGCATAGCTGACGTCGATCGGGTCGAGGAGCCGCGCGTCCGTGATGTTCTTGATGTTGACGCGCACGTCCCAGGTCTTCGTGCCGTAGAAGAGGTATCCGTCGAGCTCGACCTCCGGCGGGATGTAGAGCGTGCCCTGGTCGTTCGCGTCCTGCCTGCCGATGAATTGGGGGCCGAGGCCCGCGCCCCAGCCGCTGGGATTCGTATACTCGACGAATGCGTTCACCTGGACCTGCGGAACGCCAGGCGTGCGCATCCGGCCGTTCGGCGGGTCGTAGGTCGTGAAGTTCGGCGAGCCCAGGCCCGTTCCGTACGTCCCGTCGACGGGCGTCGTCGTCGCGAACGCGTCCAGATAGTTGCCCGTCGACTGGTAGAAGGTGCCGAATGCGGTCGCATTCTGGTAGGTGAAGTTCGCGTTCAGGTTCCAGGCCCTGCTTGGCTGGTAGACGGTCTCAAACTCGAAGCCGTTGTCCTTGATCGGGTAGATCCCGCCCGTGATCTGCGAGCCGTACTTGAGCTGTTGGAAGACGTCGGTTGCAATGTAGAGCTTGTTGCCGAGGAAGCTCTGCTTGTAGCCGAACTCGTAGAGCGTGCTCTTGGTCGTCAGCGTCTGGTCCAGGTACACCGCGTCCACGCCGCCGAAGTTCGACGAGCCGAGGACGGCGTCGACGTGGTCGTAGGTGGCGTAGAACGAGGATTCCTCGGTGAGCTTGTAGCTGATGCTCACGAAGAACGACTGATCGTTCACGGTCCTGCTGTTGTTGTAACCGGTTATGGTCGAGGACGACCCGCCCTCGGGGATGTAGACGGGCGTCGCCAGCGGGACATATTGGAAGGCACTGTTGTAATAGCCCTCTTCGACGTAGGGCGGGCTCTCGCCGTGGGCGGCGATGTTGTCGATCCGGTAGCCCGGCGTGAGCGTGAGGTTCTTCAGCAGGCTGATGTCGTCCTGCAGGAAAAACGCCGTGTCGTACATGGTCTCGACCACGTTGGAGACGTCGCCTGGCGATGCGCTGTAGCCCGTGGTGCCCGGGACCCGGAGGCCGCCGCCCCAGGTGTCCCCCTCATATGCGTATCCCGGATACACGATCTGGTTGAGGGGCTGGGTCAGGTCGTAATAGGCGTTCGGCTCCGTCTGGTAGTCCTGGTAGGACGTCAGGGACATGAACTTGAAGTCGATTCCGGTGATGAGGCTGTTGTCGATGACCGAGACGTTGAACTTGTCGCGGTACTCCAGCCTGTCCTGGATCGAGACCTCATGCGGAACGTACTCGCTGTAGCCCACCTCTTCCGACTTGTCCGAGTGGCCGCTGCTGACGTACGTCCGGTTGACCAGGGAGGAATCCGCGGTGAGGGCGAGGGTCTCCTTGACCTGCGCCTGGGCGACGAACGCCCTCGCCACGTCATTCGGGTTGATGAGCGCGATGTCGGGCGAAAGCTTGACCGTGTGGGCGGTCGCCGGGTTCACGGTCGAGTAGGAGCCGTCCGCGACGGAGCCGTACGTGTAGGGCGGCGGGTTTGGGAACGTGATGATGTCGTAGCCGTAGTAGGCATACGGCCCCGTGGCCGTCGGGCTCGCGGGGCCGGCGATGTAGTCCCCGGTCTTGATGAAATCCTCGGTAACGCGGCTCACGCCCGCGATCTCGTTGGTCCTGTCCTCGTAGACCTGCACCCAGCCCTCGACCTTGAGCTTCGAGTTCGGGAGATAGGTGAGCGCCGCGTAGACGTCCTGCGTCTGGTTATGGTCGTTCAGGTAGTAGCCGTCGCCGTAACGGCTCAGGTAGCTGACCCGGTACGCGAGCGTGTCGTCTATCGGCCCGCCGACGTCGATGGTCGCCTCGGGGTTCGAATAGGAGTGCCCGCTCGCCCATCCCCCCATCGTCAGGGAGACGTCGGCATGATCGTGGTCAAAATAAGGCTCCTTCATTATGAAGTCGACGTAGCCGCCCGCGCCCTCGGTCTGCGGGCCGTATATGGCCGACCCGGGGCCCTTGACTATGTCGAACGCGTCCACGCCATTGAAGCTGGGCGGCGTCGAGTTGCGGGAGAAGAGGATCTGCTGGCCGCCCATGTAGAGCTGGGAGAGGTCGCCGCGGATGTAGGGCACCGAGGGGATGCCGTACTGCGCTGCGGAATAGACGGCGGGGGAGAACTGGCCGAAGTCCATCGCGTTCACCACCATGCGGTCCCGCACCATCGCCTGGTTGACGGCCGAGACCGAGCGCGGGATGTCGAGGATGTTGCGGTCGTCGCCCATGACGTCATCGACGGGGCGGACCGTGGGGAGGACCTGCTCGTCGACGGGGACGTCGCTCACGGTGTATTTCTCCAGCGTCGTCACCGGTTCCGATGACGCGGTCGCCGCGGTGGTCGCCGTCGTT
>PLKS01000151.1:0-5710 GCA_003140665.1 Opitutaceae bacterium
CGCAGCTTCATGTCATCCAGCATGGCCTTGGTTTCACCGTTCTCGGTGATCATCACTTGTTCATGCTTGACCGTGAATCCGTCCTTCATGTCCGTCGCGGCATAGGAATGGGATATGCACGCGAGCCCAAATATGACTGCTAGTAATGTCTTTGCTGAGGTTTTCATTTTGATTCTCTTTCTTGTGGTTCCCCGCAGAAATGCGAATTGGTCGCGCTTCGGCCGAAACTGATTGGCTTTATATGAGCCGATAGACGCGCCGGCGCCGGGCATGGTTCCGCTCCGCAAGCTGAATAGGAATGACCAGTAGGGTTTCCCGGTATATCCGCATCTCAGTAGTAACAAGTTGCGGTGGCCGCCCTTCAACTCCGGGTGCGCCGGTCCCGAATTCCGGCGACCGCCCCATTTTCTGGGTGGTGTCCGTCTCCCCGTCCACGTACGAATCATGGGAACTTGAACCGCCTTTCCAGCTGGCTTCGCCGCGCGGCGAGCGCGTCGACCCTGCCCGCGGCCGGCTGCCAATTGTCCTTCCTGGCGCCCTTTGTGCTCCCAGCCGCGCTCCACGCCTCGTCGATCGCGGTCAAGCGGGGCCATGCCAGGGTGGACCCCGGGATTCTCCCGCTGGTGTGCCTCGAGGTCGGGACGGTCGGCGCGGCGTTGCCGCTCGACTTCATCGTCTTCGAGAACCTCGGCACGCACGACGAGCTGAAGATGGTGCTGACAAGCTCATTCGACACGGCGCATCCCGACATGCTGACCGCCGCCGCTCCCGGCTCGACCTCGCTCTCGCTGCCAATCCTGAGGTTCAAGCCGGGCCGCTACCGGATAAAGAGCATCGATTTCGTGAGCGGAGGACTCTCCACCTTCACCATGAACCTCGCGGACAACGCCAGCTACTGGTTCGAGGTGAAGGCCGGCTGCGTGAACTACGTCGGGGGGCTCGAGATCGAGGCGGACTGGGGCTGGATCTTCGGCAGGATGCGGAGGCCCGTCATGGCAACGAGTCGAAGCGAGGGTCGTTCTCAACGTCGATCCGGCTGCGCGAGACCGCCCCGCGCGATGTGAAATGGGCCTGCGAGCTCGATCCGGGCATGCTCGCGCTGCCCCTGATGGTCTCGCCGATCCCCCGCGACTCGGCCGAGGCCCTCGACCTCGGAGCAAAAACTCCGCCGTGAAGCCGGATTTGTCGGTCGCCTGTGGAAATACGTACTGCCGCGCTCCATTCCCCCGGGTATCGTACCAAATACCGCACCATCAGGGTCTTCCTTTATGGTTTATTCACACGGAGCCATGTGCAAATGGTGTTGCAGTATGGCTTTCGGCATGTTTGAACCTTGTCATGGCAATATTCTCATCTGCTTCCACGGCCGCCGGGTCGGCGCTCCGCCAAGACGCCGGCAAACGGGGCGCAGCCGGCGTGCGCGCCGCGCAGGTTCTTGCGAAGCAGAAGAGCCTCGAGAAGAAGGCGAAGAGGTACAAGCTGCCCCTGGGCGAGCTGACCATGTTCACGCAGCAGCTGGCGTCGCTCCTCGTCGCGGGACTTCCCCTCGTGCAATGCCTGGAGGCCCTGCAGGACCAGACCGAGGATCCCTGCTTCCGGATCATCATCCGCGACGTGCGCCTCGACATTTCCCAGGGCAATTCCTTCTCCTCCTCGGTCAAGAAATTCCCGAGGGCGTTCAACTCCCTGTTCATCTCGATGGTCGAGGCCGGCGAGGCGAGCGGCGGGCTCGCCGAGATCCTGGGCAAGGTCGCGGGCTACTTCGAGGCGACGGTCAAGCTGACGAAGAAGGTCAAGTCGGCCATGGCGTACCCGATCGGCGTCATCTCCCTGGCGGTGGTGCTTGTGAACGTGCTGCTGATCTTCGTCATCCCGGTTTTTGCGGCCATGTTCGCGGACTTCGGCGCAAAGCTGCCGATGCCGACCCAGATCCTCATCGATGTCAGCCATTTCATGGGCCACAACTTCCTCTACATCATAGCCGCCTGCATTGCGCTGTGGTGGGGGTTCAAGAAGTTCATCAGCACGCCGAGGGGCAGGCGCCTGAAGGACCATTGCCTCATCAGGGCGCCGATATTCGGCAACCTGGTCCACAAGATCGCCCTCTCGCGGTTCAGCCGCACCTACGCGACCCTCATCCGTTCCGGCGTCCCCATCCTGCGCACGCTCGAGATCGTGGCCACGGCGAGCAACAAGGTGCAGATCGAGGACGCGTGCGTGGAGATCGCCAAGCACGTCAGCCAGGGCGGCCAGGTCTCGGATGTCCTGGCGTCGAACGAGTTCTTCCCGCCGATGATGAAGCACATGGTGAAGGCGGGCGAGGCGACCGGCAACGTCGACGGCATGATGAACAAGATCGCGGACTTCTATGACGTCGAGTGCGACGCCACCGTGAGCGCGCTCACGTCGCTGATCGAGCCGCTGCTCATCGTCATCCTCGGCGTCATCGTGGGCAGCATCGTCATGGCGATGTTCCTGCCGATCTTCCAGCTGGGCGCGGTGGCGGGCGGCATGGGTTGATGCTCCGCCGGCGGCTCGCGAACCGGCCCGGTCATCCCGGCAGGCGGCGCTCGCGCCCGCCCGGCGACGGGGCGTTGTTGACTTGCCCGCGCGCAGGCGGGAGGCTTTTCGCCCCTTAGTTCCAGCCATGCCATCAGTCCTCATCGTCGACGACCTGATCTCGATCCACGAGATGCTGGAAGCGGTCATCCAGCCCACCGGATTCTCCACCGCGTTCGCGACGGATGGAGAGAAGGCGCTGGCGCGCTACAAGGGGGAGAAGTTCGACATGGTCCTCGCCGACATCGACATGAAGCCGATGGACGGGATCACGCTCCTAAAGCACCTGAAGCAGTACGACCCCAATTCCGTCACCATCATCATGACGGCGTACGCCAGCACCGACAGCGCGGTCCAGGCGCTGAAGTTCGGCGCATTCGACTACCTGCAGAAGCCCTTCCGGGTGGACGAGCTTATCGCCACCCTGAGGCGCGGCCTCGAGTTCCGGGACATCCAGGCCCAGCGCGTGCTCCTCAGCACGGGCGCGGGGCTGCGCACCGACGACATCGACGGCCGGCTGATCGGCAAGAGCGGCGCGATCAAGAAGCTGATCCAGCAGGTGAAGAAGCTGGCGACGGTTCGCACGCCCGTGCTGCTGGTGGGCGAGAACGGGACCGGCAAGACCTCGGTCGCGGAGATCCTCCACGGCGTGACGGGCGCCGGGCAGGCGCAGTTTGTCCGGATCGACTGCTCGCTCAGCTCGGAGCAGAATTTCCGCGACGGCCTCCTTGGCCTGAACGGGGAGGGGGGGCCCTGGATCCGCGAGGCGAAGGGCGGGACCCTGTTCCTGCAGCACCTGCAGTGCCTTGCGCTTCCCGTCCAGAAGGAGCTCGTGAGCGTCCTCAGGACCACGGCGCACGGATTCCGGCTCGTCTGCGCGACGACCGAGGACCTCGAGAAGATGGTCGACTCGGGCGCGTTCAACGAGGAGCTCTTCTACCGGGTCGCTTCGCTGCCGCTGCACATGCCGGCGCTGCGCGACCGCAAGGACGACGTACCCATGCTCGTGAAGCACTTCACGATGCGCGCGACCAACCCGATGCTCGACCCGAACCTGATCGAGTTCACGGGAGACGCGATGGCGGTGCTCTCGGCCTACCACTGGCCGGGGAACCTGGCCGAGCTGTTCCAGCTGGTTTCCAAGCTCGCCTCGACCACCGAGACACGGGTCATCACCTCCGAGCAGCTTCCCCTCCGCCTGCGCGACCTCAACCACTGGCCGAAGCTGGCCGACTACCTCGAGGGCCAGGAGAGGCAGTACGTGGACCGGGTGCTCCACGCGTGCCGTGGGGACAAGGCCGCCGCCGGCAAGGTGCTCGGGGTCGACGCCTCCAAGCTGGCATAGCCCAATTTCCCTTGCGGCGGATTTGGGCGGCCGCAACTGTCGGCGGGGTTCACGCCCTCCGCCAATGCCCAAACGCACAGACCTTGAGTCCATCCTGATCATCGGCGCGGGCCCCATCGTGATCGGGCAGGCGTGCGAGTTCGACTATTCGGGCACGCAGGCCTGCAAAGCCCTCAAGGAGGAGGGTTTCCGCGTCGTCCTCGTGAACTCCAACCCGGCCACGATCATGACGGATCCGGAGTTCGCGGACGTCACGTACATAGAGCCGCTGACCGCGGAAATCCTCGAGAAGATCATCGCCGCCGAGAGGCCTTCCGCGCTCCTGCCGACGCTGGGCGGCCAGACTGCGCTCAACCTCTCGATGGAGCTCCACAAGCTGGGCGTCCTCGCGAAGTACGGGGTCGAGATGATCGGGGCGAAGCCCGAGGCGATCTCCAAGGGCGAGGACCGCGAGCTGTTCAAGCGGGCGATGGTCAAGATCGGCCTGGACGTCGCCCGGTCGAGGACGGTCCAGACGCCCGAGCAGGCGCGGTCGGCCGCCGAGGAGCTCGGGATCTTTCCGCTGATCATACGGCCGAGCTTCACGCTGGGCGGGCAGGGCGGCGGGATAGCCTACAACCGCGAGGAATTCGACCGGATCGTCGCGACGGGCCTGGACATCTCCCCCCTGCACGAGGTGCTCGTCGAGGAGTGCCTCCTCGGCTGGAAGGAGTTCGAGATGGAGGTCATGCGCGACCACAAGGACCAGTGCGTCGTGATCTGCTCGATCGAGAACTTCGACCCCATGGGCGTCCACACCGGCGACTCGATCACGGTGGCGCCCGCGATGACCCTCACGGACAAGGAATACCAGGCGATGCGCGACGCGTCGTTCGCGGTCATAAGGGAGATCGGCGTCGAGACCGGCGGGTCGAACATCCAGTTCTCGATCGATCCGCGGACGGGGAGGATGGTCGTGATCGAGATGAACCCGCGCGTGTCCCGCTCGTCGGCGCTCGCGTCGAAGGCGACGGGCTTCCCGATCGCCAAGATCGCGGCGAAGCTCGCCGTGGGGTATTCGCTCGACGAGCTCCGCAACGACATCACCCGCCTGACGCCCGCGAGCTTCGAGCCGACGATCGACTACGTGGTGACGAAGATCCCGCGGTTCACGTTCGAGAAGTTCCCGGACGCGGACCCGACGCTCACCTCGTCGATGAAGTCGGTGGGGGAGGTGATGGCGATCGGGCGCACCTTCAAGGAGTCCTTCCAGAAGGCGATCCGCTCGCTCGAGATCGGCGCCCTGGGCTTCGGCGGCGGGGGGAAGTTCGGGGGCGACGAGAGGCCCGATGACGCCACGATAAAGACGAAGCTCGGCACGCCGAACGCCGAGCGCATCTTCTTCATCAGGTACGCGTTCAGGGCGGGCTACACGGTGGGCCAGGTCTTCGACCTGACCAAGATCGACCCGTGGTTCCTCCACCACCTGCGCGAGCTCCACGAGATGGGGGAGGCCCTGGGGCGCGAGACGCTGGGATCGATCGACACGGGTCTCCTGCGGCGGGCCAAGCAGTTCGGCTTCTCCGACGCCCAGCTCGCGAGCCTCCTGAAGAGCGACCTCGCCTCGGTGCGCGCCGGGCGCGCGGGGCGGGGCATCAGGACGACGTTCCGCCTCGTGGACACCTGCGCCGCGGAGTTCGAGGCGTTCACGCCGTACTACTATTCCAGCTACGGCGAGGAGAACGAGGTGCTGCCCTCGGTGAAGCGCAAGATCATGATCCTCGGCGGGGGGCCGAACCGGATCGGGCAGGGCATCGAGTTCGACTA
>PLKS01000151.1:5784-23020 GCA_003140665.1 Opitutaceae bacterium
CTCAAGGCGAACGGCGTGAACATCATCGGCACGTCGCCCGAGTCGATCGAGGTCGCGGAGGACCGTAGGCTTTTTGCCGCCGTGCTCGACAAGCTGGGGCTTCGCCAGCCCGCGAACCGCACCGCGCTCGGCGAGGGGGAGGCGGCGGCGTTCGCGGCCGAGATCGGCTATCCGGTGCTCCTCCGCCCCTCCTTCGTGCTCGGCGGCCGCGGGATGTTCATCCTCTACAGCGAGGAAGACCTGAAGGCCGTCGTCAGGCAGGTCTTCGAGGTCATGCCCGGCAAGCCGGTCCTCATCGACAAGTTCCTTGAGGACGCCATCGAGCTCGACGTCGACTGCCTGAGCGACGGCGAGACCAGCGTCATCGGCGGCATGCTCGAGCACATCGAGTACGCCGGCGTCCACTCCGGCGACGCGGCGATGGTGATGCCGCCGCACACGCTCGGCAGCGAGATGCTCGCGCAGGTGCGCGCGGCGACGTACGCCCTCGCGAGGGAGCTGCGCGTCCTCGGCCTGATGAACGTCCAGTTCGCGATCAAGGACGGCCAGCTCTACGTGCTCGAGGTGAACCCCCGCGCCTCGCGCACGGTCCCCTTCGTCGCCAAGGCGATCGGCGTGCCGCTCGCCAAGCTCGCGGCGAAGGTGATGGCCGGCAAGAAGCTCTCGGAGCTCGGCTTCACGCGGGAACTCGTCCCGAGGCACTGGTGCGTGAAGGAGGCGGTGTTCCCCTTCGTCCGCTTCCCCGGGGCGACGATCGCGCTCGGGCCGGAGATGCGGTCGACCGGCGAGGTGATGGGCCTCGACGCGGACCTGGGCATCGCCTTCGCCAAGGCGCAGGCCGCCGCGAAGCCGGGGCTCCCCACGGGGGGCAACGTCTTCCTCAGCGTCAAGGACGCCGACAAGCCGCACGCGGTCGGGATCGCGCGCGCCCTGTCCGAGATGGGGTTCACGATCCATTCCACGAGCGGGACGGCGAGGACGCTGGCGGCCAGCGGCATATCCGTGAAGCATGTCGCCAAGCTCAGCGAGGGCCGGCCGAACGCCGTCGACATGATCAAGAACGGCCAGATCCAGATGGTGATCAACACTCCCGGCGGGATCATACCGAGGCGCGACGAGAACCTGATCCGGGCCGCGGTCTACAGCCACAACGTCTGCATCATGACGACGATCACGGGCGCGCGGGCGGCGGTCGAGGCGATCCGGGCGCTCCGGACCAAGGCGGTCGGCGTCCGCCCGGTCCAGGCATACCGGGGCAACGTCAGCATGGCCTGACCGCCCGTTTCCGGGTTTACAGGAGCGCGGGGTTTTGCTCTTGTCATCATTTCACGCAGGAAGAACCCATCGCCCATGCCCACGACCCCCGCTCCTTCAGACCCAAAGGCCGCCGATATGCCGGTTCCCGTTGAGGAATCCCTCCGGCAGGCCTGGGAGCGCCACGGCAACCTGATCCTCGCCCTGTGCGGGCTCGTCCTGGCCGCGATCCTTGCGAAGGGCGTATGGGACTATATCGTTGCCCATAAGGAGATTGAGACACAAGCCGAATACGCCGCCTGCACGACGCCCGAGCAGTTCAGGGGCTTTGCCGCCAATCACCCGGGGCACCCGCTGGCGGGACTGGCGGAGCTCAATGTCGCCGACGACGCCTACTCCACGGCCCACTATGCCGATGCGGCGTCCGGCTACGACAAGGCGGTCGCCGACCTGCCGGCGGGGCCCTTCCAGTCGCGCGCCAAGCTGGGCCTGGCGATGGCGCAGGCGCTTTCGGGCAAGACGTCCGATGCCGAGGCGGCCCTGCGCCAGATCGTCGACGACCCGAACCAGCTGAAGGCCATCCGTTGCGAGGCGGGCTACCACCTGGCGGGCCTCGCCGTCGCCGCGGGCCGGACGGCCGAGGTCCAGAAGCTCGCGGAACAGCTGCTGCAGATCGACTCCACCAGCCCGTTTGCGGAGCGGACCTTCGCGCTTCGCTCCGAATTGCCCGAGGAGGCCGCGCCATCTCCCTCGGCCCCCTCGATCAAGCTTCCGGCCAAGAACTGATGCGGCCGCGGATGCCGGGATCGCCTAGGGCCCGTGCTGGCCCTGGTTCGAGGTGAAGAGGTACGTCTGGGTGACGGGCATCGCCGCCTCGTAGGTATCATCGCCCGGCTGGCTCGCCTGGACGATGACCGTGCCGCCTTGGGACGTCAGCGTGTCGCCGCTCAGGATCCCGGCGCCGGACACGACCTCGAACCGGACGGGCAGCCCCGAGGTGGAGTTCGCGTTGAGCGCGACCTGCTGCCCCGCGGCGGCGGAGGTGTTCGCGGACTGGAACTGGATGTGCTGGCGGCGCTTGCCGACGGCCACGCGCGCGGGCGCGCTCGTCGCATGGCCCGAGGCATTGGAGGCGACGACGTCATAGGAGCCAGCGTCCGCAAGCGACGCCGCGGCGATGGAGAACGTGCGCTCCGCGGCGCCGTCGACCGGGGTGCCGTTCTTGCGCCACTGGAGCGCCGGCGCGGGCGCGCCCGAGGCCTCGACGGACAGGACCACGGCGTCGCCGATCGCGACGTCCAGCCCCATCGGCCCGGAAACGATCGTGGGCGCGGAGGGCATGGCATGGACGGCGAAGGCCCGCTCGGCGTCCTTTGCGGCCTGGAAGACGGCGTTTCCGTCCTGCGACGCCCGGATGATGACAAGGCCGGCCGCTCCCGTGAGCTTTACCTTCCTGCCGTCAAGGACGGCCGGCCCCGACACGACCACGAACGAAAGCGGCAGTCCGGATGTCGCCTTCGCGGCGATGTCGAAGGGCTGGTCGCCGACGGCGTGCTCGGGTATCTCGTCGAAGAGGATCTGCTGCTTTCGCTGGGCGCCCTGGGCGCCGGCATCGGGGGCGAGGAGGGCCAGGGCGACGAGGAGGGGCAGGGCTATCCTTCCGGGAAGGTGGGAAATGGTGCGCATGGCTCAGGTGTTCACGTGCACGACCTTGGCCGGCGGAAACCCGTTGAAGTGGGTGGAGGACGCATGGCTGTAGGCGCCGATGTTCTCGCTATAGACCAGGTCGTCGCGGTTGAGTTCGGGCAGGTTCTCGGCCATCGAGACGACGTCGAGGGCGTCGCACGTGGGGCCGTACACCGCGCTGATCCTGGCGGGGCCCTTCTTGAAGGACCTGACGGGGTATTTGCAGTGGTCAAAGATCACTCCGGAATAGGTGTGGTAGACGCCGTCATTGATGTAGTAGCTGGGCTTGCCATCGCGCACGGCCTTCCCGATCACCTTTGACACCGTGTATCCCGCGGTGGCCACAAGGAAACGGCCGGGCTCCGCCAGGATCTGGATGTCCTTCGGGAAGAGGCGCTCGAGCTCGCGGTTTATGATCCTGGCAAGCTCCCGGAAGGGCTTCACCGAGTCGTCATACGGGGCGGGAAAGCCGCCGCCGATGTCGAGGAGGTTCATCTTGTGGTATCCCCGGTCCCTCGCCTCCTTCAGGAGGTTGGCGCAGAGGGCCAGCGCCTGGACGTAGTTCTCGAAGTTGGTCGTCTGGCTGCCCACGTGGAAGCTGAGGCCCTCGCATGTGAGGCCCAGCTTCTCGGCCTGCAGGATGAGGTCGACCGCCTCGCCCGGGGCCGCTCCGAATTTCGAGGAGAGCTCGACCATGGCACCGGTGTTCGGGACCTTGAGGCGCAGGACCACGCCGGCCTGGGGGGCGTGGTCCCTTATCTTCTGGAGCTCCTCCGCGTTGTCGAAGGTCACCAGCGGCTTGTACTGGTTCAGCTCCTCCAGGGTATCGTCGGGCTTGTTGGGATTCGCGTAGATGATCTTGTCCCAGATCCAGTCCTGCCGCTGCTTCGGCGGCATATCCTGTATGTTCCCGTAGACGATGTTGAACTCCGGCATCGAGGCCACGTCGAAGCTCGCGCCCTCGAGGAAGAGGGTGCGCACGATCTCGGGCAGCGGGTTGGCCTTGACGGCGAAGTACGCCTGCACCCGGGGAAGGTGCTTCCGGAACTCGCGGTACTTTTTCCGCAGCGCGTCGTGGTCGACGACGAACAGCGGCGTCCCATGCTCCCGGCCAAGCCTCTGCAGGTGCGCCTTGGTGATCATGTGGGAAGTTCGGATTCGCTCGGGAATCGGGATGGCGGCGGCCGCGGCCCGGGCCGCGCGCTTAGTCGCCGTCCTTGACCAGGAAGTTCTTGAACTGCCACGGGTCCCGGTGGTCGAAGTCCGGCTTGTTGAAGCCGCTGAAGGCGTTCTTGTAGTCGCGCAGCGGCGTCCAGTCCGAGCGGACGGAGATCCAGTTGCCGAGGTACGGCTTCGAGACCTCCAGGATGTACTCGTGCGGGAGCTCGTCTGGCACCCTGACGCCCTCCTCGGGGTTGGCGATCATCCACTTTGTGGCGGCCACGACCGAGATCGCCACCTGCATGGTCGTCGCGTTCTGGTGCGGCACCAGTCGGCGGGACTCCTCGATCGTCAGGTCGGAGCCCACCCACCAGGACTTGTAGCGGTGGCCCATGATGAGGGCGCCGAGGATGTCGGCTCCCTTGGTGATCTCGTCGTTCATGATGCGGAGCTTCGGCTGCAGCCCATAGTTGCGGCCGCGCAGCTCGTTGAGAGAGACGACCGCCTCGTCGCAGGGGCAGTAGGCGTAGTGGACCGTCGGCCTGTACACGGCCCTCTTGCCTTTCCAGACCGTGAGCGAGTCCGAGATCGTGAACGCCTCCCCGTGGCGCACCACCATCCCGTGGATGGTGTAGTTCGGCACCCACGAGCGCACCCACGTGTTGATGCCCATGCGCGCGATGCAGATCTGGTTCTTCGGGCCGGTCTTCTGCCTGTAGGCGTGGGCGGGGAGCGTCTTCTCGTGCGTTCCCCAGCCGAGCTCGGCCGTCGTCGTGCCCTCCTCGCGGAACCCCTCGATGCTCCAGGTGTTGACGAACTCGTCGATCTGCTTCGGGACGTCCGTGATCTGCGTGTCGCGCTCGCTGCAGTGGATGACCTTGACGCCGAGCTCCATGGCGAGGTGGTTGAAGCTTCGCGTGGAGATGAACCCCTCAAGCGCCTCGGCCTTCCTGCCCTTGGCCTTGCGCTCGCCGATCATCGTGTTCGCGATGTCGATCAGTCCCTGCCTCGTGAAATGCGAGATCAGGCCGGGGTTGGCGCCGTGCTCGACGACCGCGGTCGGGCCCTTGCCGTCCCACCTCGAGAACATGCGGCGCAGCTTCATGTGCCGCCAGTAGAGCGTGCGCTCGGTCGGGTGCCTCCGGCCGCCCGCGTACGGGTCCCAGACCTCCACCGATGTATTGATATATAGGATACCCTTGTCGCGGCACCACTGCAGGATCTCGCAGGCGTCGATGTTCCACGCCAGGTCGATCAGGATGTCGCCGGCGGAGAGGTGCTTGCCCAGGAGCGAGCCCATGTTCTCCTCGGTCACGCGGTCCCTCACGTAGCGGACTCCCTTCGCGGTCCATGCGCGAAGCTTCTCCTCCTTGCTCTCGAAATCGATCACGGTGACGTTCGCCGGCGGCACATTGATGAGCTTGAAGAGGATGGGCAGCGTGCATTCGGCGACGGCGCCGTAGCCGACGAAGAGGATCTTGTTGCGGAATTCGGTCATGAAACGCGGGTGAGGTTGCGGATGCGGGAGGACGGTGGGGGTGACAAACGGGGTCAAGTAAAGGAGGCGTTCCAACGAGGATGCAAGAAAGAGCGCGATCCCGGCGGGCCACAGGCCGCGGATGTTCACCCGAACATTGCAGGCGGCCCCGGCGCGGGCGCCGCGCCGGGCGGACCATGAAAGGTGGTCGGGGCGACAGGATTCGAACCTGCGACCTCCTGGTCCCAAACCAGGCGCTCTACCAGGCTAAGCTACACCCCGGAAAGGTCAGGGCACGGCGGTTTCCAAGGGGTGTCAAGACGCGATGTCCATAACTGCGCAATGTGCTTGCCTACCATGGCTATTCCGTCTCTCCTCGCTTCCCGCACCTCACTATACATGGACACCATTTCTCGCGAAAATAACAGCTTGGTCCCGACGGTCGCCGCGATCGTCGCCGGCCTTGCGCTCGTTCTTGGCCTGTACTCGGCCTTCCAAATTTCCAAGGTGAAGACCGCGCTTGCCGGGCAGGCGGACAAGGTCGCGAGGATCGACGACCTGGCGACGCAGGTCGCCACGGCCCAGACCGCGAGCGACAAGGCCGCGCGGGACGTCCAGGGACTGGGCGCCTCCACGCAGAGCGCCATCAACCAGATTGCGAACGATCTCGCGGCGATCCATGAGCAGATAAAGCACATGGAGGAGGCGCACGTGGCCAAGGCGTCCGCAAAGGGAGCCAAGGCAGGCGGGGGAGAGCCCGCCGTCGCCGGCCCCGGCGAGTACATCGTGAAGCCGGGTGACACGGGCGTTAGGATCGCCCACACGAATGGGTGCTCACTGACCGACCTGGAGTCGGTCAACCCGGGCGTGACCTGGAACCACCTCAAGGTTGGCGAGAAGCTGAAGTTGCCCGAGAAGAAGACGTGATGTCCGGGGAGCCGCCCCGGTGGGCGCGCGGGGGCGAGCGGGTGCTCGCGTCGACCCGGGTCCTGGAGCTGAGGAGCGTGCATTTCCGCCATCCCGGCAGGAAAACCGAGAGGGACTATGTCGTCGCGCACGCGCCGGACTGGGTGAACGTCGTCGCCCTGGCGAGCGGGGACAGGCTTGTCCTCGTCCGGCAGTTCCGGTTCGGCTCAAACGAGCTTTCGCTTGAGATCCCCGGGGGCGTGATCGAGGCCGGGGAGACCCCCCTCGCGGCGGGGATGCGGGAGCTGTCGGAGGAAACCGGATATGGCGGCGGCGCAGCCCGCCTGCTGGGCAGCGTGCATCCCAACCCTGCCATCATGGACAACACCTGCCACTTCGTGCTCGTCGAGGGCGCGGCGCCCGCCGGGCCGACGAAATGGGACGATGACGAGGACATCCAGGTGTCGACGGCGCCGGTCGCGGACGTGTTCGCGTGGGCGCGCTCCGGCCTCATCACGCACAGCCTCACGGTCGCGGCCCTGATGCTGTTCGAGGGCACCCGGGGCATTTGACTTGGCGTAACCTGCGGGCAAGCTGTGCGTCACCTATTTCCGTGACCCCGACCCGCGAAACGGCATGAACGCCTCCCTCTTTGCCAACAGCTCCTCGGCGCTCGGCGCCCCGGGCGCCGGGGAGACGCTGCCTGCGCTGCTCGAGGACGAGATCCGCAGGATATACTCGAGGAGCCCCATCTACGGCCGCAGGTTCCCCCTCCACCCGGAGGCGCTGCGGTGGTCCTGCTACCGCGAGATACCGGCGCTTTCCAAGCGGGAGATCGTGGAGGCCGGCCACCAGTCCTTTTTCCCGGACTACCGCGAAGTCGAGCGGGGCCTGGCGGACCGCCGCTTCGAGTACGAGAACACGTCCGGCACGACCTCGGCCCCGATGACCGTCATCATGGAGGACGGCTGGTGGGCGGCGCAGACGCGCCGGGCCTACCGGGCCTCGCCGATCCTGCGCGAATTCGCGGACCGTCCCCACCGCAAGTGCGTGCTGGCCCCCGTGGGCTGCTCGAGCAACCTCTGCCCGTACGAGGACCATCCGTTTCCGCACCGCTATTTCGACGGAACGGTGTACCTGAACCTCTCGAGCGATCCCTTCGCCTTCTCCGAGGCCGAGTGGGACCGGATCGTCCTCGAGCTGCGGGCGACGCAGCCGGAGATCCTCGAGGGCGAGCCCGTGTACCTCTCGCTGCTCGCGCGCGCGGCCCTGAGGCGCGGCGCCAGCGTGCCCAGCATCCGCGCGGTCATCCTCACCTACGGCAAGGCGAGCCTTCAGCACGGCCGGCGCATAGCCGAGGCGTTTCCCGCCCCCCAGGTCGACCTGTACGGATCCACGGAGGCCGGCTACCTCTTCGTGGGCGAGGCGTTCCGGGACGACTCGAGGGTGATCGACGATAACGCGTTCATCGAGCTCGCGCCATGGCGCCCGGGCGCGCCCGACATCCACCAGATTCACGTGACGACCCGGGGGCGCGAGGCGATGCCGCTCCTGCGGTACCTGACGGGCGACATCGTGCGCTCCATGCCCCGGGGCTTCAGGATCCTCGGACGCGAGCGCGACCTTTATTTCAGGCCCGACGGGACGATCGTGTCGCCATCCGACGTGGACGCAGCCCTCCCGGCGGACTTCGAATGCTGGCACTATTCGCTCAACCAGACGGGCGAGAACCGCTGGGACTTCCATTATGTCGCGGACGGGAGCGCCCGCCACCGGGGCGTCGAGGAGGCCCTTTCGGGTTTCCTGGGTGCCGGCGCGCGCGTGAACGCCTTCCGCCGCAAGTCGATCGCCCCCGCCGCAAGCGGCAAGTTCGCGCTCCTGAAGCCGCTGTCAGCCGGGATCGGCAGCTTCTCCGGCAGGTAAGGGTCGCTAATTTCGGGCCGTTTGCGAATGCCGGGTCTTTACTCGGCGGCCGGGCCGGGTAGGACTTGACCCCGGTACCCCGCGCGATGGACCTCGTCCGCAATCTATTCGGCAGCACGATTGGAAGGAAGTTACTGATGGCCGTGACCGGCGTGGTCCTGATTGTCTTCGTGATCGGGCACCTCGTGGGCAACCTCCAGGTCTTCGAGGATCCCGACAGGATCAACGGGTACTCGCATTTCCTCCAGTCGCTCGGGCCCGCGCTCTGGGCCGCCAGGATCTTCCTGCTTGTCTGCGTCGCCCTCCACATCTGGGCGGGGACCGTCCTCGCGATCGAGGCCCGCAGGGCCCGCGGCGCCGAGAGCTATGCAGTCAAGAAGTGGATACAGGCGACCGTCGCCTCGCGCTACATGCGCTGGACGGGCTACGTCGTGCTCGCGTTCATCCTCTACCACCTCGCGCAGTTCACGGTGGGGGTCGCGCAGCCGGGCACTTTCAAGGCGAACCTCCCCCACTACACGATGAAGGGCGCCTACCGCGTGCTGGGCGTCGAGGTGGTGAGGGCCGGGACAGATGTCCTCGACGTCCGCAGCATGGTGATCCTGGGGTTCGGGAACCGGCTCGTGGCGGTGTTCTACATCGTGGCGGTGGGCCTCCTATCGCTGCATCTCCTGCACGGCGCCGACAGCCTTTTCCAGACGCTCGGGTGGCGCAACCACCGCTGGGCGCGGGGGCTCAGGGTCGTGGTCACGGTGTTCTGCGCGGCGTATTTCCTCGGCAACCTGGCGATCCCCGGCGCCGCCCTCCTCGGGGTCCTGCACTAGGCCGACCCAAGTCATGGCCCTGCTCGAATCAAGGATCCCCCCCGGGGCGCTTGCCGACAAGTGGCGCAGGCACAAGGCGGACATGCGCCTCGTCAACCCGGCCAACAAGCGCAAGTACGAGGTCGTCGTCGTGGGCGCGGGCCTGGCGGGGGCTTCGGCCGCGGCGTCGCTCTCCGAGCTCGGGTACGCTGTGAGCTGCTTCGTGTTCCACGACAGCCCCAGGCGCGCGCACTCGATCGCGGCGCAGGGCGGCATCAACGCGGCGAAGAACTACCCGAACGACGGCGACAGCGTGCACCGGCTATTCAACGACACGGTCAAGGGCGGCGACTACCGCTCCCGCGAGGCCAACGTGCACCGCCTCGCCGAGGTGTCCGGCGACATCATCGACCAGTGCGTGGCCCAGGGCGTCCCGTTCGCCCGCGAGTACGGCGGCCTCCTCGCCAACCGGTCGTTCGGCGGCGCCCAGGTCTCGCGCACGTTCTACGCGAGGGGGCAGACGGGCCAGCAGCTTCTCCTCGGCGCGTACTCGGCGCTCTCGAGGGCGATCGGCTCGGGCGGCGTGAAGCTCCACACCCAGTCCGAGATGCTCGACCTCGTCGTCGTGGACGGCCACGCAAAGGGCATCGTCGCTCGCAACCTGCTCACGGGCGAGGTCACCCGGCACTCGGCCGACGCCGTTGTCCTGGCGACGGGGGGCTACGGCAACGTGTTTAACCTGTCGACCTACGCCCGCGGCTCGAACGCCACCGCGATATGGCGGGCCTACAAGCGGGGCGCGTGCTTCGCCAACCCCTGCTTCACGCAGATCCACCCCACCTGCATCCCGGTGACGGGCGACTACCAGTCGAAGCTCACGCTCATGTCCGAGTCGCTCCGCAACGACGGGCGCATCTGGGTGCCCCTCAGGAAGGAGGACCGGCTCAAGCCGGCGGCCTCGATACCGGAGGCGGACCGCGACTACTACCTCGAGCGGATCTACCCGAGCTTCGGCAACCTGTGCCCGAGGGACGTGGCCTCGCGGGCGGCCAAGCGCGTCTGCGACGAGGGCCGCGGCGTGGGCGAGACCGGCCTCGGCGTGTACCTGGACTTCTCGGAGGCGATCGGCCGCCTGGGCGAGGCCGGGGTGCGCGAGCGCTACGGCAACCTCTTCGACATCTACCACGAGATCACCAACGAGGACGCCTACCGGGTGCCGATGAGGATCTTTCCCGCGGTCCACTACACGATGGGCGGCCTCTGGGTGGACTACAACCTCATGTCCAACGTCCCGGGGCTCTTCGTCCTCGGGGAGGCGAACTTCTCCGACCACGGGGCGAACCGGCTCGGCGCTTCCGCCCTCATGCAGGGGCTGGCCGACGGGTACTTCGTGCTGCCCTACACGATCAGCGGCTACCTGGCGTCGCAGAAGCCCGGCTCGAGGCCCCCGGCCGACGGCCCGGAGTTCATGCAGGCCGAGGCGGCCGTCGGCGCGGTCACCCGGCGGCTCCTCTCGGTGAGGGGCACGCGGCCGGTGAGCTATTTCCACAAGCGGCTCGGGCACATCCTGTGGCAGCACTGCGGCATGGCGCGCAACCGGGCGGGGCTCGAGAAGGCGCTGCAGGAGATCCCGGCGCTGCGCGAGGAGTTCTGGGCGGGCGGCCTCGTGCCGGGCACGGGGGACTCGCTCAACCAGTCCCTCGAGCGCGCCGTCCGCGTCGCCGATTTCCTCGAGCTGGGCGAGCTGATGTGCCGCGACGCCCTCGCGCGCGAGGAGAGCTGCGGCTGCCATTTCCGCGAGGAGCACCAGTATCCGGACGGTGAATGCAAGCGCGACGACGTGAACTTCGCCCATGTCGCCGCGTGGGAATACGCGGGCGAGGGCGACGTGCCCGTCCGCAACACGGAGCCGCTCACCTACGAGGCGGTCAAGATGAGCGTCCGCAACTACAAGTGACGACCCCAAAGACCTTCAACGTCACCGTCCGCGTCTGGCGGCAGGTCGGCCCCGGCCGTGAGGGGCGCTTTGTCGAATACCCGGCCCGCGGCGTGAATCCCGACATGTCGTTCCTCGAGATGCTCGACGTCCTTAACGACGAGCTCGCGGCGAGGGGCGAGGAGCCGATCGCGTTCTCCCACGACTGCCGCGAGGGGATCTGCGGGACGTGCTCGCTCGTGATCAACGGCAAGCCGCACGGGCCCAACCACGGTGTCGCCTCATGCCAGACCTACATGCGCAGCTTCAGGGACGGCGACCGGATCGTGGTCGAGCCGTTCCGGGCGCGCGCGTTCCCCGTCATCAAGGACCTCGTCACCGACCGCAGCGCGTTCGACACGATCCAGCAGGCGGGCGGCTTCATCACGGCGCGTACGGGTTCGGCGCCCGAGGCCAACGCGGCGCCCGTGCCGAAGCACGTGGCAGACCTCGCGATGGACGCCGCCCAGTGCATCGGTTGCGGCGCCTGCGTAGCCGCCTGCAAGAACTCGAGCGCGATGCTCTTTGTCGCGTCCAAGGTCTCCCACCTGGGGCTGCTTCCCCAGGGCCAGCCGGAGCGCGACAGCCGCGTGCTCGCCATGGTCAGCACGATGGACGGCCTCGGCTTCGGCGGCTGCACGAACCAGTACGAGTGCAGCGCCGCGTGCCCCAAGCTGATCTCCCACGACTTCATCGCCCGGCTGAACCGCGACTACACGAAGGCCGTGTTCCGCTCGGCATTCAAGCCCGAGCCCGCCGGCGGCGGGGAGACCTGACGCGTTTCGTGCAACTTTAGGGAAGGGGCCGTGTTCTCCTGGCAACCAAAGAACCCAATTGAACATGAAAACCACCGCCCTTCCCATCATCACATTCCTGGCCGCCATCGCGGCCTTTGCCCTCCTGCCCGTGAGCGCGACCGCGGCGACCATCGCCGTCACGGTCACCGGAATCCTCGCGATCCTTGCCGGGGATTACGGCCGCAGCAGGGAACCCCTCAGGGTCCCGGCGCCGGTCATCGCGCTCAACCTGCCGCGCCCCGCGATGGGCGAAAGCCGGATCGCGGCCTGACCGAGATTCCTGGACATCGCCTCCCCGGCGAGCGGACGGGGAAACGGCCGACCCAAACGGGTCGGCCTTCTTTCTTGCTCGCCCGGAAATGTCCCGGCCTCGGGACGGGCCCTCTTCGAAGCCGGCCCGGGGGCACGCCAAATGGCCGTAACTTTTCGGCGGAAGCCGTGTTCTCTAGGTAACCAAAGAATCCAATTGAAAACGAAAATCAGCATCCTTCCCGTCATCGCATTCCTGGCCGCGGTCGTGGCCGTCATCTTCCTGCCCGTGAGCGCCGCCGCCGCGAGCATCGCCTTCTCCGTGACCGGCATCGTTTCGGTCCTCGCCGGCGATTACGGCCGCAGCATGGAGCCGCTGCGCGCGGAGTCGCGGGCGATACCGTTCGTCGCGCCCGGCCGCCCCGNNCGGCCGCGCTGCGCGAGGCCGCCTGATCAGAATATCGAGAGCGCGTGGGCGCTCTCGAGGACGACCCAGGCGCCGCCGCAGGCAAGGGCCGCGACAAGCGCATACCTGAAGAGCTTGCGGCCCCTGAGGACCGCGTCCTGGAAATCGGTGTTGAGCGTCTTCCTGTTGCTCTCGGAGATGAAGCTCACGAAGCGGGGGTCCCGGAACTTTCCGCGCGCGTCCCTGGCCAATCCGAATTGGATGACGGGGCGGTGTAGGAGGCGCTTGATCAGGGGCGGCATGGGCGTTGCGGCTTCACTATCAGAATTTTGGAGTCGTTTTTTCAAGGCGAAACTCGCTACCCTCGGCCTTTCACGGCTTTTTATCAGTCCCGCCCCCGACTTCCATGCACCACTTTCGGTACGCCGGCCAGAACCTCCACTGTGAATCCGTCGACCTCGCGGAGGTCGCCCGGCTCTATGGGACGCCGACCTATGTCTACAGCGCGGCGACGATCGAGGACAACTACACGCGGCTCTCCGGGAGCATGAAGGGGCTCGACGTCCGGGTGTGCTACTCGCTCAAGGCGAATTCCAACCTAGCGGTGGTGAGGCACTTGGCCAACCTCGGCTCCGCATTCGACTTCGTGAGCGGGGGGGAGATGCGGCGGGTGCTGGCGGCCGGGGCGGGCGTCAGGGACAGCGTCTTTGCGGGTGTCGGGAAGACCGACGTGGAGATCCGGCTGGCGCTGGAGGCGGGCATCTTCTCGTTTCACGTCGAAAGCGAGCCGGAGCTCGGGCGGATCAACCACGTCGCGGGCAAGCTGGGGGTGCGTGCGCCGATCGCGATCCGGGTCAATCCCGACGTCGATGCGAACACGCATGCGAAGATAACGACGGGCAAGAGCGGCAACAAGTTCGGCATCCCGCTCAAGCAGGCCGCCGCCGCCTACGAGGCGGCGGCGAAGTATCCCCACGTCGAGATCAAGGGCATCCAGACGCACATCGGATCGCAGATCACCGAGGTCAGCCCCTTTGTCGAGGCGCTCGACAAGCTCGCGCCGCTCGCCGCCGACCTGAAGGTGCGCCACGGCATATCCTACATCTCCATCGGGGGCGGCATCGGCGTCGTCTATCGCGAGGCCCTCGCGAGCGGTCCGTTCACGTGGTGGGAGACGCAGCCTGAGGGCAAGCGGCCGCTGACGGCCGAGGCGTACGGGGCCGCGCTCGCGCCCGCGCTGAGGCAGCTGGGGCTCAAGGTGCTCCTGGAGCCGGGGCGCTCGATGATGGCCAACGCGGGCGTGCTGCTGTCCCGCGTCGAGTACCTGAAGCGCGGCCAGGGGAAAAATTTCCTCATCGTGGACGCGGCGATGAACGACCTCGTCAGGCCGGCCATGTACGACGCCTTCCACGAGATCGTTCCCCTGCGCCGCGACACGACCCGCCGGGCCCTAGTCGCCGACATCGTCGGCCCCATCTGCGAGTCCGCCGACTGTTTCGCAAAGGACCGGCAGATCCAGGAGCTCGGCGAGGGCGAGTACCTGGCGTTCATGAGCGCGGGCGCCTACGGCCACGTGATGGCCAGCCGCTACAACACGCGCCCGATCCCGGCCGAGGTGCTCGTTAAGGGAAGCGCGTTCGAGCAGGTGACCGCCCGCGAGACCTTCGAGCAGATGGTGGCCAACGAGAAGATTCCCGCGTTTTTGAAGTAGCAAGGCCCTCCCCCGTCGGGTTAGAAGGGGGACATGAAGTTCTGCGTCGTGGGAGCCGGGGCCTGGGGCACGGCGTTCTCGCTGCACCTCGCGAGGGGTGGGCGCGCCGTGGCGCTTGTCCCGCGGAGGCCGGAGCAGGCCGCGCTGATCGCGTCCGCCCGCGAGAACCGCGAATACCTCCCGGGCGTGGCCCTCCCGCCCTCCGTGGAGATCGCCGCGGGCCTGGCGGAGGGCCTTTCGGGCGCCGATGTCATCCTCCTTGCCTGCCCGGCGCAGACGATGCGCCAGACGGCGGCGAACGTGCGGGACGCGGTGGGCGGGGACGCCGGGCCCCGCCTGATCATCAGCCTCGCCAAGGGACTCGAACTCGGCAGCCACATGCGCCCCTCGCAGGCCGTCGCCGAGGCGCTGCCCGGCGCGTTGGTCGGGGCCCTTTCGGGCCCGACGAATGCCGCCGAGGTCGCGCGCGGCCTTCCCGCGGCGATGGTGCTCGCCGCAAAGGGCGACGAGACCGTCGTCCACGAGGTCCAGGCCGCCATCAGCGGGCCGACGCTGCGCGTCTACTCGACCGACGACCTTCCCGGCGTCGAGTACGGCGGCAGCCTGAAGAACATCTATGCGATAGCGGCGGGCTGCTGCGACGGGCTGGGGCTCGGCGACAACGCCAAGGCCGCGCTCATGACCCGGGCGCTCACCGAGATGGTGCGGGTCGGCGTGTCGCTCGGGTCGCGGCGGGAGACCTTCTATGGCCTGAGCGGCTTTGGCGACCTGGTGGCCACCAGCCACGGCCTCTGGAGCCGCAACAGGGAGTTCGGCCAGAGGATAGGGGAGGGCAGGCACATCGCGGAGCTGCTCGCGGGCCGAAGGACGGTCGTCGAGGGCTACGAGACCACGCGGTCGTTCGCCGGGCTGTGCGCGGAGAGGCGGATCGACGCCCCGATCCTGGTCGAGATGAACGCCATCCTTTTCCAGGGTCGCAGGCCGGCTGACGCCATATCCTCCCTCATGATGCGCGAGCTCAAGCGCGAGACGATTCCCGTTCTGGCCCAGGCCTGACGGGATTGGCACATTCCGGGGCTTGCGTCGTCGGCCCCCGTTGGTTGCCTTCGTGGCCACCCCTCCCCTTCGGTTTCCCACCATCCTTCCCATGGCAGAACCAGCCGCGCTAGACCGAAAGCACTCGCTTGTCATCATCGCATCGTCACTCGGAACGGTGTTCGAGTGGTACGATTTCTACATCTACGGAACCCTCGCCATCTTCTTCGGCAAGCTGTTCTTCCCGCCGACCAACGACTCCTCGGGCTACCTCTCGAGCCTGGCCCTTTTCGGGGTAGGCTTCTCGGTGCGGCCCTTCGGCGCGCTGGTCTTCGGCCGGCTGGGCGACATCGCGGGGCGAAAGTACACGTTCCTCATCACGATCATCGTGATGGGGATCTCGACGGCGCTCGTCGGGCTTCTGCCGACGTATGCGACCATCGGCTTCGCGGCGCCCGTGATCCTCATCTTCCTGCGGCTCGCCCAGGGCCTCGCCCTCGGCGGCGAATACGGGGGCGCCGCGATCTACGTGGCCGAGCACGCCCCCGACGGGAAGCGGGGCCTCTTCACGGGCTGGATCCAGACGACGGCGACGCTCGGCCTGTTCCTCGCGCTCGTCGTGATCGGCGTCCTGCGCTGGCTCATGACCGAGGACCAGTTCAGGAGCTGGGGATGGCGGGTGCCCTTCCTCCTGTCGTTCATCCTGCTCGGGATCTCGGTGTATATCCGGCTCAAGCTGGAGGAGTCGCCGGTGTTCGCGGAGATGAAGGCGCAGGGCAGGGGATCCAAGGCGCCGATCACCGACAGCTTCGCGCGCTGGGGCAACGGCAAGATCGTCCTCAAGGCCCTCTTCGGCGCGACCGCCGGCCAGGGCGTCGTCTGGTACTGCGGCCAGTTCTACGCGCTCTATTTCCTGAGCTCGACGCTCAAGCTCGACTACGTGACGACCTACACCCTAATCGCCATCTCGCTCATCCTCGGGGCCGGCATGCTGGTCGGATTCGGGAGCCTCTCCGATAAGATCGGGCGGAAGAAGATCATCATGACCGGCCTGCTCCTGGCGGCCCTCACCTACCAGCCCATCTTCAGGGGGATAACCCGGGCCGCCAACCCGGCGCTCGCGGACGCCATGGACCGCTCGCCGGTCGTCCTCGCGACGAGCGAGTACCAGGGCCCGCTGGCCCTCGCGGTCACCGCGCTCGGGGACGCGGCGAAGAAGATCGTGCTTCCCGTCACGCACACATCGGAGACGGACAAGGCCAGGAACTACCTGAACGGCCGCGGCATCCCCTTCACGCTCGCCCCCGCCGGTCCCGACGCGCCGCTCGCGCTCTCGGTCGGCGGCAGGGTCGTGAGGGGATTCGACGCGAAGGCCTATGAGGCCGCGCTGGCGCCAGCCGGATACCCGAAGGCGGCCGATCCGGCGGCGATCAACAGGCCGCTCGTAGTCGCGCTTCTCACGGTTCTGCTCGCCTACGTTGCGATGGTTTACGGACCCATCGCCGCGTTCCTGGTCGAGCTGTTCCCGACGCGCATTCGCTACACCTCCATGTCGCTTCCCTACCACATCGGCAACGGCTGGTTCGGGGGATTCCTGCCGCTGATCGCCGCGTCCATCGTGGTCTTCACCGGCGACATCTACGCCGGCCTCTGGTTCCCGATCAGCGTCGCGGCGATGTCGTTCGTCGTGGGGATGATCGTGCTGCCGGAGACGAAGGACCGGGATATCCGGGCATAGGCCCGGCATTCGGGGAAACCGCGAGTTCGGGCCCCCAACCGGCCCGGCGCCCTAGATCGTGCGGCCCAGGCGCCTGGCGGTGGCCAGGACGAACATGCTGCCCAGGTAGGCGATG
>PLKS01000114.1 GCA_003140665.1 Opitutaceae bacterium
CCGTCGCGCTCCACCTTTCCGACGCGCAGGCCGTCCCCCCTGAATTCCGTCAGCATGGCGGGCGGGCTGAGCAGCAGGAAGCTGTCGCCGGGGACCCCCCGCACGGTCAGCTCCACGTCGGCGTACAGCCGGTNNGGAGCGGATGGGCCGCGCCGAGCGAGAAGCCGGCGACGCCCAGGATCGCGACCATTGAGACGACGGCCGCCGCGCCGGCATTGGGCGCCGCAGGCAGGGGCTGGCCCTGCGCAAGCCCGGCGCGGCGCCAGCGGATCGCCCCCGGGACAAACATGAGGAGCGCCAGCGCGGCCGCAGCCACCCCGAAAAACAGCACGGCCCCGCCGCGCTGCGCCAGGAGGCCCGCCGAAAGGAGCACCACCGCTGCGGGTATCAGGAACCGGGGCATCGACCGGCTGCGCGCCGCCGGCAGGACGGCCGCGATGGCCAGGGCCGCGCCTGCCGCGGCGGCGGCGACTCCCCACCCCACCACCATCGCCCGCCATTCGCCGACATTGGCGACCTGGATCGAGATTCCATCCCCGGAGGAGACCATGGTCGCCGAATACGTCAGGACCGGCACGCTCGCTCGCCGATTGTGGAGCGCGTCGCCGGCCATGAGCAGCGCCCCGGCCACGGCCGTCGCGCTGAAGAGGAGGCCCGCCGCCATCCTCCACGGCGAATCTGAAAAGAGCAGCAGGGCGCCGAGGGCGACCACGCCCAGGAGCGACGCGACGGCCAGCGACCCGCGCCGGGACACCCACTCGAACCCGCTCTCGGTCAGGCCGGGGCGAACCAGCTGGGCGTTTCCGCCACGCGGCACCAGGAGGTGCCCGGAGTCGGCGCGCACCGTCCACTCGGTGATCACGGTCGGCGCCAGGGCCCGCGGCGCCACGAGGCCCACCGCGGCGCCGGAACCCAGGGCGGCCTGCCCGAGGCGCAGCGCGACGGCGACGGGCTCGTTGGCGTCAAGCCGCGCCGGGAGCGGGATGAGGATCTGGCCGCCGTCCACCTGGGCATTCGTCACCTCGTTGTCGACACGCGCCTCCCAGAGCTTCACGCCCGCGGGAAGCACGATCCGGAGGGCCTTCCGCCCGCGCGTCTTCACGAAGTACCGCGCTTCGGTGACGATCTGGCCGTCGCGGGACACCTGGCTGGAGAGCCGCGCGAAGTCGATCGCCTGGTCCACCGTCTCGCCCTGCGCATACCACTCCACGCCCACCTCCAGGTTGAACGGACGGGCGGTGTACTGGTACACCGCGAGCGCCGGCGCGCCGGTGAGCAGCCGGAACTCGGCGGGCAGCTCCGTCGACTCCAGCCTGAGGAGGCCGCCCTCGGCCTTGCGGATGTCGTATTTCACCTGGAGCGGGCTCGCCACCTCGATGTACCCGCGCTCGCCCTGCACGCCGAGCGGGCGCACCTGTCCCGGGTTGATCGTGCCGCCCCGCGCGCTCATCGGCTGCTCGAAGGTCACCAGGAGCGTCGCGCCGCCCAGCACCGGCTGGTGCAGGGACACGATCACCTGGTTGCCCTCGCGCCGCCAGTCGCGCTGCGCGTTCTGGCCGAGGACGTCGATGTTCCCCGCCGACGCGGGGACCTCGATGCGCCACTCGTTGGCCGGGGCGCCGACCACGAAGTAGTTGAGGAGCACGCTGCCGTACACGACCCCCTCCCTTATGGTATACAGGTGGAACACGTCCGCCTGAACGCTCTGGCCGAGCGCCTCGACGCGCACGTCCGCGGTCCAGTCGGGCTCGCGCAGCCTCCATGCCTGCTGCAGGCCGGCCGTCTGCGTCGGAAAATAGCTCAGCGGGACCCCGACCAGGCGCTCGACCCGGGCGGGCACGATGCGGTAGCCGGGCGCCGAGACGGCGCCGATGTGGCCCCGAACCGATTTCGCGCCGGGGAACCGCAGGGGGCGCAGCTGCCAGTCGCCCGCGGCCGCCGGCTCGTTCTTCTCCAGCCGCAGCTGCAGCAGCTGGCGTCCCTCGACGGGGTGCCCGAAGAGGATCTTGAGCGTGCGATAGCCGCCGGCCGCATGGGTCTCGGCCGCGTAGTCGGAGACGTCGCCCCCCGTCGCCGCCGCGACCGCGTAGTCGTCCGGGATCTGGACGGACCAGTCGCGCAGCGGCGCCTCCCTGACGTCGAGTTCCAGGCTCGCGTTGATCACGCGGTCGGTCTCGGAAAGCTCGTAGGTGGCGATCTCGGAGACGCCGACCTCGGGCTGTATCTCGGTTGCCACGACCTGGTAGCCGTAGGCCGCCGAGGGGAAGCGGTAGACGAACACCTGCCGGGCGCCCTCCGGGGCGGCGGGTCCCGGGAACTGCGACGGGGCGAGCTGCATCATTCCCTCGATGCCGGACACCTCCAGGCGCACGGCCCCGTCATTGGTCACCCGCACGAACCCGGAATGCCTCACGACCCCCTCCGGGATGAGGCGCATCGGCTGGGCGCGCACCGGAAAGCCGCCGAGCTCGGCCTGGCTGCTCACCACGAGCGTGCCCTCGGACTCGACCGGCCGGCTGAACCTCACATCGAGCACGCGCGCCGCCCCGTCGGGAAGCACCTTCCATCCGACCACGTTGGTGCCCTCGACGCCAAGGATCTCGCCCGGGCCCTCGATCCGGCACCGGACGCCGTTGAGCCTGCCCTGGAGGACGCGAAGCGTGATCTGGGCCGACTGGCGCAGCAGGCCCGCGCCGACGCGCACATCCGACTTCTCGGAGCTCGTGAAGAAGAGGGCGCCCTCCGCCGCCTCGCGCGTCGGTTTCCAGGACAGCGAGACCGATCCGCTGGCGGGCAGGAATCCCAGCCACGCCTTCTGGACGGCCGTCGGGACGATCGGCGAATCCGGGTTGAACGTGACATCGGCCCCCAGGCCGTCGAGCTGAAGCGGCACGACGGCCCCGGCGGGCATCGCGAAGTCGAGCGTCTGCCAGTCGCCCCGCCCGCGCACCGCGGCCGCAAAGGGCAGGTCGATCGCCAGCAGTCCCGCGCGATCGCACACGAGGTCATAGGCGCAGCGATCGCCGCCCGCCCTCACGAGCTCGACATGCCATCCGTCGCCGGAGGCCCTGTCGCTGAGCCCCGCGCGGCCCGACAGCACCCGTAGCCGCGCGCCGGCCTTCTGCGTGCGAAGCTGGCCGCGCAGCCGGAAGTCCACGCTGCCCCCGGCCTCCGAGACCCTTCCCGTGAGCTGGGCCCCGATCAGCTCCGCGTCGGAAAGCGCCGCGCCCCGCTGCGTGAGCCTCGCCTCGATCCGGCCGTCCCCGGTCGAGAAATACCGGGCCGGTTCCCCCAGGCCGCCGGTCTCCCCGAGCGACGAGAGGCCGGTGACGGAGGTCACGCGGAAATCGACCTCAGGCTCGGCCTCGAGCCTCAGCCAGGATGAGAATCCGACCGCCTCGCCCGGCGTGGCGATCAGCACCGCCACGGTTCCGGGGACGGCGGTCCGGGTCATCCGGGTGCGCACGACGAGGTCGAGGTCCCTCGGCTCGCCGGCTCCCGGCGCGAGGAGCGGGTGCAGGTCGAGCAGCCGCCTGTCCCCCGCCGCGCCGGCGTCCTGCCGCACCGACCAGTCGCGAAGGCCCGCGCCGGTCACCTCGACGATGTCGCCTTCCCCCGACAGGCCGAGCGTCAGCACGTCCGGGCGGCCCTGGATCACGTGAAGCTTGAGGTGCATCTCCCCGTCCACCTCGGCCATGCCGAGGCGCACCGT
>PLKS01000241.1 GCA_003140665.1 Opitutaceae bacterium
GCCGCGTCGCGCTACATCACCGAGCTCTTCGCCGGCGCGACGGCCGCGACCGCGATCGGCCTCGCGGCGCTCTTCGGCGGCTACCCGCGCGGGGCCGCCGGCAACGTCCTGAGGCTCCTCGCCCGGTGCGCGGGCGCCTGGACCGTCGGCTATGTCGCCCTCGCCTCCGCCGAGCACAGGATCCTTTTCCGAAAGACGGACCCCGCCGTCTATGCCGCCGCGGCCCGCCTGCTCGACTACCCGAGCGCCTGGGCCTCCGGGCGCCGGGGCGCGGTGTTCGGGCCGATGGAGATCTCCGTGCGGGTCAGGCCGGGCGCCGGCCCGTCGTCGACGGTGCTCGTCGCGAGCGGCCGGCCGGGCATGATGAACGAGCTGATCCTCGAGCGGACGGATCCGACGCACGCCCGCCTGGTCCTCGCGGAGAACGTGCTCTCCGTGGTCGTGGCAAGCCCGGTCGTGGACCTTCGCGACGGAACCTTGGAGGCGCGGATCGACGCCCCGTGGCTCTACCCGCCCCCGCCGAGCCCCTGGTGGGACCGCTTCGATCCGGTCCTGCGGGCCGACCTCAGGACCCGGTTCGCGATCGCGGTCGACGGGGAGGTCTCCGCGGCGCACACGCCGCGGTTCTTCGACGCCACGCGCTTCGAGCCCTGGATCACGGGAAGGGACCCGTCGGCCCCTCAGGACGCGTGGGTCGAATGGGCGAGGCCGGTCGCGCCGCGGGCGGATAAAAGCTTCCGTTAGCCCCGGCCGCCTTCCATCCTCCCGACCCCCACGAATGAAGCTCTCGATCGTCATTCCCTGCTACAACGAGGCCAAGACCATACGCACCATCATCGAGCGCGTGCGCAGCTCCCCCTATCCCGACAAGGAGATCATCATCGTGGACGACTGCTCGCGCGACGGCACCCGGGACCTCCTGCGGACCCAGATCGAGCCGATGGTCGACAAGGTCATCTACCACGAGACGAACCAGGGGAAGGGCGCGGCGCTCCGGACCGGCTTCGCGGCCGCGACCGGCGACGCGGTCATCGTCCAGGACGCCGACCTGGAGTACGACCCCAACGAGTACCCCAAGCTGGTGAAGCCGATCGCGGACGGGAAGGCCGACGTCGTGTTCGGGTCGCGCTTCATGGGCGGCGAGCCCCACCGCGTGCACTACTTCTGGCACATGGTGGGAAACAAGTTCCTCACGCTGCTCTCCAACATGTTCACGAACCTCAACCTCACGGACATGGAGACCTGCTACAAGGTGTTCCGCCGGGACGTGCTCCAGAGGATCCGGATCGAGGAAGACCGGTTCGGGTTCGAGCCGGAGATCACGGCGAAGGTCGCCAAGCTCAACGTCATCATCTTCGAGGTCGGCATCAGCTACTACGGGCGCTCGTACGCCGAGGGGAAGAAGATCGGCTGGCGCGACGGGTTCCGCGCGCTCTGGGCGATCCTCAAGTACAACGTGCGCTGATTATCGCGCGGCCGGGAGGGCCTTCAGCCTTTCGAGCCGGGCGCGCGCCTCCGTGTCGCCCGGATCGAGGGCCAGGGCCCTGGCGTACTCCCCGATCGCCTCCCGGTTCCTCCCCGCGGCCTCAAGCGCCAGGGCGACGTCGTGGTGAAAGGGCGCCTGGTCGGGCTTCGGCGGGAGCAGGCGGCCGTACTGCGCCAGCGCGTCGCTGTAGCGGCCCATGCGATAGAGGACGAGCCCGAGGCTGCGGCGCGCCTCGAAGTCGCCGGGGTCGATCCGGAGCGCCGCCACGAACTGCTCCGCCGCCTCCGCCAGCTTCCCCTCGTCGGCGAGCGCGGTCCCGAGGGCGATCCGCGCGCGCGGGTTGGACGGGCGGCGAAGGACCGTGTCGTCCCAGATCGAGGTCTCGGTCCGGTAGTCCCGGTTGCGCAGGACCGTGCCGGCGCCCAGCACCAGGGCCAGCCCAAGGAACAGCGGCAGGCTGAGCCTGCCGAGGAGCTCCCAGAACGCCCCCACGAAAACGGCGACGACCGCCGCGAGCGGAAGGTACATGCGGTGGTCGGCCATGGGCTGGAAGGCCACCGGGACGACGCTCGAGCTCGGCGCAAGGACCAGGAAGAACCACACGCCCGCGAACCCCAGCAGGCTCCGGCGCCAGAACGCGTCAAAGGCGATCGCGCCGATCATGAGGATGGCGATGACCCAGGGAACCGTGTCGCCGACGCTGCCGACGATCCCGATCCCGTAGTCGAGGACCAGCGGGTACGGCCACGCCGCGAGAAGGATGTAGTGGGCGACGACCCATCCCTCGGTGAGGCTGTACGCCCACCACGAGTAGCCGAGCCCGAAGCCCACGCCGCGCCGGCCGAGGCCCGCGGACAGGAGGACCGGGATGATCCACGTCGCGGCGAGGCCCAGGTAGAGGCCCCCCCGGAGGCGGAGCGCCCGCCGGAAGGTTCCCGCGACGAATGCGCGGTCGTACGCCAGGACGATCAGGGGGGCCGTCACCATCACCTCCTTCGTCGCCATCCCGAGCAGGCACGCGGCCACCGCCAGGAAGTGCCAGGCGACGGGCCGCCCCGACTGCACGCCCCGGATGAAGCAGTAGAGCGTGAGGAAGTAGAAGAGGCCCATGAGCGACTCCGCCCGCTGGATCACGTAGGTCACCGACTCGGTCTGGAGCGGGTGCACCGCCCAGAGGAGCGCCACGGCGAACGCCGGGAGGATGCGGTCGCTCTCCCTCGGGAACGCCTCGGGCCTGAGCGCCAGGCTGCGCGAGACGATCCCGAAGAGCGCGAGCGCCGCGAGGATGTGGATCGCGATGTTCGCCAGGTGGTAGCTCCACGGGGCGTTCCCGCTGATCGCGTAGTTGAGCGCCAGCGAAAGGCTCAGAATCGGCCGGCCGGAGACCAGGGCGCCGGCGGCGGGATGCAGCACCCCCATGAGCGGCGAAAGGTGGCGGATCGCCGGGTTCCGGGTGATCCAGACGTGGTCGTCGTAGATCAGCGGGTCGCCCAGCGTGCCGGTGTACACCGCGGCCGTCGCGAGGCCGATGCCGAGGGCCGCGGCCCACCGGAGGCCCGTCCCGCGCGGGCTTGTTTCCAGGGGCATGGATGGGATGCTGGAGACCATCGCAGCCGGCATAGTACCGTCGGCGGCAAACGCGCCGCGAGGAGATTATTGCCATTAAGGGGCGGTTATAATGCCCTCATGGGCCCCTCCGATGATCGCCGACACGCTCGCCTGCCTCCTCCTGGTCCTGGGCGTCGCGTTCGGGCTGTCCCTGCCCCTCGTGGGCCGGTTCCGGCTGGCCCCGGCTGAAACCGTGGTGGCGGGGGCCGCCCTCTCCCTGATCATGGCCTGGGGGATCGCCTGGGCGGTCTTCACCAGCGGCTGCCCGCTCGGGGGGTACTGGCTCCTGCCGGCGCTTGCCGCCGCCGGCCTCGCCCTGGGCTGGCGCGGCGCCGGGCGGCTTGCCGCCGATCCCGCGGCCCGGGACCTGGTGGCCGGCCAGCTGATCGTGACCGGCTGGTGCGTGGCATGGCTCTCCTTCGTCCGGAACCACTCGGGCGGCGCGTGGATGGGGGACTGGCTCGAGCACTGGGAGCGGGCCCGGTTCTTCCTGCGGGACTGGCCCCGGGACACCCCGTTCATCGACATCTACGAGATGCCCGCGCGCCCTCCCCTCGCGAACGTTCTGACGGCGGCGTTCCTGCGCATGACGCAGGCGGACTATGCGCATTTCCAGGTGATCATGACGGCGCTCTGCAGCCTCGCCTACCTTCCCATGGGGCTGCTGGCGTCGCGGTTCGGGGGACGGTCCGCCGCCCGCGTGGCCGCCGTGATCCTGATGATCAACCCGCTCTTCCTCCAGAATGCGACCTACCCCTGGACGAAGCTCCCGGCGGTGTTCTTCATCCTGGCCGGGTTCTATTTCTTCCTGCGGGTCCGCGACGACGACGACGTGTCGGGCCGGGCAGCGGTCGTCTGCGCCCTTCTCCTCGGCGGCGCGATCCTGACCCACTACTCGGCCGGGCCCTATGTCGGCGTCCTTGCGGTCGCGTGGCTCGCCATGGGATGGCGCCGGCGCCGGGATCCCGGCTTCCTGCGGATGACGGCGGCGGCGGCCGCCGCGGGTGCCTGCGTCCTTGCCCCCTGGTTCGCCTGGTCGGTCGCGCAGTACGGCTGGCACGGCACCTTCCTGTCGAACTCCAGCGTCACCTCGCTGGGGCGGTGGCAGGGCAGCCACCTGGTCAAGATCGCGCTCAACGTGCGCGACACCCTCCTCCCGCCGCAGGCCCGTGGCTTCCGGGGCGCCCTCTTCCGGCAGTCGAGCCGGTGGGGCGCCCTGAGGGACCAGTTTTTCCTCCTGTACCAGATCAACCTCCCGCTGGCGATGGGCAGCGTCGGCTGCGTGGCGATCGCGAGGGAGGCCTTCCGCGCGGGGCGGGCGGCCGGCCGCCGCGACCGGCTTTTCTGGACCCTCACCCTCGCCGGCTTCATCCTCCTTAGCGTCGCCGTGTACGGGGACCGCGAGCACTACGGGATCGTCCACATCTGCCTGCAGTCGGTCGTGCTCTGCGCCCTGGCGTTCCTCGCCTCGAGGTGGCGGGGGCTGGGCCGGGGATGGCAGCTGGCGCTCATCGCCGGCTGGACCGTCGACTTCTGCCTCGGCGTCGCCCTGCAGTTCGCGGTCGAGGACTTCGCGATCGACCGGTGGCTCCTTCCCCGCCGGGATCTCATGGACGTCTCCCGGACCTACACCCTGGTGTCCCAGGAGAACCTCCGTGAGAAAATCATCGCCCATTTCGCTTATTTTGCAGACATTTTGACGACTCCTCCCGCGCTCGTGCTGGCGCTCCTGGGCGCAATCTTCTGCATGGCCCTCTTGCGCGCCCGCCGGGCCCAGGCGAGTCCCGACTAGAACATGCCCGAATCCAGACCGACCGTCGCCATCGTCATCCCCGTGTTCAACGAGGAGTCCGTCCTGCCTGAGCTGTTCGCGCGCCTGGGCGCCCTCCTCAAGGCTCCCGGCGAATGCGCCTGGCGGGTGGTCTTCGTGAACGACGGCAGCCGGGACCGTTCGGCGGACCTGATCCGCGCGCAGGCCGCGGGCGACCCGCGCTTCGAGCTTGTCGAGCTCTCGCGCAACTTCGGCTTCCAGAGCGCGCTCGCTGCCGGGCTTGCGAGCGCCGGCGACGCGGACGCCGTCGTGACGATGGACGCGGACCTGCAGGATCCCCCCGAGGTGATCCCCGAGCTGGTGTCGGCGTGGCGGTCGGGGGCCGAGGTGGTCCGCGCCGTGCGGCGCTCCCGCCAGGAGACCGGCGTGCGCAGGATGGGATTCGACCTGTTCCACGCCGTCTTTGGCAGCCTGACGGACATCCCCATCGAGGGGAACTCGGGCACGTTCGGGCTGCTCGGCCGGCCCGCCCTGGAGGCGTTCGCGCGGCTGCCCGAGCGCCACCGGTTCTTCCCCGGCCTGCGCGCCTGGATCGGCTTTGCCACCGCCGACGTCGCCTACGACCGGCAGGAGCGCGCCGCGGGCAAGCCCAAGCAGACCTTCAGGCGCCTCGTCCGCTACGCCGTGGACGGGTTCTTCAGCTTTTCCTACCTGCCGCTGCGCGTCCTCACCTACATGGGGATCGCCGTCAGCGGCCTCGGGTTCGCACTCGGGCTCTATTTCATCGCCAAGCGGCTGCTGGGGATAGAGACGGCGACGACCGGGTTCACGACCCTGGTCTCCCTCGTCACGTTCCTCGGGGGGATCCAGCTGATCGGGATCGGCGTGCTCGGCGAGTACCTGGGTCGCGTCTACGACGAGGTCAAGCAGCGGCCGATCTACCTGATCCGGCCGCCGCGCCGCTAGCGAAGGCCATGGGACGATTCCGGCTCCTCGCCCTGGCGGGCACCCTGGTCCTCGCGGGCGCCGCGCTTTTCCACAACCTGCCCGGGCTTTCCCCCGGGATGCGCGACTGGGCCGAGCCCGGCAACGTCGCCGCCGCGCTCGTGGAGGGCCGGGGCTTCAGCGACCCCTTTGAGGGGGGGACCGGCGCCACGGCCTGGGTCTCGCCGCTGCCGGTCTGGGCGGAGGCCGCGGTGTTCCTCGCCCTCGGCGTGAAAACGGCCGCCTCCGCGAAGGCGCTCCTTGCCCTCTCCGTGCTCGGCCTCGCCGGCGCCAACGCGCTGCTCCTGTCCGCCCTCTGGCCGCTCGGGCCGTGGGCGCGGTGCGCGGGCTCGGCCGCGTTCCTGGCGTACTGCGCGCTCCTGCCCGGGGGCCCGCTCGAGGTCCTGAGCGAGGCGTGGCTCGACATCCTGATCTCGGCGACGCTCCTCTGGGCGGCTCTCGAGACCCGCCGCGCGCCCGAGGGCCGCGGCCGCCTTGCGCTCTTCGCCGTCGCCCTGGCGGCCCCCCTCGACAACGCGGGGCTGGCGCTCTCGACGGGGGTCGTCCTGCTCGCGCTCGCCTGGTCCTTCCGCGGAGACATCCGCAGGCTCCGGGTCCCGATCGCGGCCGCGGCCCTCGCGGCCGCGGCGGTCGGCGGGTGGACCGGCCGCAACGCCGTCGCCCTCGGACGCTTCGTGCCCCTCAAGTCGAACTTTTGGTTCGAGCTCCACCTCGCGAACGTCGACTCGGCGAACGGGCTGCCGCGGATGGAGACGGTGCTCCGCAGGCTGCCGTACTTCGACATCGCCGAGTTCGACCGCTACGCGAGCCTGGGCGAGGCCGCCTACGTCGACAGCTTCCGCGCCCCGGCGCTCGCCGCGCTGCGCGCGGCGCCGCTCCATTTCGCGGGCAACGTCCTTCGCCGGGCCGCCGACGCGGCCGTGTTCTGCCGGCGCGAGGGCGGCGGCCAGTTCACGCGGTTCCCGTTCCGCCAGGGCGACGCGGTCCGCCTCGTCGCCTCGGGAGAGCTCGTCCTGTTCGGGAAGTCCGGCGGGGGGCTCTGGACGAGGATCGACGCGGAGCCCGCGGACGAGAGCGCGAAACTGCACCGCCTGGGGCTTTCCGACGAGGGCGGCGCGTGGCGGGACTGGGCCGAGAAGCGCCTCGCCTTTGACGCGAGCTTCCGCGGCGCGGCAGGGATCGCGGTCGGGTTCCTGACGGCCGGCGTGCCGCTCGGCGCTCTCCTCCTGTCGGCGCTCCTCCGGGGAGGCCGGCTCGCGCCGCCCGCGGCGTGGGCCGGCGCGATCGGCGTCGGCATGGTCGCCCCCTTCGTGCTCGTGAACCACAACGAGCGGCACCAGCTGCCGCTGATCGCCATGCAGGCGGTCGCGATCGGGGCCTGCGCCCAGGCGTGCGCCGGCCGGCTCGGCAAGGGGACGGCGCCATGAAGCGCACGTGCGTCACGCTGGTCGGCGCATTCCTCCTCGCCCTCTACTGGTGGATGGCGACGAGCATCTCCGACACCGAGGGGGTGGTGGGCGACGAGATCGCCCACCTGACCGCCGGCTACACCTACTGGAAGTTCGACGACTACCGGATGCAGCCCGAGAACGGGAACCTGCCGCAGCGCTGGGCGGCGCTGCCCCTCCTGGCGAGGAAGGACCTCGTGTTTCCGCCCCTCGACCAGTCCGCGTGGCGGATCTCGGACGTGTGGGAGATGGGGTTCCGGTGGTTCTACGACTTTGGGAACGACCTCCCGGGAATGCTCCGCGCAGGCCGCCGGATGATCGCGCTCTTCGGCATCGCCACCGGGGCGCTCGTGTTCCTGTGGGGCCGGCGGCTGTACGGGGATCGGGGGGCGCTCCTGGCGGTTACCCTCTTCGCGTTCTGCCCGACCATGCTCGCGAACGGGGCCCTGATCACGAGCGACATGACCGCGACCTGCATGTTCCTGGCCGCGGTGACCGCGTTCTGGGCGATGGCGCACCGGCTGACCCTCCTGCGGTGCCTCGTGTTCGGCCTCGCCCTGGGGTTCCTCTGCGTCGCCAAGTTCTCCGCGCCGCTGATCGCGCCCATGTGCGCGATCCTTTTTGCCGTCCGGGTCGCCCGGGGGGACACGCTCGAGTCGGGATGGCCGCTCCCGCCGCAGCTGGTCGGCCGGATGAGGATCGCGATCTCGCTCATCGCCGCCACGGTCGTCGCCTGCGCCCTCGCCGTCGCGGTCATCTGGGGCTCGTACGGCTTCAAGTACCCGATGTTCCGGCACTTCGAGCCCAACCGGGTGCGCTCGCTCGTCGGCTGGGACGTCCTCGAGGACCAGGGGGGGCCGCTCGTGCCGATCCTGCGCTTCGCCCGGGACCACGAGCTGTTCCCCGAGTCCTACATCTACGGTTTCGCCCACACCTATCGGTTTTCGCGGTACCGCAAGGCCTTCCTGAACGGGGACTACAGGAGCTCGGGCTGGATTCAGTACTTCCCGTATACGACGGCGGTCAAGACACCGATCGCGCTCTTCATCCTGATCGCCCTCGCCGCCCTGTACCTGGCCTCCCGACGGCGAAGCGCGCGGGAGTGGCTGGACGGGCTGTACGCGTGGTCGCCCCTCCTCTCCCTCTTCGTTGTCTACTGGCCGTTCGCGCTCACCAGCCACCTGAACATCGGCCACAGGCACATCATGCCCATCTACCCGGTGCTGTTCGTGATGGCCGCGGGCGCCGCTTGCTGGATCACCCGGCCGCTCCGCCTGGCCGGCGCCTTCGTCATGGCCCTCGCGGGGTGGTTCGCGGCCGAGTCCATCTGGATCCGCCCGCACTACCTCGCCTACTTCAACGAGTTCGTCGGCCCGACCGACGCGTGGAAGCATGTCGTCGACGCCTCGCTGGACTGGGGCCAGGACCTCCCCAGCGTGAAGACCTGGCTCGACGCGCATCCCCCCGACGGGCCCGTCTTCATCTCCTACTTCGGGTCCGGCGACGTCAACTACTACGGGGTCAAGGCCACCCGGGTCGGCGACGCGAACTTTGACGTGAGGCTGAGGAAGGTGCCCGCCATCCTGACGGGCGGCCTGTGGATCATCAGCGTGTCGCAGTTCCAGCAGGTCTACACCGAGGCGCGGGGCCGCTGGGACCCCGAGAAGGAGAAGCGCTACCATGCGCTCCTCGGGAACGTGATCGAGCTGTCGAAGACAGGCGGCAAGCTGACCACCGCCGAGGGCAACACGTTCGAGGAATTCCAGTTTGCCAGGCTCTGCCACTACCTGATGGACAGGAAGCCGCTCGCCGAGCTGAACTACACCTTCCTCATCTACAAGCTCTCGGACGACGAGGTCACGCAGGCGCTCTACGGGCCGGTCTCGTACCGATGACGCCGACCCGCAAGGCCTGGGTCGTCGTCGCGGCGGCGCTCATCCTCGCGCTGCATTTCGCGATGGCCGTCGTGAGCAAGCGGCATGAGAGCACGACGTCGGACGAGATCGTCCACGTCACCGGCGGCTTCGCCTACTGGAGGTTCAACGACTACCGCCTGCAGCCCGAGAACGGCAACCTGCCCCAGCGCTGGGTGGCGCTCCCCGCGTGGATCGGGCGGGCCAGGTTCCCGGACCTGGACCAGGACTACTGGAGGACCAGCGACGCGTGGGTGATGGGGCACGAGTTCTTCTACGAGACGGGCGAGGACCACTTCCCGAGGCTCATGGCCGCGCGCGCGATGACGGCGCTCTTCAGCGTCATGACGGGCGCGCTCATCTTCTGCTGGTCGCGCAGGCTGTTCGGCACTGCGGGCGCGTTCGTGTCGCTGCTCTTCTTCGCCTTCAGCCCGGCGTTCCTCGCCCACGGAGGGTACGCGACGTCCGACGTGTGCATCGCCCTCTTCATGCTGGCCTCGATCGGGGCATGGTGGAGGCACCTGAACACGCCCGGCCCGGGCGCATTCGCGCTGAGCGCCGTCGTCTTCGGGCTCGCGTGCGTCGCCAAGTTCTCCGCGGTCCTGCTGATCCCCATGATGGTGCTCTGCGCCGCGGTCCACCTCGCGACGCACCGCGGCCGGGCGGGCGCGGTCGTCCTCTCGGCCCTCGGGCACGCCGCCGTCGCCTTCGCCATCATCTGGGCCTTCTACGGCTTTCGCTACAGCGCGTTCAACCCCGCGCTGCCCGCCGCGGACCAGTTCATCGAGGCGTGGCCCGAGATGATCACGCGCACGGGCAGGATCGGCCGCGTGATCCATTTCCTCGCGGGGATCCACGCCCTTCCCGAGGCGTTCCTTTACGGGACCGCGTACGTCGTCCAGATGGCGCAGACCCGCAGCGCCTTCCTGAACGGGGAGTACAGCCTCACGGGATGGCGGAGCTTCTTCATCTGGGCGTTCGCGCTCAAGACCACGGTGCCCTTCATCCTGGCCCTGGGCTGGTCCCTCTGGCTGGCGATAAGGGGCCGGATCCAGCCGTCCGCCGGAAGGGCGGGCTGGTGGCGGGGCCTCGTGCCGCTCACCCCGCTCTTCGCGCTCGTGCTGGTCTACGGGACCTCGTCGGTCCTGAGCCACCTCAACATCGGGGAACGGCACCTGCTGCCGATCTATCCCGTGCTGTACATCCTGGCGGGGGCCCTCGGCAGGTGGTTCGCGCGGCCCCCGCGATGGGAGGCGCTCCTTGCCGCGGCCCTGGTCGCGTGGCATGTCGGCGAGTCGGTGTCGATCGCCCCCCATTACCTCGCCTACTTCAACGAGGTCGCGGGGGGGCCGGCCGAGGGCTACAGCCACCTCGTCGACAGCTCGCTCGACTGGGGGCAGGATCTTCCCGGCCTCAAGGCGTGGCTGGACGCGAACCAGCGGCCGGGCGAGACGGCGTACCTCGCGTATTTCGGGACGGGGGAGCCCCGGTACTACGGCATCAAGGCCAGGCGGCTCGCGTTCATCAACGGTTTCCACGAGGACGAGCCCTACGTCGAGCTCGGCCCGGGGCTCTACTGCATCGGTGCCACGATGCTCGAGCAGGTCTACGGCGCGTACCGGGGCCCGTGGACCCAGGCGCTCGAGAACGACTACCAGTTCCTGCGGCCCTTCGGGCCGATGTTCCTGCAGTACGCGAGCGACCCCGCCGCCCGGGCGCGGCTGGACCGTGAGCTCGCGCCCGACAAATGGACCACGAGCCGGGACCGCTTCCAGCACCTGCGCTTCGCCCGCCTCTGCTATTACCTGCGGGCGCGCAGGCCCGAGGCCAACATCGGCTACTCGATATTCATATACCGCCTGACGGCGGCCGAGGTCGCCGCGGCGACGGAGGGCTCCCTGCGCGACTGGAGCATGCTGATCGAGCGCAGCGCGAGCGCCGCCGCCGGGCGCTGATCGGGCTTCTTGGCGTCCTCGGGCTCCGGGTCGATCGACACGATCCTGCTCACCCGGTCCAGCCGGGCGCCGAAGCGCTTCTCGGCGATCATCTCGAGGTGGTACGTCGCGGGCATCATGTCCGCGGGATCGACGCCCATGTCGCCGTCGGCGTCGGTCGGGCGGATCGCCTGCGTCACGAGCACCTCCTTGAACGTGTCCTGTCCCATGTGGTAGCGGATCTCCTCGCCCCGCTGAGCGCCCACGGCCCCGAGGATCGCCTCGATGTGCCAGAGGACGAACGGTATCGTCGACTTGTTCGAGAGCAGCAGCACGGGCCCCGGCCGCGACTCGATGATCGAGCGCTCCCACTCGATCTCCTGCATGGGCAGGTTCTGCTCGGTGTAGAGCCGCCGCCCGATCGCGGGCAGGCCTCCCGCAAAAAACCATATCCCGAGCCCGGCCGCCGCGATCCGCAGGGCGGGGATCCTGCGGCCCCCGATCCCCTTCACCATGACCGCGGCGAGCACGCTGAACGCGAGGCACATCGGCAGGGCGAAACGCGAGGCGAGCACGTCGTTGAACTTCGCCCACCAGTAGAACAGGAGCACGATGAAATGGGCGGCGACGCCGGCCCCGAACGCGATCCCGACGAACACGGCCGGGGGAAGCTTCGGCCGCGGCGACGCCCGGAGCCACCGCCACGCGCAGAACAGGCCCCACGCCAGGCCCGCGACCCCGAGGGCGGAGAGGTACCATGAGTTCGCGAGCGCGATGCCGGTGTTGAAGAGGAACGCGACGTCGCCCTTCAGGTTGCCGAGGATGTTCGACACGCCGAAGGCCGAGGTCTGCCCCTCCTGGAGCTGCCAGAAGAGCGGCGTCGCCGAGAGGACCCGGCTGTGCCAGGCATACGGGACCAGGAGGAGCGGCGCGAGGATCGCCGGCCATGGGAGGATGACCCGCCCCGCCTTCGCCCAGCCGGCGGCGATGACCGCGGCTGTCGGCGCGATGAAGATGATCGACTCGTAGCGGCTCTGGGTGAGGAGGACGGCTCCGAGCACGAACAGCGACAGCCGGTCGTCGGACGGCACGCGAAGGTAGAGGACCCCGAGGCACGCGACCAGGGCGATCATGGTCAGGTTGTGCAGGTCCATCCCCGCCCCGGTCGCATTCTGGCCGAACAGGGGCATCGTGGCCAAGAGCGCGACGGCGAGGATCGCCGGCCCCCGCCCGGCGAGCTCCCGCGCGAACCAGTACAGGAGCCCGAGGAGAGCCGCCGCACAGGCCACGTTGAGCGCGAAGATGTTCGCGATCCGGTAGCCCGTGAAGTCATGGATCACGGACAGCAGGAAGGGGAAGAAGTACGGGCGCTTGTCCAGGAACGTGTCGATCGAGAGCCAGGTGCCCCCGATGTTGTAGGCGCGCAGGATCGTGCTCACCTGCTTCGTCACGTGCATCTCGTAGGCGGTCCCCTGGATCACGAACTCGTCGAACAGGATCTTGTGCCTGAAGGGGTCCGACCAGACCGCGAACACGACGCCCGAGGCGATGGCGAGCCCCGCCATCCCGGGCCTGCGGATCCATCCCCTCCAGACCTCCTGCCTTGAGCGCGCGAGCCTCCAGGCGTAGAACACGAAGAGCGAGAACACGCCCAGGATGTAATAGTAGCCCCAGTAGATGATCAGGTGCCCGGCAGGGATGGTCGGGATGGCGATGTACCCGACCCAGAGGGCCAGGGCCCCGCTCAGAGCGAAGAGGAGGATCCGTCTCAAGGGAGCTTCTTGAAGAAATTCTCGAGGTAGGCCTGGCGCGCCTTCTCCATCTCCGCCGGGTCCTTCGGGACCACGTGGTCGGGCTCGGGCTTCGTGAGGACGGACTTCCCGTCCCGGATCTCCACGAGCCGGCTGATCCGCGTCTGCGTCAGCGTCATGAGGCGCTCGGCCCTGACCGGCTCGAGGACGTAGTCCGGGCCAAGGTCGTCGCCCTCGCGGATGGTCATCTTGCCGGTCTCCGGGTCGATCAGGTAGCGCTGGAACACGAAGATGTTCGAGAACGTGTGGTTCTTCATGAAGAACACGAGGTCCGGCCTCCGGGTCCTCGCCGCCTCCACGGTCGTCGCGGTGACCTCGTGGGCGACCCAGAGGATCGAGTCGTTGTCGATGGCCAGGTAATCCTTCCTCGGCTGGTCGGCGATGAACTGGCGCCGCCACGCCGTCTCGAGCCCGGCGAGGTACTCCTGGTTGTAGGCGTGCGCCGCCATCGACGGCACGCCCTGGGCCATGAGGCCGAGCACGACCACCGCGAGGAGCGTCTTCACCACCTGCGGCCGCGGGAACTGCGGCAGGACCGCGAGGATCGCGATCACCATCCATAGGTGCGTCGGCAGGCTGAGCCGGCGTATGATCGCGTCGTCAAACTGCCCCCAGAAGTAGAACATCATGAGGGCGAACTGGAGGGCGAACCCGAACGAGAAGAACACGGTGGCGACGGAGATCGGCGGTTCGCTCGGGAGCGCCCGCAACCGCTTCGCGATGAGGAGTATCAGGAAGAAGATCGCGATCGTGCCGAGCGCCGAGAGCACGTAGGAGTTCGGCTGGTCCGTGGGCTTCCCGAAGAAGAAGCCGAGGGCATGCTGGAGGTTGTTGGGCGTGCCGGGCGGCCCGATCGCGTAGGACAGCGAGAAAGGCTTCGTCAGCCCCGGCTTGCTCTGGAGCTGCCACGTCGACGCGCGGATGTCGAAGATCCGGGTGTGCAGGGCGCAGTGGATCATGAGGAGCGGGGCCGCGATGACATCCCAGGACATGGTCGCCTTGCCCTCCCGCCACCATACCCAGAGGATGACGGCCACCACGGGCAGCAGGAAGATCCCCGACTCGTAGCGGACCTGCGTCAGGAGCAGCGCCGAATAGCAGAGGGCCGTGAACGAGGGCTCGTCGCGGCGCGCGATGAAGCGCGCGGCGAGCAGCATCGTCGCGAGGATCATCACAAGGTTGAGGAGCTCGAATCCCCCGCCGGTCGCGTTCTGGGCGAGCAGGGGGAGTCCAGCGAAGAGCGCCACCCCGAGCCAGCCCGCCCACCGGCCCGCGAACATCCGGCCCGCGGCGTTGACAAGGCCCAGGAACACGAAGGTCAGGAAGACGTTGAGCACGAAGGCGTTCGCGGGACGGTAGCCCGTGAGGTCGTGCAGGATCGACTCGAGGAAGGGAAAGAAGAGCTGGCGCTTGTCCACCCAGCCGTCGTACACCACGAAAGCGCCCTGGATGTCGCCCCCCCGGGTGGGCGTCAGGACCGTCCGGGTGAAGTGCATGCTCATCGAGGTCCCCGTCAGCATCAGCTCGTCCATCACGATCTTGAAGCCGAACGACTCGTGGACGATCAGGACCATGCCGCCCAGGCCGACCACGGCGAACGACGCCCAGTCGAGTCCGCGGAATCCCCGGCTGCGCACGCCCCCGAGCTCCCCGCGGAACGTGCGCCACAGGGCGCGCACGAACAGGACGAAGGCGGCGAGGACGCACCAGTATCCGATCCGGGTCACGAGCCCCAGGGCCATCGCGTTCGGGACGGCGTAGAAGCCGACCACGGCGGAGACCGCCGAGACGAGCGCGAAAAGCCAGACCCGGCGGTCAGCGAGGACCGGCGCAAACGACGGACCATTCATAGTCGGGATATTCGGGGCCAAAAAAAGCCGCCCACGTTATGCGGGCGGCCTTGGTTCTGGAGATATCTAGCCGAATGTCGATTACGGGGCGTAGGTGATCGTCCGGGTGCCGGCGATCGACTGAATCGTGATCGTCGTGCCCTGCGAGAAACCCGCGGGATACGTTTCGTTCGCGACCGAGTTCAGCGCCTTGACATACGATGTGGGCCCGAGCAAGTCGCTCAGGACCACCGTCGAGACACCGTTCTCG
>PLKS01000065.1 GCA_003140665.1 Opitutaceae bacterium
TCTTGAAATGGGTGTTGCCCCACCCTCCGTTGCCGCCCTTGCACAGAACGATGCGCTGCCCGTCCTCGACGACCTCGGCCACGACCCGGTGGGTCTTCTCATCGGTGACCACGGTCCCGAGCGGCAGCCTGAGGACGGAATCCGACCCCTCCTTGCCGTTGCAGTCCNNCGCCCTTGCCGCCGTCGCCGCCGTTGGGCCCCCCCCAGGGCTCGTATTTCTCGCGGCGGAACGAGATGCAGCCGCGCCCGCCGTCGCCGGCGGCAGCCTTGATCACGCTTTCATCGACAAACATGGGCGGAGGCTACCGGGATTCGGGCCGGTATCAAATCGCTATCTTGATTCCCCTCCGGAGATAGGTCGGCACGTCGAGGTCCTGCCCGTCAAAAAGGTTCCGGTCCGTGCGCTCGAACTGCCCGCGGCTTTCCACCTCGCCGAAGCCGAATTCCTCCTGTGTCGGCTTGGGGGGGGCTGTTTCCGGGACTGCGGACGCCGCGGACGCCTGCCTGGGCGCCGGCTCCTCCGGCCTGGTCGGCGCCAGGGCGCGCGGCCTCGCCGGGACCGGCCTGCGCTGGACCGAGCCCCTCGCTCCCATGTCGCTCGCTCCCAGGACCGAGATCTCGACGCGGCCCTGCATGCCCTCGTCGATCACGGCGCCCATGATGATGTGCGAGTCGCGGCCGAACTGGTCCGCGATGGCGTTCATGATCTCGTTCACCTTGGGGAGCGTCAGGTCCGTCCCGCCCGTGATGTTGACGAGCAGCCGGTCCGCCTTTCGCGAGAACTCGGGGGTGTGAAGAAGGGGGCACAGCTTGAGGCTGGCGATGGCCTCGGCGGCCGCGTTCTCGCCGGCGCCCTCGGCGAGGCCGAAGAGCGTCTTGGCACCGCGCTGCTGGAAAGCCTGCCGCAGCGTTGCGAAATCCACGTTGATCAGCCCGGTCTTCGAGAGCATCGACCAGATGGACTTCACGCCCCGGCCCATCCATTCGTCGGCGCGCGCGAACGAGTCGAGCACCGTCTCGTTGTCGGCCGCCTCCTGGAGAAGGATGTCGTTGGGCAGCGGGATGACCGCGTCGCACACGCGCCGGAGCGCCGCCAGCCCCTCCTCCGCCTGCTTCAGGCGACGGCCGCCCTCGAAGCTGAAAGGGAGCGTGACAAATGCGATGACCAGCGCCCCCTGCTCCGCGGCGATCTCGGCCACGACCGGCGACGCGCCGCCCCCCGTCCCGCCACCCATGCCGGCGATAAGGAAGACCAGGTCGCACTCCTTGGTCACCTCGGCGATCTTCTCGCGGTCGGCCTCGGCCGCCTCGCGCCCCAGCTCCGGGTCGCCGCCCGCGCCGAGGCCGCGGGTCGTGCCCATTCCGATGAGCACCTTGTCCTGGACGGGGGAGCTCGAAAGCGCCTGGTGGTCCGTGTTGATGACCGCGAGCTGGAGCCGCTCCAGGCATTCCATCTTCAGCCGGTCGACGGCGTTGGTGCCCGCCCCGCCGACTCCCACGAGCTTGATGGCGACGCTGCGGTCGCCGAGTACCTGGTGTTCGAGGGGAAGTTCGTTGGGATTGTTCACGTCGATGCGAAAAGGCGCGTTACGTTCTTCAGGAAGCCGCCCCGGCTGCGCGCCGCGGCGGCCCGGTCCCCCTGGACGCTCACCCCGTAGTACAGGATGCCGAGGGCGGTGTGGAAGCCGGGGTCGCGCAGGTTCTCGTTGACCCAGGCGGGGGCCTCGCCGAGGCGGGCCGGGGCGCCAAAGACCTTCGCCGCGCACATCGCGAGGGCCGGCAGCTTGGCCGACCCGCCGGTGAGGACGACGCCGCCGGCGCACGTCTCCGGCGCAAAGGCGTGCCCGAGCTTCTTCTTCACCACCTCCAGCAGCTCCCACGCCCGGGCCGCGGTTATGTTCTCGATCGCCTGCCTCGGGAACTGCCGGTCGCCGATCGAGAAATTGCCGTCGAGCCAGACCTTCTCATTCTTGTCGCGCGCCTGGACGACCGCGCGGCCGAACCGGAGCTTGAGCTTCTCGGCCTGGGCCTCCGTGAGCCTCAGCCCTATGCTGATGTCATTCGTGAAGTGGCCGCCCCCGACGGCGACCACCCCGGTCGTGTGGGGAACGCCGTTGCGGTAAAGCACATAGTCGGTGGTGCCTGCGCCGATGTCGATCGCGAGCACGCCGTTCTGCCGCTCCTCCATGCTCGTGACCATGTGACCCGAGGCGAGGCTGGACAGGACCAGCTCGCTCACCTCGAGGTTGAACCCCCGGATCACGTGGATGTTGTCGGCGAGCCGCTGCTCCTGGCCGTGGACCGTCCAGTAGCCCACCTCGAGCTTCTGGCCGACCAGGTTCTCCGGCGAGGTGGGGACCAGCCTCCCATCGACCCTGAACGGACGCCGGATGTTGNNGTTGTGGACCACCATCCGGCCCAGGGGAAGGTCCTTGGCCTTCGCCAGCTCGCAGACCGTCCGGATGTCGTCCTTCTCGATCATGTTGTCGGCCGCCTTCACGTTGAGCGTGGCCTCGTTGTAGAACCCCTCCAGGTGGCCGCCCGTCTGGGCGAGGTAGACGTGATCGACCCGCTCGTTCGCGTCGCGCTCCGCGATCTCCAGCGCGCTGTGCGTGCATTCGGTCGCCGCCCGGTAGTCGACCACCGACCCCTTGATGACCCCCCGCGACGAGCACTCCCCGCACCCGATGATCACGATCTCGCGGCCGGTGTACTCGCCGATGAGCGCGACGACTTTTGACGTTCCGATTTCAACTGCCCCGATGAAGGTCGTTTTAAGGCTCACGTGGCGTGTCGATGTGTAGGTTGGTGAACGCGGGAAACGTGATGGAGGTCCGCGAGGGGGGCGCGCCCCTGGGGCCGGGCACGGGGCCGCCGAGCGTCGGGGCCGCCGTTCCGTACGCCACGGGCACCTGGGAGCCGAGCGAGAGGTTGACCTCCCTGAGCGGACGGGTCGGGTCCGAGGAGTCGTCGATCAGGAGGTCGAGCCTGGCGATCTGCCTCAGGTAGTCCTGGTTCGCCCCGAAGATGACCCTCATCCCGTCGCGGGTGTGGACCTCGATCTCGCTGTCCGACGCCAGCCGCGCGAGCGAGATGACGCTCCAGGTCCGATAGAGGCCTTCGGCCTCCAGCTTGGCGGACGCGAGCAGGTCCGCGACGGCCTGCATTCCCTGGATGGGGGCGATCGACCCGCCATTGCGAACGAGCCTCACCCCGTCGATCCACGGCAGCGAGGCGACCATGGCGGGATCGAATCCGGTGCCCGCGAACGCGACCCCATCCCTTGACATGAGGAGCATCTGCGGCTCCCCGCCTCCCGACTGGGCCATCAGCCGCGCGACCGGCGACCGTTCCGAGATGCGCACGGTGAGCGTGTCGGGGAAATTGCGGGTGACCGACGCGGAGTCCACCTGGGAGTCCGAAAGCACCCGTGAGCGCAGCTTGATCAGGTCGAGGCCCATGAGGGTCGCGTCGCCGGGAAGCGCGAGCGTGCGTGCCAGCCAGCCCTTGTCGAGGACGCCGTCGGTGACCAGCACCAGGCTCCGGACCCGGCTGGACCTGGCCGCGTCCGTCATTTCCGCGGGACTCTCCCGAAGCACCTCCGCCGTCTCCCACGCTCCCCAGGCCACCGCGCCCGCCACCGCGGCTCCCACCGTGGCGCGCAAGGCGCCTATCGTCAGGCGGCGGCGCCCCTCGTTCGACATGGCGCGCGGCCTCACCTGCTGGGGAATGTCCCTCCAGGTGCGGGTCTCGGGCAGGGAAAAGGTGTCTTTGCTCATGGTCGGCGCGAGGCGATGCCCGAGCGAAAGCGCTCCACCGCGGGTGAGACCATCTCCTTCACCAAGGCCGTGAAATCCAGTCCCGCGCAGCGCGCGCTCATTGGCAGCAAACTCGTCTCCTTCATGCCAGGAAGCGTGTTGATTTCGAGCAAAAACGGCTCGCCCTGCTCCGAGAGCATGAAATCGACGCGCGCGTAGTCGCGGCATCCGCACGCCGCAAAGGCGGTCTCCGCCGCGGCCCGGATCGTCTCGCTGAGCGGGCCGTCCAATGGCGCCGGCGCAAGGTATTCCGTCATGCCCTTCGTGTACTTGCTCGCGTAGTCGTACACGCCCGATGCCGGCCTGATCTCGACGATCCCCATCGCCGAGCCCCCGAGGATGCCCACCGAAAGCTCACGTCCCTCGATCCGGCGCTCGACCATCCAGCGTCCCCGGGCGACAGCGCCCAGCGCGGTCTCGAGTCCCGCCATGTCGCCGACGACGCTCAGGCCGACGCTGCTGCCCTGGTTGTTCGGCTTGACCACGACACGGTGTCCAAGCCGCCGCGCGACCTCGGCCGCCGAAGGCGCGGCCCCGGCATCGAACACCATCCCGTCGGCCACGCGCACCCCGCGGGCGGCCACGGCCTCCTTGGTGAGCGCCTTGTCCATCGTCAGCGCGCTCGAGGCGGCGCCGCTGCCGGCGTAGGCCCCGCCGGCGGCGTCAAGCAGACCCTGCATGCCCCCGTCCTCGCCAAAGGTGCCGTGGAGCGTGGAGAAGACGACCTGCCTTGCCGGGTCATAGCCGCCTGGAAGGGCGTCCGCCGCGACATCGAACAGCCGTGTCGCGAACGATCGCGCCAGGGCGACTGCGCACGCGCGCCCCGATCCCGTCGAGACCTCGCGCTCGGCGGATGTTCCGCCCGCAAACACGGCGATCGCGGGCCCGTTCACAGGACGTCCCTCCATTCCTTGCCGTACAGCAGCACCTCGGGCTCTAGGTCGACCCCCGTGGACTCGCGGACCGACGCCCGCACCCGGCGAACCAGCTCGAGGACATCCGCGCTCGTGGCGTCCCCCAGGTTCACGACAAAGTTTGCATGCACGCGGGAGACTTCCGCGCCGCCCACCCGCGTCCCCTTCAGGCCGCTCTCCTCGATCAGGCGGCCGGCAGAGGCGCCCGGGGGATTCTTGAAGATGCACCCGGCGCTCGGCTCCCGGGGCTGCGTCTCGTGCCGTTTGCGGCGATAGTCGTCAATCTGCCTTCCCACCGCGCCGGCGTCGGTCCTCGACATGGGCCTGAGGACCGCGCTGAGCGCGATCGCATCGCGCAGCTCGGCGCACTGCCGGTAGTCGACGTTCATCGCCGACCGCGGCACGGTGCTTACCACGCCGCCGGCTGACATCAGCCGCACCTCGTCCACGACATCGAATATCCAGCCGCCCATGGCGCCCGCGTTCATCCTGAGCGCCCCACCGACGCTGCCCGGGATCCCCTCCAGGAACTCGAAGCCCGCCAGCCCGGCCGCCGCCGCAAGCCCGCACAGGTTCTTCAGCCTCAGCCCCGCACCGGCCCGGAGCCTGCCGTCCGAGAGCGTCTCGAAGCCGGACCACCCCTTTTGGGAGAGAGAAATGACCAGCCCGTCAACCCCCTCGTCGGGCACGATCAGGTTGGAGCCCCGGCCGAGCATGAAGACGGGGATCCCGGCGTTGCCGGCCTCGAGGAGCAGCGTGCGCAGGTCATCCTCGTTCGAAGGCTCGCCATAGAGCCGCGCGGCGCCCCCGACCCTGAGGGTCGTCTTCGACGCCAGGGATTCATCCCGCGTGAGCCTGGACCCCTTGGAAAGAAGCGGGCGCACCACCTCGGCGAACCGGTCCCACCTGAGCGTGCGGGCTGCCTCCTTCCTCGCGGCATCAACCCATACCCGCGCTCCTTGGTCGATGTCGCCGGCGCCGACAAACACGACGAGGTCGCCCGGCTTCGCCTCTCGGAGGAGCCCTGCGAGGCGCCCCGGGCCTTCGCCCGGCAGGTAGTTCACCGGGAGCAGCGGCGCGCCCCTCTTGAGCTCGGCGTAGACATCGGCCGTGGTGCCCCCTGAGACCGGCGACTCCCCCGCGGGATAGACGTCAAGGAGGTGGACGCTGTCCGCCAGCGCCAGGGAGGCGGCGAACTCTGCCTTGAACTGCGCGGTGCGGCTGTAGCGGTGGGGCTGAAACACGGCGATCAGCCTTCCCCGCGTGGCGACGCGCCTGCGCAGGCTCGAGAGCAGGGCGCGGATCTCGGCGGGATGGTGGGCGTAGTCCTCCATCACGGTCACGCCACCCTCGTCCATGAGCACGGCCTGGCGCCTGCGCACGCCCGCGTAGTCCGCCAGCGATCGCCGCGACGGCTCGACCCCCATCAGCTGCGCGGCGGCAAGCGCCGCGGTCGCATTTGACGCGTTGAAATCGCCGGTCGCCCTGACAAGCGCCTCCGCCGGCTTGAAGCGGCCGCCGAGCATCAGCGTCATCCGCCCCTCGTTCTCGCCGACAAGGACGCCGGAGAAGCTGCCGCTCCGCCCGAATGTCGTGGCGGACGGGGCGAGCCGGAGCGAGAGGGCGCAGGCGTCGCTGACGAGGACCGCGCCGCGGGTGCGGGCGCAGAGCGCAGCGAACGCCGCCTCGATGTCCGCGGGGCTGCCGTAGCGGTCGGGATGGTCCCAGTCGAGATTCACCAGGAGCGTGATCTCGGGGGAGAACCCGCCGATCGTGCCGTCGCTCTCGTCCACCTCGGCGACGACCCACTCATTGGAGCCCACCCCCGCGGGCGGAGTCGAGTCGTTGAAAAGGCCGCCGGCAATGTAGCCGGCCGGGAAGCCGGCGCCCCGGAGCACGGCGACCAGCATGGCCGTCGTCGTCGTCTTCCCGTGGGAGCCGCACACGGCAACGAGCTTCTTGTCGCGCAGCACCTCCGCCAGCAGCTCACCCCGCCTCACGCAGGCGAGTCCGCGGCCCAGCGCGGCGGTGAGCGAGCGGTGCGAGTCCGGGATGGCCGAGGACCGGACCACCAGATCGCACCCGGTGGGAAGCGGCCCGACCTCGATCCCGGCGCCGGCGAGCAGCACGGAGACTTCGCGGGACAGGGCATCGTCCTCCCCCGACACCCGCCACCCGGCCCGCGCGAGGTAGATGGCGAGCGGCGCGACGCCCATCCCGCCCACGCCAAGGCAGTGGATCCGACACACCGCGCGGCCAAAGAGGTCAGGGAGCGGCGGCGGTCTCATGCGGCCGCCTCCGCCGGGGGCGCGGAACCCACGCCGGTTGCCGGCCGCGCGAGATCCTCGAGGTCCGCCAGCATGAGCTCCAGCGAGTTCGCCCGGTCCATCCGCCTCAGGTTGCCGCGGAACTGGCGCAGGAGCCAGTCGTTGAAGATCAGGTCGAGCACCTCGGCATGCAGGCCCCCGAGCGACGCCTCCTCCACGACGAGGCCTCCGCCCTGTCGCTCGAAAAAGGCGGCGTTGGCCCGCTGGTGATCCGAGGCCGCCCGGGGATACGGGACAAGGATGGCCGGAACCTCGCACCGGATGAGCTCGGCAAGCGTTCCCGCGCCCGCGCGCGATATGACAATGTCGGCCGCCGAGAGCAGCTCGGCGACGCGGTCGCAGAACGGCATGAAGACGGCCGCCACCCGCTCGCCCATCCGAGACCGAAGGGCGAGCGTCTCGGGCGCGCCCTTGCCGAGCCCGGTCACGCATACCACCTGGATTCCCTCCGAGGCCAGCGTCTCGAGGCGCTCGCGCGCCCATGCATTGAGCGCGGAGGCCCCCTGACTCCCGCCGAGGATCGCAAGCACCTTTTGCTTCGGGTCGAGGCCCAGCGCCTGCCGGGCGGCCGCGGCCGGCATCCGCACAATCTCGCGGCGGACCGGCAGGCCCGCGTACCGCGCCGCCGCGGCCCGCACGCCGGGGACCCGGACGCCCAGGGGAAGGTAGACCCGCGCGGCAAACGACCCGAATGCGCGTATCGCCATGCCGGGAATCCGGTTCGCCTCGTGGAGCGCCACCGGGATGCCCAGCATGCGCCCGGCCATCGCCGCGGACGCCGACGTGAAGCCGCCAAATCCCACGACCGCGTCGGGGCGCTTGGCCCGCATGAGCCCAAGGCAGTATCTGAGCGCCGACACCTGAGAGGACGCGAACCGCGCCATTCGCACGGGGTGCCACGAGAATCCCCGGCCGGGCATGCGCTCAAAACGCAGCCCGGGGTATTTCTCGACCAGGCGCGCGTCCACCTTCTTCATGCTAATCAGGAGGGTTGCCTCGTGCCCGCGCGCCGTGAGGCCCTCCGCGAGCGAGATGCCCGGCGAGACGTGGCCCCCGGTGCCCCCGCAGGAGATGAGGAACCTGCTCATGCCAGGACCTCGCGCATCGACCCCGCGCCCTTCCGGAGTCCCGCGCGGCCCCAGGTCCGCTGGGTGTTGAGGAGGATGCCGACCAGCAGGCCCATGAGCAGGAGGTTGGACAGGCCCGCGCTGATAAAGGGAAGGGACATCCCCTTGGTCGGCAGGACGCCGGTCACGACGCCGAGGTTGATGATGGACTGAAGGCACATCAGGAGCAGGCACCCCGCGGCGAGCAGGAAGTGGAAGAGGTTGGGCGCCCGTCGCAGGTGCGCGAGCCCCGCCACGAACATGACCGCGAACACCGCGACGACCGCCAGCGTGAACCACATGCCAAGCTCCTCGCCGACCACGGCGAAGATGAAGTCCGTGTGGGCCTCGGGCAGGAAGTTGATCTGCTGCCTTCCCTGCCCCAGGCCTGCCCCGCCGATGCCTCCCGCAGCAAACGCCTCGAGCGACTGGTAGAGCTGGTAGGTGCCGCCCTGCCTGTTGCCTTCGACGTCCATGAATGCCGTGAAACGCCGCAGCCTGTTCGGATTGTTTGCGACGAGCATGGCGAACGCCGCCGCCGACAGGCCGATCGTCGGCAGGACGTAGCGCCACTTGGCGCCGGCGAGGAACAGGAGGATGAGGCCCACCGACAGGGTGAGGGCCGCGGTCCCGAAATCGGGCTCGAGCAATATGAGCCCGGTGAACGCGCCGATGATGCCGAGCGGGTAGAGATAGCCCCTCTTGAAGTCGCCAATCCGCGTCTGGTTGAGGGCAAGGTAATGGGCCATGCAGAACACCATCGCGAGCTTCGCAAACTCGGAAACCTGAAGGCGCGCCACGCCGTACCCCAGCCACCGCCGGCTGCCTTTCACCGAGACTCCGAGGTGCGGGATGAGCACGAGGACGAGCAGGACGAGCGCCACGGCGGCCACCCCCACCGAGGCCCGGCGCGCATAGTCAAGGTTGATCCTGCTCGCGAGAAAACAGAGCATCCCGGCGGCCACCACCCCCAGCACCTGCTTGTCGAGATAGAAGTAGGGATCCTGCTTGAGCGAGACGCTGGCGCTGAAGAGTATGGTGAGGCCGAGGAAGGTGAGGCCGATCGCGCAGACAAGGACGACGGCCACGGGATTTGCGATCGACCGGGCGCGGAAGGATTCAGCGGACCTTTCGCTAGCCATGGCGCGCGTCAGGGGTTCTTCGGCTGCGGGGCCGTGGAGGAATCCTCGATCTTGACCACCGGAACGTCGGAGGCGCTTGGAGGCTTGAGCCCCGCATCCAGGTCCTGCTCGGCGCCCGGCGCCGCAACCGGGGCTTTGGCCTCCGCGGGCGGGGCCTTCGCCGCGTCGCCCGCTTCCGCCCTGGCTTTCGACGACTTGGCCTGTTTGCCGCCCGCCTGGGCGGACTTGGCGGGAATCAGCAGCTCCTGGCCGGGCTGGATCTTCCTCGGGTCCGTGATGTTGTTCGCAACGGCGATGTCCCCCTGGCGCACGCCATATTTGCGCGCGATCCCGCCCAGGGTCTCCCCCGCCTTGACGACGTGCCTCTCCGGCTCCATCGCGGGCTTTTCCGGGACGCCGGGACCTGCGGGGGCGCCCATGGCCGCGGTGGTGACCACGGGTGCGGCGACCGCCGGGGTTCCCGCGGACGCCGGCTTTGTCGGGATGATCAGCTTTTGGCCGACATGAAGGACCGCATTGGCGTTCAGGCTGTTGGCGGCGGCAAGGTCCGTCCGCGACATCTGGTTCGCCTTTGCGATGCTCCAAAGGCTGTCGCCCCTGCCCACCGTGTAGGTGGTGGCCGGCGTCACGCCGGACACGGGCTGGGTCTCAAGCGCGGACGCGACGGCGGTTCCCGGTCGGGTCGGACTGTACCGGATCGTCGTGGAATCGGGGGGCGCGACGGCCGCGGGGGCGTCGCTCACGGGCGCCGGCGCTATCGGCGACGTGTCGGGGCCGGCGGCCTTGCTGTAGCTGCAGCCCGGGTTGGAAAAAATTAGGATCAGGGCGAGCGCATGAAGGCCCGCCGCAATGCCCAGGATCTTGATTATTTTCATGGAAGTGATGCCGATTTATCGCGCAGGTGTCAGGTTGTCGTTTGTCGTTTCCAAAGCTATGTCAAACTCGGGCCGGATGAAGTTCGTTGACGGCCTTTTCAAAGCGGTCGCCCCGGTCCTCGTATCCCCGGAACATGTCAAAGCTGGCGAAGCCCGGGCTGAGCAAGACGTTGCCACCCGGATGCGCGGCCCCGGCTGCGGCGCGGACCGCGCCCTCAAGCGTGTCGCGCAGCGCGTGTGGAACGCCGCACGCCTCGAATGCCGCGGCCAGGGCGGGGCCGGTTTCACCGACAAGGACGGCGCAGGCGACGCGCGGGGAGATCCTGCGGACAAAGGCCGCCAGGTCGCCTCCCTTGGACCGGCCCCCGGCAATCAGCACGACCGGGCCCTCCAGGCCGGCGAGCGCGGCCTCCACGGCGTGAAAATTCGTGGCCTTCGAGTCGTTCCAGTAGGCCACGCCGTCTATCACCGCCACTCGCGAGAGCCGGTGGCGGCCCAGCCGGAAGCCCTTGGCCGCGCCATAGAGCACGGTCTCGTCGAGGCCCTCGCTCCGCCACCAGGCGGCCGCGAGGATGAAATTCTCCCGTTGGGGATAGGACTCAAACGGCGTCCCCCTGAGACGCGCGTCCCTGCGCTGGCCCTCCGATGCGACACACGAGGCGGGTGGGATCGAGCGTCCGAACTGCGAGGCGTACCGCTGCACCGAGCTCCCCGCGAAGAGTCGGCTCGACCGGGTCCGGGTCACCAGCTCCCATTTGGCCGCGAAGTAGGCCTCCATCCCGGGGTGCCGTTCGAGATGGTCCTCGGCAAAGTTCGTCCAGATGACGGCATCCGCGCTGAAGTGCCCCAGCTGCTCGGCCTGGAATGAGCTCACCTCGCATATCGCCATGGCCTGCGGCGTTCCCCCATCCTCGTCGGCAACGAGCTGCGCGAAGGGCAGCCCGATGTTGCCAGCGGCGCGCGCGCGCCTGCCGGCTGCGCCAAGCGCATGGGCCAGAAACTCGGCGAGGGTCGTCTTGCCGTTTGTCCCGGTCACCGCGACGATCCGGCCGAGCCAGAACACCGAGGCAAAGTCGATTTCCGCCATGCAGATGCAGCCGGCCTTCCTGGCCATCTCGAGCCAGGGATGGTGAAGGTTGAATCCGGGCGAGAATACGACGAGGCCGTGCCCGCGCGCCCGGTCCGGCGTGAACTCGGCTCCGTTCCGATCGTAGAGGTCCGCCCTCGCGCCCAGGCGGGACAGGAGGGAAAGGGCGCCGTCGCCGCTCACGCCGCCGCCGAGGACGGCCACGGGAAGGCCGAGCCTTGCGCTGAGGAATTCTGGAATGGCGAGGGACATCGTTCAGCGAATCTTCAGCGTTCCCAGCCCGGCCAGGGCAAAAATAAGCGATAGAATCCAGAAGCGCAGGACGATCTTCGTCTCGGGCCAGCCCAGCTTCTGGAAATGGTGGTGGATCGGGGCCATGAGGAAGAAGCGCCTCCCCTCCCCATAGCGGCTCCGGGTGGCCTTGAAATACCCGACCTGGATGACGACCGACAGAAGCTCCCACACGAACACCCCTCCCACCAGCACGAGCGTCAGCGGCTGCTGGACCATGAAGGCGATCATCCCCAGGAGGCCTCCCAGCGCCAGCGACCCGGTGTCGCCCATGAACACCTCGGCCGGATGCGAGTTGTACCAGAGGAAGGCAAGCCCCGCCCCCACGAGCGCCCCGCAGACGACGGTGAGCTCGCCGGTGCCCGGAACGAAGCTGATGAGAAGGTAGTCCGCGATCTTTGCGTTGCCGGCCGCGTAGGCCATGATCCCGTAGGTGAGGGCCACCGTGATCGTGCAGCCGATCGCGAGCCCGTCGAGCCCGTCGGTCAGGTTGATCGCGTTGGAGAATCCCACGATCCAGAGGTAGATCAGGACGGCAAGCGCCGCGATCGGCATGCTGGCGACCACGGGATGCTTGACGAAGGGCACCCAGAGCTCCCGGATCTTCTCGGAGCTTGCCGGGTGCATAAGGAGCGCCGCGAGCGCGAGCGCGGTCGTTACCGACTGCCAGAATATCTTTGCGCCCGAGGAGATCCCGTGACGGTTCTTGCGAACCACCTTCAGGTAGTCGTCCCGGAACCCCACGGCCGTGAGGGCCGCATAGACGAACAGGGCCACGACCACCCATACGTTCGGCGCCGCCCATAGGAATGAGCTCCCGAGCACGCTCGCGAAAATAAGCAGGCCGCCCATGGTCGGCGTGTTTTTCTTGTCGAAGCGGCTCGCAAGGTCCCCGGTCCGGTCGTCGTCATAGTGCTGGCCGAACTTGAGCCGGCGCAGGTGCGCGATGAGCCACGGGCCGATCAGGAACCCGATCAGGGCGGCCGTGCCCGCCGCCAGGAGCGTGCGAATCGTGATGTAGTGAAGGACCCGAAGCGGCCCGAACACGTCGGCGTAGTTGGACAGGTAGCTAAGCATGGGATGCCTCCGCATACTCCGTTCCCACGAGCGCCTTTTCCAGCGCATGGCGCCGGCTGCCCTTCACGAACACCGAGCCCCGGAATCCGGCCAGCTGCGCGGACAGCGGCTCCACGGTGTCGGCGGTCTCTATCTGGCCCTCGGCGCATCCGCCTTCCATCGCGCCCTGACGGATCGCGCCGGCTTGGCCGCCTATTGCGACCACGCGGTCGCCAGGGCGAAGCGCGAGGGACCTGCCGAGCTCGAGGTGGTAACGCTGCGAATCAGCCCCAAGCTCCTCCATGCACCCTATGACGAAGAGCCGCGGCTCGTCGCGGGGGGCGACCGCCCCGAACGCCGCCAATGCGTCCGCCATCGATGCCGGGTTGGCGTTGTAGCAGTCGAGATAGAGCCTCTTGCCATCCGAAAACCTCCATTCCCCCCTGAGCGGCGACGGGCGCCACGAAAGCATCCTTCGCGCGACCTGCTCCCTGCTCATGCCGGACCTCAGCGCGACGCAGACCGCCATCGCGGTGTTCTGGGCCATGCCGTCGGTCACGCGGTAAAGCCTCACCGCCACGGGCGGGGGGGGGCCGAAGGCCACGGCGACCGAGGTGAACCCCCCGGAGTGCGTCGACGCGAAACGGGCCCGTCCTGCCGGCGGCTCCCGGTCGTCAAGTTCCACGGCGGCCTCGACCACCAGGCAGCTCGACGCCGGCAGCGACCGGAAAGCGGGATAGGCCTCGCAGGAGCTCGGGAACACGCAGATCCCGCCCTTGCGGATGGACCCGGCCAGCACGGCCTTCTCGTGGGCCACGGAGTCGAGTCCGCCCAGGTCGGCGAGATGGGCGGGCCCCACGATCGTGACAAGGACGATGTCGGGCTCGATCATCGCCGCGAGCGCGCCCATCTCCCCGGGGGCGCTGATCCCCGCCTCGACCACCGCAAAGCGATGCCGCGCCGGGTCAAGCCGGCAGAGCGTGAGCGCGACGCCGATCTGGTTGTTCAGGTTGCCCTCGGTCGCGAGCACCCCGGCGCCCTCCCCCCCGAGAAGGAGCGCAAGGAGCTCCTTGGTGGAGGTCTTGCCCGCGCTGCCCGTGATCCCGACGACGGTCCCTCGAAAATTCCTGCGGTGTTCGCGGGCGATCGCCTGCAGCGCCGCCAGGGGGTCGGCCACCACGAGCTGCGGTAGGGCGACCTTGGGGTTGGCGCGCGCGACAACCGCCGCGGCCGCTCCCGCCTTGAGGGCCGAACCCAGGAAATCGTGGCCGTCGCGGCGGTCGGTCCTAAGGGCGACAAAGGCCTGTCCAGGCGACAGGCCGCGGGAATCGACGGAAAAGCCGACCACCGCGGACGGCGGAGCGCCCGACCACCGGCCGCCGGTCCAGGCTGAAAGGGAGTCCGGATCAAAGGCGGCCTTCATGTTCGCAGCGCCTTGATCGCGATCAGCTCGCGCACGACCTGACGGTCGTCAAACGGGATGACGGTGTCCGCGAACTCCTGGTAGCCCTCGTGGCCCTTGCCCGCGATCAGCAGGCTGTCGCCGGCCCTCGCCATGTCGAGTGCAAGGCTGATTGCGCGGCGCCGGTCGTCAATCCAGGTGATCTTGGCGGGGTCGCTGACGCCCGCCCTCATGTCCCCAAAGATCTTCTCGACCTGCTCTGAGCGGGGATTGTCGGCGGTTGCGAACGCGTGGTCGGCGACCTCCTGCACGGCCTGCACCATGCGGGGACGCTTGGTCCGGTCCCTGTTTCCCCCGCAGCCGAACACGACCAGCAGCCGGCCCGGGGTGATCGCCCTGAGCATGCCCAGCGCGTTTCGCAGCGCGTCGTCGGTGTGCGCATAATCCACGACTACCAGAAACGGCTGGCCGGCATTCACGCGCTCGAAGCGCCCGGGGACCGATTCTAGCTGCGCAATTCCTGCGGCGATGGCGGCGGGCGCGATTTCGAGCGCGATGGC
>PLKS01000021.1 GCA_003140665.1 Opitutaceae bacterium
CTCCCGCGCCGGCTGCTGCCGCAGCCACGGCGCCAAAGGCGGCCGCCGCGCCTCCTGCCGAGGCGGCCGGAGGACGAATCAAGATTTCTCCCCTTGCCCGGAAGCTCGCCGCCGAGAAAGGGATGGACCCCTCGGGCATCGCGGGCAGCGGGCCGGGCGGCCGGATCGTCAGGGCGGACATCCTCTCCGCGCCTGCGGCCGCCGAGGGGAAGGGCGTTTCCGCCTCCGTTGCGAGCAGCGCCGCCGTTTCCTCACGGGGACCCGTGCAGGAGGACAAGGTGGTTCCGGTCTCCAACATCAGGGCGACCATCGCGCGTCGCCTTCTGGAATCGAAGACCCAGATCCCGCACTACTACCTCGATATCGAGATCGATGCCGGCCCGATCCTCGAGCTGCGCGCGCAGCTGAACGCGGCGCTGGAAAAGGAGGGCGTCAGGCTCTCGGTCAACGACTTCATCCTGAAGGCGTCGGCTGACGCCCTCCGCCGGGTTCCCGCGGTCAACTGCTCCTGGGAGGGCACCGCCATCCGGCAGCATCCCGCCGCCCATGTCTCGTTCGCCGTGGCGATCGAGGACGGGTTGATCACCCCGGTGATCCGCGACGCGCACCTGAAGACGATCTTTGCCATAAGCTCCGAGGCCAAGGCGCTCGGCAAGCGGGCCAAGGAGCGCAAGCTCGCCCCGGACGAGTACACCGGAGGCACCTTCTGCGTCTCCAACCTGGGGATGATGGGGATCGACCGGTTCGCCGCGATCATCAACCCGCCCAATGCCGCCATCCTGGCCGTGGGAACCACCGTCACGAAGCCCGTCGTGAAGGACGACTCGATCGTCATCGGCCAGCGGATGACCCTGACGCTTTCGAGCGACCACCGCGTCGTCGACGGCGCCGTCGGCGCCACGTTCCTCGCCGCCCTCAAGGACTTGCTTGAGAAGCCGGCGCTGCTCCTCATCTAGGGCTGGACGCCCTCCCAGGCCCTCGCCGAAACGGGGTCGCGGCCCTCGTCAAAGTCGATGAAATCAAAGAAGGTCTCGATCGGCTTGCCTTCAAGGCCCCCTTCCCTCACGCGCATTTGAAGGCGCTGGGCGAGGTCGGGCTGGTCATGCCAGCCGCGCTTCATGAGGAAGGAGTTCCAGACATAGCACTCCTCGTCCGTGCGCCGGGCGCCGCGCTTCTCGATCCAGTCAAGCACGGCCTCGTCGGTTCCCCCCTCGAGCGCGCGCCGCCTGATTTCGTCGTAGGCAACCCCCAGGAACGCACAGCAGCGGGCGTCGAACATGCCCGGCTTGCTGTCGCCGACGTTCTCGACGTAGTCGGGCGGCAGCTTGCCAAGGGAATGGAGGCGTATCTTGTCCAGCATCCGCCCAAGGTAGACGAGGCGGCCGACCTTGGCGTAGGGACTGCGGAGATCGGGCACGTGGGGCATCGGTGGAGGGCTTTCCCGAGCAGAATGCAGCGCCCGCCAGCTTGGCAAATCTTAAGCGCTTTCCGGGGCCCCCATGGGGCCCCTCTCCGCGTGCCGCGCCAGCGCGTCCTCCGACAATCGGCACACCCGCCAGTCGGGAAGCGTCTGCGCCCCGAGCGACGCGTAGAAATCGATCGCCGGCTTGTTCCAGTCGAGGACCGTCCATTCCATCCGCCCGCAGCCGCGTCGGTTGGCCAATCGCGCAATGTGGAGAATGAGCGCCCGGCCGATCCCCTTCTTGCGCGTCCCCGGCTTCACGAACAGATCCTCCATAAAGAGTCCAGGCTTGGCCATGAACGTCGAATAGGTCGTGAAGTAGGCGGCATACCCGGCAGGCTGGCCGTCCACAAAGGCCAGGATGCATTCCGCGGCTGGCGCCCCGCTGGCGGGAAACAGCGTCCGCCGCAGGCCCTCGACGGTGGCCTCAACCCGGTGGGACATCTTTTCGTAGGCGGCAAGCTGCCCGATCAGATCCAGCAACACCGGCACGTCTTCGGCGGTGGCCGGGCGGATATCGAGGTTCATGGGCTGTTGGATCCCGTTCGGTCTTGCCGCACAAATGCCCAGGAGGCTCAGGTGCCCGGCAGACTGTCGAGGAAGGCGTTCATCTCGCGCAGGACATCGGCTTCATTCGATGTGAAAATGATGTAGGTCTCCCGGGCCGAGGAGGTCCAGACCTGGACAAGGTGGTCCGGGTCACGAAACGGAAGCGGCCGAAGCAGGAGCCGATTCAGCACCGTGAAAGCCGCGGAATTCACGCCAATGCCCAGGGCGAGCTTCGCAAGCGCTACTACCGTGAAGCCGGGGTTCTTAGCCAGCTTGCGCAGAGCGTACTTCATTGGGTCCGCGGATCTTGGGACATCCAACTTCGGACGTAAAGTCCGGTATGCTTATTTCTTAAGCAGTCGATTGGCATCAAAAGCGTTGACCGGCAATTCGAACGGAATCAAAGGTTCTGTGACGCGTTCAAACCGACTTCGACACAGTTTTTCAAGAATCGAACGCCGTATATTGCAGACGCTAGCAAATGACGCAGTGACCAAAAATCATATGAAGCCCAAAAAGAAAAATGCTACGCCAAGAGCCACGAGTAGGTTCAAGGACCTTGCTTCAAAGAAAAACCCAAAGGGAGGGGGCGCGACTGTGGCCCCCCCTTCAAAGGGTGAGCCCTCCTACTTTGATCCCTACAAGAATTGAGAAAAGGCGACCGCAAGAGCCAGGCAGGTTGTTGAATGAGCCATGGTTCGAGTCTAGCAGAGCGCGGTGTTTCCGCTTGACCGAGGTTCTCGATGGAACCCCGTGACGGTCTATAGGGTCATCTTTTACTTGGGCGCATTCTGCCCTGTCGCCAACGGGGGGTGATTGACCAATGCGAATCCGGCGCGTCAAGAACCCGCCGTTTTCCGAACGGTGGGTATCCGGCAATCCGTCAGATTGCGGCCTTCCGTTTCCCTAACGTGTATCGGCAGATTGGCCCGTTTGCTAAGCAATGTCATGAACCATAATATATACCAGGTAGCCCAAAGAGCCCATCGCAACCGAGTTTAGGTATCGGCGTCCGATAAAGATCCCGGGGATGGCGTTTGTTGCGATCAATCAGAACGCCGGGCCGCCAGCCAGGCAATTCAATGAATCATAACCTATGGTCCAGCGGCTAGTGCAGGAATCGGGGATGAGCGGTGCGAATCTGATCGGTTGGGCGAGCCCGCAGGCCACAACACAGCACTCCGCAGCGTGATTTTGGTTTACTGAAATTGTGTTTTCACGTTGTTTGCGCCGAGATGAGCGACGACGTATAGTTCAGTTACGCACGATTCCCGTGTCCACCTCATGGAGAAGATGGAGTTTGGTCTTACTTGCCTCCGCAGCGATGGCCGGATGCGCGGGTACCGATTTCGTCACAGAGCATCCTGTCGAAAACCAGGTTCCGCCGCTAAAGGCGGGCGTTTACAGCATCAACGCAGTCGACGTCCGCCCGGTGGCGACCCGTGAAATCGAGCCCGATTATCCTTTCGACCTTGAGTCGATCCTGACCGGGAAAGCCGTTGTCGTGTTTACCGTTCGCGCCGACGGCAAGGTAGCAGATACGTCGGTTGTCGAAGCTGATGATGTCTTATTTGGAGAAGCTGCGGTCGCAGCGATTCGGAAGTGGCGATTTCGTCCGGCTCAGGTCAAGGGCGCACCGGTCGATTGCAGGATGACCCTTCCATTTGTTTTTGTCTCGCCGTACGCCAACTATTTGCCGGGCGAATCGATGCCCGATCCATCGGATAAGGCCCCGCCAGGCGGCTCTCAAAAAGGGACGATAGAACCTCGCTAAATCTGTGGGGTGCCGCGCAATCCGAGACCGGCCTGGATTTTTTGTCCGCTTCGCTTGAGGAGATAGGTCTCCAAGACCGTGCTGGCTCGAAGAACAACAGCGGGCAGCCACTTCTCCACCCCATCTTTTGGCATGTAATACAGGCCCAAGACATCCAGTTTCTCCATGGGAGCCGAAGACAGGATGTTGGTTTCGTGTTCCTCGAGCAGCGCGCGCGGTTGCGGCACTATCCACCATCGCCTCCATATGGAAGTTCGGGACTGATCCCAGTCTGCCGAAACCCGGCTGCCAAATCTAGGGGGGCTTCTTCTTCTTGGGGACCATTTTCGCTTTTACCTTCTTGACGGATTTTTTCTTGGCCATGCCGGAATTCATTGCGGCAGGCGCCATGGACTCAATTCAAATAGCCTGCGGTTGCGCTTTGAGGCCGTCTGATTCAGATACTGGCCTGGACCCGGTCGTCACGAACCTCGACCTGGGTTCCGGGACCCCGAATGAGACCAACCCCTCGCCCACCTTGTTCGCCTGGACCGTCCGCTGTTCTTGTCCTTGCGACGCTCCTTCTCGTGGGTAGCCCGGGAGCCGCGGCGGAAACCGCCGATGACGGGCCGCCGGTAATACCTGTCGGGCTCGACTGCTACCGGATGTGGGAGCAGTGGCCGACCCAGCGTATCGGGGCGCGAGCCTACATGCGAAGCACCTATGACCGCTCCGGTGGCAATGAGGGTGCGGACGCCAGCCACTTCCTCTATCAGATGGCGGATGACTTCAACGTGACGCTCGATGTGGCGGGGCCCGGCGTGCTCTATTTCGCCCGGTACAACCACTGGCATGGAAGCCCCTGGCATTATGTCGTCGATGGTTCCGATCACCTCCTAGCCGAGACGTCGACCCCGGATCCTACCAGGCCGGTCGATGGATCGGTTTTCGTGCCCACCGCCGCCCTACCCTCACCGCTTGCGGTCACGTGGTCGACGACCATGGGCGCGGACCTGATGTGGGTTCCCATTGCCTTCGGCAAGTCGTTCCAGATGGCCTATACCCGCACCCATTATGGGACCGGTTACTACATCTACGACCAGTACGTCGCCGGTGCGCCCCTATCCCAGCCGATAAGGGCGTGGGACGCCGCGACGCCGCCCGGCGCTGATGTCCTCGCCCTTATCGGGCGCTCCGGAACCGACATCGCGCCGCAGCCCGGGACGCCGGACGGTGAACGGGCGGGAATCTACGCAAGGGAGGGCGTGCTTTCGGCGGTGGGACCCGAGGAAACCGCGGTGCTCCTCGACACGCAGGTCGAGCATCCGGCCACGCTGAGGGCCCTCGAGCTCTCGGTCCCGCGCGCAGCGGCGATCGAGTTCGGCCGCATGCGCCTGCGCGTGACGTGGGACGGCCTTCCCCACCCCTCCATCGACGCGCCCATCTGCCTCTTCTTCGGCTCGGGCACCCTCTACAACCGCGACAACCGCGAATACCTCGTGAAGGCCTTCCCGGTGAACATCCGCTTTGACGCCGAGCGCGTGCACCTGGCGTGCTATTTCCCGATGCCGTTTTTCCGGTCGGCCAGGATTGAGCTCCTCGGCGCCGGCGGCGCCGAGGTCCGGGAGATCCGCTGGACCGCCCGGTTTCAGCCCCTGCGCGAGGCGCCCAACCGCCTGGGATATTTCCACGCGAGCTACCGGGACCACGGCGTGCCGGAGCCCGGGAGGGACCTCGTTCTCCTCGACACCCGCCAGGCCGAGGGCGGAGGCGACTGGTCGGGCAGCTTCGTCGGCACCTCGTTCATCTTCTCCGACCGCGCGGACCTGGTCACGCTCGAGGGCGACCCGCGGTTCTTCTTCGATGACAGCCAAAGCCCCCAGGGCCAGGGGACCGGCACCGAGGAATGGGGCGGCGGCGGGGATTACTGGGGAGGACGAAACATGACGCTGCCGTTCGCGGGCCATCCTGTCGGGGCGCGCGACCCCGCGTCCGCCATGAACGCCGAGGACAGGATCGAGTCCGCGTACCGGTTCCTCCTGGCCGACATGATGCCGTTTGGGAAGAACGCGCTGATCTGCCTGGAGCACGGCGGCACCGATGAATCCGCCGAGCATTACCGGTCGGTCACCTTCTGGTACGGCATCCCCAGCCCGTCGCTCATAAGGACGGATCGCCTAAGGGTCGGCGATCCCTCGGACGAGCGCGCGCACGGCTACGCGTCCCCGGAAGCCTCCGCGCCCTATGAGATCACCTCGCGCTACGAACTGGGGGTCGACCATGTGGCAGGGCCCGGTTCACGGGTGGTGTTCCCGGCCGAGGCCGACACCGGCCGGAAGACCACGGGAACGTCGGAGTTCACCCTGAGGCTCGATCCGAGCAACCTGGGGGTCCTCCTGCGCAGGAAGCTCGACTATGGCTTCCCGAACCAGCGGGCGGAGGTCTCTGTCTCCGCGGACGATGGCAGGGCACCAGACTGGATGCCCGCGGGAACCTGGTACCTGGCGGGCAGCAACACCTGCGTCTATTCCAACCCGAAGGAGGAGCTGGGAGCGACGCAGCACGTCGTGCAGACCTCCAACCGCAGGTTCCGGGACGACGAGTTCCTTGTGCCCCGTGCCCTGACCGAGGGCCGCGCCTCCATCCGGGTGAGGATAAGGTTCACTCCGGTCAGGATCCCCCTGTTCCCCGGAAACCCGGTGCCGGAACTGGCCTGGAGCGAGATCCGGTACGATGCCTTCTGCTTTGTGATGCCGGACTGGCGCCCCGGGCATTAGACGCCAAGGGGACTCATCGAGTTCGCGTGAGCCAACGCCGGCGGCCGCGGATCTCGCGGCGGAACCCGTCCCTGCCCCGTCTCAGGCCTTCACCTCGACCCGCTGGCCGCTATTGGCGGCGGCGTAGATCGCCTCGATGATGGCGACGTCGCGGCGGCCCATTTCGCCGGGCGCGATCGATGGCCGGCCCGCGATCAGCTCCTCAGCCATGCCGTCCAGCTGCGCCACCTGGTGGTTGACGTTGGGAAGATGCACCTTTCCCCGGGAGGTCGTAAGCACCGGGTCGTCATAGTAGAATGCGGGGTCTTCGAGCTGCGCCCAGCCGCGCTCCGCGTCCGCCCGGAAACGGCTCACCGCATCGGCATAGGTCGCGAGGCATTTCCCCTGCGCCCCGTCGGCATACTCCATCGTCCAGGTCACCGACTCCTCGACCTCCGAGAAGAGCTTCGGCCGCGTCACCGGCCCGAACTTCGCCGTCACGGCGACGGGGGCCGCCTCCACCTTGGCCATGCAGACCGCCTGGATGACGTAGACCCCCATGTCCATCAACGGTCCGCCGCCGGCGAGCTTCTTGCTGACGCGCCATGCGTCCGAATGGGCGTCCTCCGTGCCCATCTCGAAGCCGTTTTCCCCCTTCATTCGCGTGAAGGCGCCGAACACTTTCTCCCGCGCCAGCCGGGCAAGCTCGGCGTGATGCGGCTCGTAGTGCAGCCGGTAGCCGACCGTCAGCCGGACGCCGGCCGCATGGCAGGCCGCGATGATCGCGTCGCACTCCGCCACGGTATTGGCCATCGGCTTCTCGCAGATGACATGCTTGCCGGCCTTCGCCGCGCGGATGGCGAACGGCGCGTGCAATCCCGGCGGCGTGACGACATACACGATGTCAATGTCCGGGTTGTCGGCGATGCGGTCGAAGTTCTCGTACAGGAAATTCTGCCTGTGGTGGTGCGTCATCCACTGCGCCAGAATCGCGCCACCCCGGCTCACAATCCCGGTGATGCGTTTCGCCACCATCGGCACGTACTGGATCAGCACGCCGGCGTGAATCGT
>PLKS01000123.1:0-166 GCA_003140665.1 Opitutaceae bacterium
TGTCGACCAGGCGCCCGGCGATAGCGGGGTCCAGGCCGAGCGACTTCACGAGAGACGCCACCGCGTTGCCCCTCGGGTCATCGCCCTCCGCCTTGAACTCCTCGATGTCGATGCGCCAGCCGATGAGCCGCGACGTAAGCCGTGCGTTCTGGCCCTTGCGGCCGAT